>NZ_CEEDEB010000004.1:0-63025 GCF_979253795.1 Roseateles sp. AC306
TCTTTGGTGACTTTCTTCTGGCCCCGCAGAAGAAAGTTACCCGGCCGCCGGGACGGACTCCCGGCAATGCACCGAGCGGACGCCGCTCCACCGCAAAAGCTTCCAGAGAGGCCCAGCGATGACCCAGCCATTTCTCAATGTCAACGGCATCGAAGTCATCTACAACCACGTCATCCTCGTCCTCAAGGGCGTGTCCCTCCAGGTCCCCGAAGGCGGGATAGTCGCCCTGCTCGGCGGCAACGGCGCCGGCAAGACGACAACGCTCAGAGCCGTGTCAAACCTCCTCGAAGGCGAACGCGGCGAGGTGACAAAAGGCAGCATCGAACTCCGCGGCGAACGCATCGAAAAGCTCTCGACATCGGCCATGGTCGAACGAGGCGTCGTGCAGGTCATGGAAGGCCGCCACTGCTTCGCCCACCTCACCATCGAAGAGAACCTGATGACCGGCGCCTACACGCGCAAGGACGGCCGCGCGGCAATAGCGGCGACGCTGGACAAGGTCTACGCCTACTTCCCGCGCCTCAAGACCCGCCGCGGTAGCCAGGCCGCCTACACGTCGGGCGGCGAGCAGCAGATGTGCGCCATCGGCCGCGCGCTGATGGCCAACCCGAAGATGGTGCTGCTGGATGAGCCGTCCATGGGCCTCGCGCCGCAGATCGTCGAGGAGGTGTTCGAGATCGTGCGCGACCTCAACACACGCGAGGGCACGACCTTCCTGCTCGCCGAGCAGAACACCAGCATGGCGCTGCGCTATGCCGACTACGGCTACATCTTGGAGAACGGCCGCATCGTCATGGACGGCGCCGCCGCCGAGCTGCGCGAGAACGAGGACGTCAAGGAGTTCTACCTCGGCGTGGGCGGGGAAGGGCGGCGCAGCTTCAAGGAAGTGAAGAGCTACAAGCGAAGGAAAAGGTGGTTGGCATGAGTGATGAGTCTTGGGAAATCGCGCTGCCGCCGTTCAACGCGGAGTCGACGCTGCTGGCGTTGAAGCGTTTCATTCGCGACCAGCACGCGCTGACTGAACGAACCGAGGGCTGGACCCTGGGCGGCAACGTCGTGATGAAGCTCAGCGTCGACGGCGCAACGGTCAAGGCCCAGCTCGCCAAGCGGCCGGCAAGCACGCCTGAGTGGGACAGCTTCACGCTGAAGTCCGCCCCCGATTCGCGCAAGCTGCAGGACGAGATCAAGCGCCGATTGCTGCGCTGGAAGGACACCGCGTGACCACGTCGTTCTACGACGTGCTGGAGGCGCGCGACCCGGCCGAGCGAGAGGCGGCGTTGATGGCCGCGCTGCCCGCGCTGATCGCCCATGCTCAGTCCAACAGCCCGGCCTACGCCGAACTGCTCGCCGGCATAGCCGCAGCCGACATCAGCTCGCGCACCGCGCTGGCCACGTTGCCGCTGACGCGCAAGAGCAGCCTCGCCGCTGCCCAGGCCGCGCGGCGCGCGCTGCGCCTAGGCGGCTACGCGACGGGGCTGCCGCAGCGCATCTTCCAATCGCCCGGCCCGCTCTACGAGCCCGAGCCCGATGCCGACGGTGCCGACCCCTGGCGCGTCGCTCGAGCCTTGCATGCGGCCGGCATCCGCGCGGGGCAGCTGGCGCATGTCAGCTTCAGCTATCACCTCACACCCGCTGGCGCCATGATGGAAGCCGGTTTGCGCGCGCTGGGCGCAGCGAGCTTCCCCGGCGGCGTCGGCAACACGGAGCTGCAATTGCAGGCCGTGCTGGACCTGCGACCCGAGGCCTATGCCGGCACGCCCAGCTTCCTGCGCATCCTGCTCGACAAGGCGGCCGAGGGCGGGCATTCGCTGCCCTGGCTGCAGCGCGCCCTCGTCAGCGGCGAGGCCTGCCCGCCGGCACTGGTGGCCTGGTTTGCCGAGCGCGGCGTGGCCGCCTACCAGTGCTATGCCACCGCCGACCTCGGCCTCATCGCCTACGAGACCGAAGCGCGTGAGGGCCTGGTCGTCGCCGAAGGCGTCATCGTCGAAATCGTGCGCCCCGGCTCGGGCGAGCCTCTGCCTGAAGGCGAGGTGGGCGAGGTCGTCGTGACGACGCTCAGCCCCGGCTACCCGCTGATCCGCTTCGCCACCGGCGACCTGTCGGCCGTGCTGCCCGGTACATGCCCGACCGGCCGCAGCAACCAGCGCCTGCGCGGCTGGCTGGGCCGGGCCGACCAGTCCGCCAAGGTGCGCGGCATGTTCGTGCATGCCGGCCAGGTCGCCGACGTCGTCAGGCGCCACCCGGAATTGCGCCGTGCCCGCCTCGTCATCAGCGGCGAACTGGCGCAGGACCAGGTCGTTCTGCAAGCCGAAATGTGGGAACCCACAACGCCGGGCCTCGTGGAAAGCCTGATGCTGACTGTCCGAGACCTGACCAAACTGCGGGTCGAGGTAGATCTGCTGCCAACCGGCAGCCTGCCCAACGACGGCAAACTCATCGAAGACCGTCGCTAACCGTTGGAGACACCCGATGCGCCGTACGCTGTTGCTCGCCGCAGGCCTGATGGCCTGCCTGCCCGCCCTTGCCGACTATCCCGACAAGCCCATCACCCTCATCGTGCCCTTCACCGCGGGCGGCCCGACCGACAAGGTCGGCCGCGACCTCGCTGAGGCGCTGCGCAAGCCGCTGGGCGGCAACGTCATCATCGAAAACGTGGGCGGCGTCGGCGGCACGCTGGGCGCCAACAAGGTTGCAAAGGCCGCGCCCGATGGCTACACGCTGCTGCTGCACCACATCGGCATTGCCAGCGCGCCCGCGCTTTACCGCACGCTGCCCTACAAGACGCTGGAAGACTTCGAATACCTCGGCCTCGTCAACGAAGTGCCGATGACGCTGATCGGCCGCTCCACGCTGCCGGCCACGAACTACGGTGAGCTCAGCAAGTGGCTGGAGGCCAACAAGGGCACCATCAACCTGGCCAACGCGGGCGTGGGTTCGGCCTCGCACCTGTGCGGTCTGCTGTTCCAGCAGGCCATCAAGCTCGACATGACGACGGTGCCCTACAAGGGCACCGCGCCGGCCATGAACGACCTGCTTGGCGGCCAGGTCGACATCATGTGCGACCAGACCACCAACACCACCGGCCAGATCGAGTCCGGCAAGGTCAAGGCCTTCGCCGTCATGTCGTCCAAGCGCCTCCCCAGCGGCCCGCTGGCCAAGCTGCCGACGGCCGACGAATCGGGGCTCAAGGGCTTCAACCTGGCTGTCTGGCACGGGCTGTACGCGCCCAAGGGCACGCCCAAGGCGGTGGTCGACAAGATCAACACGGCGCTGCGTGCCGCGCTGAAAGACGCCGACTTCCACAAGCGCCAGGAAGCCCTGGGCGCCGTCATCGTCAACGACGCCCGCCTGGCACCGGCCGAGCACAAGAAGTTCGTTGAGGCCGAGATCAACAAGCTCGGGCCTGTCATCAAGGCAGCCGGGGTGTACGCCGACTGATCCGGCAGAGCGCCTGCGCCGCGACGCCTGACAAGGGCCTGCCACGTTTTGCGTGGCGGGCCCTTCGTCCGTCAGGCGGCGTTGACCTGGTCGACCACCAGCCGGTGGTCGTCATCAAGCGCCCAGACGTCCTCGTAGTCCACTTCGAAGAGATGCCCGTCCGGGTCGGTGAAGTAGCCGGCAATGCCCCAGTGCGTGCGCGTTGCCGGTTTCACCAGCCGCCCGCCGGCTGTGACGGCCTTGGCGAGGATGCGCGCCACATCGCCCGGCGAGCGGGCCAGGTGAATCAGGCCGACGCCCGAAAAGCCGCTGCCCTGCGGTGAGTCGAACTGCGCGTCCTTCGCGAAGTCGGCCCGCGAGATCAGGCACAGCGCATAGCCCCCGAGATCAAACTTCACGAAGCCGGCATTGCTGGTGGCTGACCGAGCCCAGCCCAGCGCCTCGTAGAAGACGGTCGACCGCTCGACGCTTTCCACACCGAGCAGGATCAGGTGCAGTCGCTGGCTCGGCGCGAGCGCGTCGCGGGCGCCTGTTTCAAAAACATGTCCGACGGGTTCTTCCAGCATCTCTTTCATCCGGTGGCGTGGGTGAGGGCGCGCATGCTAACGCCGCCTTCGCGGTCCATTGACAAGACCGCGCGTGCCCATCGGGTCGCGCCATCCCTAACCATGGGCGGCGGGTAAACACGCTGTTGACTCGCGTGCGGCCGGCCGACAGAATCGTGTGTAAACGTTTACATGACATCGGCAGGCGCAAGCCAAGCCGATCACACGGATGAGACAACCGGTTCCGCCTGGCTTCGCTTGGAGCCCTGCGAATTCTTCCGCCCTGATCGACGCTTCACTCCTCGGCGATGTCCACGGGGTGGGCTGCTGGCGCAACTTTGTGTGCACGCCGGGCTGCGCGGCAGCAGCGACCCACGTCACTGGTAACCCCTGACGCATGAGCCCATCGCCCGCCACCATCAAGGACGTTGCCCGTGTCGCCGGCGTGTCGGTGGCCACTGTGTCGCGGGCGCTCAATGGGGCCGAGAACGTGCTGCCCGACACCCGCCAGCGCATCGTCGACGCGGCGCGCGAGCTGCGCTACAGCCCCTCCGGCGCCGCGCGCAGCCTCATCACCCGCCGCACCGACACCATTGGCGCGCTGCTGCCCGACCTGCACGGCGAGTTCTTCTCCGAGCTCATCCGCGGCATCGACCAGGCCGCCCGTGCGCGCGGCCTGCACCTGCTGCTGTCCAGCTCGCACGACGACGCCAACGAGGCCGCCGCCGCGCTGCGGGCGATGAACGGCCGTGTCGACGGCCTCATCGTCATGTCCCCGCATGCCGATGACGACTTCCTGTCGCAGAACCTGCCGGTCAGCCTGCCGGCCGTGCTGTTGAACTCCGGCGTCAGCGAACCGACCCAGCGCGTCTTCGCCGTCGACAACTTCGGCGGCGCGCGCCAAATGACCGAGCACCTCGTCCGCAGTGGCCGCCGCCGCATCGCCTTCCTCGGCGGCCCCGCCGCCAACTTCGAGGCCCGCGAGCGCGAGCGCGGCTACCGTGCCGGCCTGCCCGAGGGCATGCAGCCCTGGCTGCTGGAGGGCGACTTCTTCGAGGTGGGCGGCCAGCGGGCCGCTGCCTCGCTGCTGGGCCTGCACCCCAGCGCCCGGCCCGACGCCGTCTTCGCGGCCAACGACATCATGGCCATCGGCCTGCTCGGCGCGCTGCAGGCCGCCGGGGTTCGCGTGCCTGAGGACATCGCCCTGGCCGGCTTCGACGACATCCCCGTTGCGCGCTACGTCAGCCCCGCTCTGACCACCATGCACGTGCCCATCGCGGCACTGGGCAGCCAGGCGCTCGATGCCCTGGCCGACGCTCTCGAGAAAGACAGCAACGATGTCAGCACCACCGTGATGCCGGTGCAACTCGTCGTGCGCCGCTCCTGCGGCGCCGCCCAGACCTGAATCCCGTCCGAAACCACACACACAACACAGGAGACATGGACATGAGCAAGGAAACGAATCGCAAGGCTTGGCGGCGCAACGCGCTGGCTACCGCCGTCTGTTTCGCGCTGGCCGGTGCTGCAGTTGCGCAGACCTCCAACGCCACCATGCGCGGCACCATCACCACGGCTGGTGCCACAGTACCAGCGGGCACTGATGTGGTCGCCGTCAACAAGGCCAATGGCAACACCTACCGGGCCAAGACGCTGCCGGATGGCAGCTATGTGCTGGTCGGCTTGGCACCGGGCACCTACGAGGTCCGCGTCGGCGGCGCCACGACAGGCAGCCTCGTCACGTTGTCGGTCGGCCAGAACGCCACGGTGGACCTCGCCAGCGGCGGTGCCACCAACCAACTGGGCACTGTCGTCGTCGAAGGCAATTCGCAACGCCAGGGCGTCATCGACTCGCAGGTCGGCACGACCGTGTCCAACCGCATGATCGAAGCCATCCCCCAGGCTTCGCGCAACTTCCTGTCGGCTGCCGACTTTGCGCCCGGCGTGCGCTTCGACACCGATGCCGGCGGCAACACGCGGCTGCGCGGCGGGTCGCAGAACATCGACTCGGTCAACGTCTTCATCGACGGCGTCGGCCGCAAGAACAACATCCTGCGTGGCGGCGTCAGTGGCCAGGACACCAGCCAGGGCAACCCCTTCCCGCAAGCGGCAATTGCCGAGTACCGGGTGCTGACGCAGAACTACAAGGCCGAGTTCGACCAGGTGTCCAGCGTGGCCATTGCTGCGGTCACCAAATCCGGCACCAATGAAACGCATGGAAACGTTTACTTCAATCGCACAGGCAGCAACTGGACCTCGCTGAGCCCCATTCAGGAACGTGACAAGGCCAACGGCGTCCAGCCACCCACGTACAAGCAGGTCGAAGGCGGCTTCAGCATCGGCGGTGCCATCAAGAAGGACACGCTGCACTACTTCCTGGCCTACGACGGCAAGCAGTTGGAGAAGCCGCGCCAGCTCACGGCGATGAACCTGGACAAATACCCCGGCAGCCCGGGCCTGATCCCCGGGATCGCGGCGCAGCAGGCGGCCTTCAAGGGGCAGTTCAAGGAGCACCTGGTATTCGGCAAGCTGTCTGCGGAGATCGATGATCGCCAGCGCCTGGACCTCTCCATGACGCTGCGCAGGGAAACGAGCTACTCGGTGGACGGCGACCGCTTCGCGCCGAACACGGCGATCAACAACAACAACAAGGAATCCCGCGTCGACCTCAAGCATGAGTACGCGGCCGACCGCTGGCTCAACGAGGCGCGCATCGGCTGGGAGAGCACCAAGTGGAACCCGCAGTCGGATTCCGTCGACCCGCAGGTCCGCTACAAGTACTCGCCCACCGACCGCATCAACAACGTCCAGGACATCTTCTTCGTCGGCGGCTCGCCCAACGCGCAGGACCGGCGCCAGAGCGGCGTCTACCTGAAGGACGACTTCACCTACACCGCGATCAGCGGCCACGTCATCAAGGCCGGCGTGCAGTTCAAGGCGATGAAGTACGACCTCAGCGGCACCGCCTTCCGTGTGCCCACCATCGAGACCGTGCTGAACACCACGACCGGCCAGCCCTACTACAACGGCCTCGCCTGCACGGGCACCAACGTCAACAGCAACGGCCTGTCCAGCGACCAGTGCAACATCAGGCTCGCCATCCCCACCGCGTCGGCCAATTTCAAGAACAACCAGTACGGCATCTACCTGCAGGACGACTGGAAGCTGACCAAGCAGCTTGAGGTGAACCTCGGCGCGCGCTGGGACTATGAAGACAGCATGCTGAACAACAGCTATGTGACGCCGGCCGACCGCATCGCCATGCTGAACGCGCTGGACGGCCGCACCGTCGACGGCATCACCGCCCCCGCCGGCCAGACCTATGCGCAGACGCTGGCCAAGGCCGGCATCAACATCGCCGACTACATCTCCACCGGCAGCTCGCGCAAAGCCTTCAAGGGCGCCTTTGCGCCGCGCGTGGGTGCGTCCTACGACCTGTTCGGCAACAAGGCGAGCGTCGTCTACGGCGGCTGGGGCCGCAGCTATGACCGCAAGATGGCTAACAACGCGCTGGACGAACTGCAGAAGAACGCCGCGCCCAACGGCGAGACGTGGATGATCAAGAACGACTTCAAGATGCCGTTCGCCGATCAGATGAGCCTGGGCCTGCGCCAGGCGCTGGGCTCATGGAATGCGGACATCGCCGTGTCCAACATCCATGCCAAGAACCAGTTCATCTGGTTCCTCGGCAACCGCGACCCCAACGGCGGCTTCGGCAACACCAATGCGTTGGACCCCCTGTGGGGCGGCGCGCCGCGCGACTACGGTGCGCTCGTGCTGGGCACCTTCGCCGGCGAGAACAAGGCGACCAGCCTCTTCCTGTCGCTGGAGAAGCCCTACACGCCCGCCAGCGGCTGGAGCATGACGGTGGCCTACACCTACACCGACGCCAAGACCACCAACCATGAATGGTCGGACGACATCTTCGACTGGGCCTATGGCAAGTCTACCTACGGCTTCAACCCCAGCAAGGACGCCGAGAAGCACCGCCTCGTGGTGGGCGGCCTGATGGACAAGCTGCCCTGGGGCCTGCAGCTGTCCGGCAAGCTGACCGTCGGCGACGGCCAGCCGCGGCGCGTGCCCGACTGCCACACCGGCTTCCCCGGCCCTACCGGCTGCAAGGCCGTGGCGCGCGGCTCCGACACCTTCAAGCAGCTCGACATGGCGCTGGCCAAGAACTTCAAGGTGTATGGCGGCGACCTGCAGGTCCGCCTTGATGTGCTGAACCTGTTCAACACCGCCAACTGGGGCTACTACAACGACTGGGTCGGTGGTCCCTCCACCCCGCCGAAGAACGCGCTGGGCGGCGACAACCCCGACTTCGATACGCGCACCGGGGTGCGCGGTTTGATGCGGCAATTCAAGCTGGGTGCCAGCTACTCGTTCTGATCCCTGCAGTACGGGAGCCGGCTCGTGTCGGCTCCCACAATCGCCCCCACCATGGACCTCCTCACCCGACGTGCCTTGCTCGCGCAAGGCGCTGGACTCGCGCTCGCAGCTGCACTGCCCACCTGGTCGGAAGCACCCGCCGGCGAGGCCTTCCTCCCCGACCTTGAGCGCCGCACCTTCGACTTCTTCTGGGAGACGACGGACGCCCGCACCGGCCTGGCGCCCGACCGCTGGCCCACGCCTTCGTTCGCCAGCATCGCGGCCGTCGGCTTCGCGCTCAGCGCCTACCCGGTGGGCGTGGCGCGCGGCTACATCACGCGAGCCCAGGCGCGGGAACGCACCCTGACGACACTGCGCTTCTTCGCCGGCCTGCCGCAAGGCCCCGGCAAGACGGGCGTGGCTGGCCACAAAGGTTTTTTCTATCACTTCCTCGACATGAAGGAGGGCCTGCGCTTCGGCCGCTGCGAGCTGTCCACCGTCGACACCGCGCTGCTGTTGATGGGCGCCCTGCATGCGCAGAGCTTCTTCGATGGCGAGCACGCCAAAGAGGCCACCATCCGCAAGCTGGTCGACGAGATCTACGGCCGCGTCGACTGGGCCTGGGCCCAGGTGCGCCCGCCGTCCATCAGCCATGGCTGGTTTCCGGAGAAGGGCTTCATCCCATCGGACTGGAAGGGCTACAACGAGGCCATGATGGTCTATCTGCTGGCACTCGGCTCGCCCACGCGGCCGGTTGCGCCCGACGCCTATGAAGCCTGGCTCAGCACCTACGACCGCAGCTGGGGCCCAATCGAGGGGCTGACCCACGGCCAGAGCCTGCTGCGCTTTGCGCCGCTTTTCGGCCACCAGTTCACCCACTGCTGGGTCGACTTCCGGGGCATCCACGATTCGTACATGCGCGACAAGGGCCTGGATTACTTCGAGAACTCGCGCCGCGCCACCTACGCGCAGCAGGCCTACGCCGCCGCCAACCCGCTGGGCTGGCAGGGCTACAGCGCCGAGGTCTGGGGCGTCAGCGCCAGCGACGGCCCGGCGGACATCACGCTGCCGTACAAGACCGCCTCCGGCAAGGTCGAGAAGCGCCGCTTCATCAGCTACGCGGGCCGCGGCATGGGCGAGGTCGACGACGGCACGCTCGCGCCTTACGCGGCGGGCAGTTCCATCGCCTTCGCGCCCGAGATCGTCATCCCCGCGCTGATGGCCATCAAGCAGCGTTACCCGCACACCTTTGGCCGCTACGGTTTCTGGGACGCCTTCAACCCGAGCTTCACCTTCCCCGATGTGCGCCTCACGCATGGCCGCATCGAGCCCGGCCGTGGTTGGGTGGACACCGACATGCTGGGCATCGACCAGGGCCCCATGCTGGCCATGATGGGCAACCACCGTGGTGAGTTGGTGTGGAGCGTGATGCGCAAGAACGCGCATCTGGTGCGCGGCCTCAAGCGTGCGGGCTTCACAGGTGGTTGGCTCGGCTGATTCGTTCATGCACCGTCGAACTTTGCTCACCGCCGCAGGCGCCGTCTCGCTGGCCGGCTGCGCACGCGACAGCAACGTCACCACGCTGCGCTTCTGGGCCATGGGCCGCGAGAGCGAGGTGGCGGCCGAGCTGATCGCCGGCTTCGAGCGCGAGAACCCCAAGGTGCGCGTGAAGGTCGAGCAACTGCCCTGGACGGCCGCCCACGAGAAGCTGCTGACCGCCTTTGCTGGCGACGCCACGCCCGACCTCGCCCAGGTCGGCAACACCTGGTTGCCCGAGATGCAGGCCCTGGGCGCGCTGGAACCGCTGCAGCCCTGGATAGACCGCACGCCGATGCTGCAGGCGGCCGACTATTTCAGGGGCATCTGGGCCACCAACGCGCCGGGCGGCCAGCGCGTGGGGCTGCCCTGGTATGTCGACACGCGGCTGCTCTTCGTGCGGCAGGACCTGCTCGCCAAAGCCGGCATCGCGCAGATTCCGCAGGACTGGGCCGCCTGGCGCACGGCGCTTGCCCGGCTGCGCGAACACGGCATGGCCACGCCCTTGCTGCTGCCCACCAACGAGTTCGAGCCCCTGCTGGCGCTGGCCCTGCAGCAGCCCTCGGAGGTGCTCCGCGAGGGCGGGCGTTTCGGCAATTTCTCCTCGGACGACTTCCGCCGCGCGCTGGGCTTTTACGCCGAGCGCTTCCAGCTTGGCGACGCGCCGGGCCTGACGAACAACCAGGTCGCCAACGTCTGGCAGGAGTTCGGACGCGGCACCTTCGCCTTCTACATTTCCGGCCCCTGGAACATCGGCGAATTCAAGCGCCGTCTGCCAACCGAACTGAGCGATGCGTGGACCACCGCCGAGCTGCCCGGCCCGAACGGTGTCGGCGCGTCCATAGCCGGCGGCGCCAGCCTGGCCATGTTCAAGCGCTCGCGCCACAAGCCCGAGGCCTGGGCGCTCATCAGCTACCTGAGCCGGCCCGACGTGCAGCTGGCTTTCTACCGCCTGACCGGCGACCTGCCGCCGCGCCGCAGTACCTGGGCCATGCCGCTGCCCGGTTCTCAAGGTGGCGGCACGTTGGCGCAGGACCGTCACGCGGCGGCATTCCATCGCCAGCTGGAGCGCGTGCGCCCCACGCCGGCCGTGCCCGAGTGGGAGCGCATCGCCAACGAGATGCAACTGGCCGCGGCGCGTGTCGTCGGCGGGCGGGACAGCATCGATGTCGCCGTGCGCGGCTTGGATTCGCGCGTAGACGGCATTCTCGAGAAGCGCCGTTGGATGCTGGACAAAGCCAAGGCATGAGAGCCAGCAATCGCGAATCCCTCGCCGCCTGGGCTTTCGCCGCTCCGGCGCTGATCGTCATCGCGCTGTTCTTCGGCGTGCCCGTCTTCGCCGGCCTGGCGCTGAGCCTCACCGACTTCGACATCTACGCCCTGGCCGACCTGCGCAACCTGCGCTGGCAGGGTTGGAACAACTATGTCCATGTGCTGAGCCTGCCGCTGTTCTGGCAGGCCCTGGGCAACACCGCCTATTTCGTCGTGTTGGGCGTACCGCTGTCCATCGCGCTGTCTCTTGCCGCCGCCGTGCTGCTGCAGTCCAAGCTTGTCCGCTTCAAGCCGCTGCTGCGCACCGCGCTCTTCGCCCCCGTCGTCACCACGCTGGTGGCGGTCGCGGTGATCTGGCGTTATCTCTTCCATGTGAAGTACGGCCTCGTGAACTACACGTTGCAGCACTTCGGTGTCGACCCCATCGATTGGTTGGGTGATCCGCACTGGTCGATGCCCACCATCATTGGCTTCGCCGCGTGGAAGAACTTTGGCGGCAACATGATCATCTTCATTGCCGCCTTGCAGGCCGTGCCGCACGACTTGTATGAGGCCGCGCGGCTGGACGGCGCGCGCTCGTGGGCGCAGTTCCGGCACATCACCGTGCCCAACATCGCGCCGACGCTGCTGATGGTCGCCATCCTGACGACGGCGGGCTATTTCCAGCTCTTTGCCGAGCCCTATGTGATGACGCAGGGCGGCCCGCTGCAGAGCACGGTGAGCGTGCTCTATCTGATGTACGACGAAGGCTTCAAGTGGTGGAACCTGGGCCTGGCCTCGGCCGTCGCCTTCGTGCTCTTCCTCATCATCGTGGTGGTCAGCAAGGGTTTGATCGCGCTGCAGCGGCGCGCGACGGGGGAGGGCGCATGAAGCCCAAGGCCGTTCTCGTCAACGCGATGCTGTGGGCTTTTGCGGCGCTGGCGGTGTTCCCGCTGGTTTGGATGGTTTGCGTGTCGCTGATGCCGGCAGGCAGTGCGTCCACTCTGCCGCCGCCGCTGCTGCCGCACGATCCGACCCTGGTGCATTACCGCGCCCTGCTCGGTGATGGCGGCCTGAAGCGCGCCTTCGTCAACAGCCTTGGGCTGGCCGTGGTGAGCACACTGATGTCGGTGAGCTTCAACACGCTGGCGGGCTATTCGTTCGCCAAGCTGCGCTTCCGGCATCGCGAGCGGCTGTTCGGGCTGCTGATCGCGGCGCTCGTCATCCCCGGGCAGGTGGCGATGCTGCCGCTGTTCCTGATGCTCAAGGGCATGGGGCTGGTGAACACGTGGATGGGCGTGCTGATTCCCAGCATGGCGGGGATCTTTGGCATCTTCCTGGTTCGGCAGTACGCGCGGGGGGTGCCGGATGAGCTGTTGGAGGCGGCGCGGCTGGATGGCGCCGGGGAGTGGCGCATCTTCTGGAACATCGTGTTGCCGACGTTGAAGCCGGTGCTCGTTACTTTGGCGGTGTTCGCGTTTCTAGGCAGCTGGAACGACTTCATGTGGCCGTTGATCGTGCTGACGGATGGGGAGATGCATACCTTGCCGGTAGCCCTTGCCGCGTTGTCGAGGGAGCATGTGCAGGACAGTGAATTGATGATGGCGGGGGCGGTGATCACGGTGCTGCCGGTGCTGGTGTTGTTTGTGGCGTTGCAGCGGTATTACATGCAGGGGTTGTTGATGGGGAGCGTGAAGTGAGGAGCGCTTCTCTGTGGTGCGGCTTTGTGGCCAGGCCCAGCCGGGATTTCGTCCCGGCAGCCGACTCACTTTTTGCGCCGCCAAAAAGTAAGCAAAAAGCTCTCCCCTGCGAAACCGCCCACCCCAAAGGCGGGCGGGTCCCCTGCGATGCTCGAAGCCCGGGGCCGCACCCAACTCACTTCGCTACGCTCCGTTCAGACAAAGGGGTGCGAAGTCAGATGTCGAAGCTCGCTGCGCTCGCGCCCCGGGCTTCTGCGCTTCTCGGCGGTTTAGAAGGGGAGGTTCCCGAACTGCCCCAACAGCCAACAGCCAAGCCCAAAAGCCGTTCGCCACGAGGTATTCCTCTTACCCCCTTTAGCACCGCCGAGCAGCGCAAGAGCTTGAGGGCGTGCGCGAAGCGCACTTCGAGAACTGACTCCGCACGGTTGTTTGAGCAGAGCGTAGCGGCGCGAGTTCCGGGCGGGCCCTCAAGCTCTGAGCAGCGCAGGGCACCCGCAGCGAAGCGAAGGGCGGTGCGGTCGGGGGGAGCTCTTTGGTTACTTTCTGGCGGACCAGAAAGTGACTCGCCCGCCGGGGCGAAATCCCGGCATGGGCCTCGCCATTAAGCCATCGCCATGAAGGTAATCCATAACTTCCTGATCGCTTGCACTGGCATCGCATGCGCCGTGGCACACGCCGCCGTCCTCGACGACATGAAGGACGCCACCCCCTGGCAAGCCACCGCCTCCGACCAGGTGAAGGCGACCGTCCGCCGTGACGCCAAGGACGACAGCCTCTGCCTCGACTACGACTTCTCCGGCGTCTCCGGCTACGCCGTCCTGCGCCGCGAACTGCCACTCGACTGGCCGACTAACTTCGCCCTGACGACGCAGATCAAAGGGACAAGCAAGAACAACGACGTCCAGATCAAGCTCGTCGACGCCACCGGCGACAACGTCTGGTGGGTCAACCGGCCGGCGTTCGCGCTGCCCGACACGCTGACCGAACACAGCTTCAAGCGCCGCCACATCACCTTCGCCTGGGGCCCCACCGACGACCGCGTCCTCAAGCGCAGCCAGTTCATCGAGTTCGTCGTCGTTGCCGGCCAGCAAGGCGGTGGCGGGACGGGAGCCTTGTGCGTCGGCGCACTCAGCCTGGAGCCGCGCGAGCCCGCGCCCAGGACCTGGCCCCAGCCGAAACGCAAGCTTGGCGGCGGCGAGGTGACGTTCGACTTCCTTCGCCTGCGCGAATTCAACGGCCTGTGGTTCGCCAGCGGCGCGGCCACGCGCATCGAGGCGTCGGACGACAACCGGCGCTGGAAGCTGCTCTCCTCGCGCCCCGGCCGCGCCCTCTTTCTCGGCGAGCAGGAATGGCGCTGGCTGCGCGTTCGCCATGAAGGCAAGGCCCCGCCCGAGGTCGAACTGCGCGACGCCGCCCAATGGCCCGACCGCAATGCCGCCGTCACTGAGGTCGCCCGGTCGCTGCCGCGCGGCGAGCTGCCGCGCGCCTTCATTGGTGAGCAGAACTACTGGACCGTCGTCGGCGTGGACGGCGGCGCGCAACGCTCCGGCCTCATCAGCGAAGACGGCGCCATCGAGTTGACGCGCGGCGGTCCGAGCATCGAGCCGGCCGTGCGGCTGGCCGACGGCCGCCTCGTCACCTGGGCCCAGGTACGCAGCGAACACAGCCTCGTCGAGCACGCACTGCCGGTCGTGCAATGGCGCCATGCGGACGTCGAGTTGCGCGTTGAAGCCGCTGCCGATGGGCCGGCCAAGGCCCCGCAACTGCTGACCCGCTACACGCTGCGCAACCCGACGAGCAAGCCGCAGCGCTACTCGCTGCTGCTGGCACTGCGCCCCTGGCAGGTCAACCCGCCGCAGCAGTTCCTGTCGACGCCGGGTGGCGTCAGCCCATTGCCAGCGCTGGCTTGGGGCCAGGGCCAGCTCACCGCTGCTGGCCTGAACATCAAGCCGCGCGAGACGCCCGCCGAAGTGCGCGCAGCGCCCTGGAGCGCCGGCGCCGGGCTCGTGACGCTGTTGCAGGCCCCGCCGCTGACCCAGCTGACGGACAACGAACAGCTGCCCTCGGCGCTGATGCGTTTCGACGCCGAACTGGCCCCCGGCGAGGCGCGCAGCTTCGGCTGGGTGTCTGGCGGCGATGCCACCGCCCTCGACACCCGCCTGGCCGTTGCCGCCGCCCAGTGGCGCGACCGCCTCGGCGTGCTGCAGCTGGCTCTGCCCCCGCAAGCCCAGCCCGTTGCCGACACCATGCGCAGCGCCCTCGCGCAGATCCTGGTCTCCCGCGACGGCCCCGCGCTGCGCCCCGGCACACGCTCTTACGCACGCTCGTGGATACGCGACGGCGCCATGATGGTGGCCGGCCTCGTGCGCATGGGCGAAGTGCAGGCCGCGCGCGAATTCGTCGACTGGTACGGCGGCTTCATCTTCGACTCCGGCAAGGTGCCCTGCTGTGTGGACCAGCGCGGTGCGGACCCCGTCGCGGAGAATGACAGCCACGGCCAGTACCTCTTCGCCGTCGCCGAGCTGTGGCGCCACACACAGGACCGCGCGCTGCTGGAGCGCCACTGGCCCCAGGTGCAGAAGGTGGTGGCGTGGATGGAGGTGCTGAGGCAGAGCGAGCGCAAGCCCGGCGCCGACCCTCGCTTCAGAGGGCTGATGCCGCCGTCCATCAGCCACGAGGGCTACAGCGACAAGCCGGCCTACTCCTACTGGGACGACTTCTGGGCCCTGCGTGGCTACAAGGACGCCGTGCAGATCGCGCAGGCCCTCGGCGACACCGTCAACGCTGTCCGCTGGGCCGTCTCACGAGACGAGTTCGAGTCCGACCTCGCCGCCTCGATCGCCGCGACCGCCGCGCACTACAAGCTCGACCACATCGCCGGCGCCGCCGACCGCGGCGACTTCGACGCCACGTCCACGACCATGGCCCTCAACCCCGCGCAGGCCGAAGGCAAGCTGCCGCCCGACCTGCTGCGCGCCACCTTCGACCGCTACGTGGCCGAGGCCGATGCCCGAATCACAGGTGCGAAGGCCTGGAAGGACTACACGCCCTACGAGCTGCGCAACGTCAGCGCGCTCGCTCGGCTGGGCCGTGTGGACGACGCCCACCGGCTGCTGGCCTGGTTCTTCACCCACCAGCGCCCGGCCGGTTGGCACCAGTGGGCGGAGGTGGTGCTGCCCGATGCGCGCCAGGTGCAGTTCCTGGGCGACATGCCGCATGCCTGGATCTCGTCCGACTACCTGCGCGCCGCGCTGGACCTGCTGGCCTATGAGCGCGAAAGCAGCGGCAGCGTCGTGCTCGGCGCCGGCCTGTCGCCCGCATGGCGGGCTGCGGGCGACATCGGCGTGACCGGCCTGTCCACTGCCTGGGGCCGCCTCGACTACCGCTTGCTCAGGCGCGAGGGCGGCGGCTGGACGCTGCACATCGACCGCCGCCCCGACCGCCTGCACGGTGAACTCCGCCTGGCATGGCCGGTCGCGGGGCCGCTGCCGCGCGCTAACGTCGACACCCGCGTACTGGCCTGGCAGGGCCGCGAGCTGCCTCTGCCCGCCGGCGCAACCACCGTTCAACTGGAGCCCACACCATGACGATCAACCGCCGCCAGCTTCTGGTGACGACGCCTGTACTCTCGTCCGCCTTCCTGGCGGCCTGCGCGGCCTTGCCACCCACCGTGCCGGACGGGCTTGCCGCCGGCGAGCAGCGCACCTGGGAGCTGGAGGGCCAGCGCTTCTGGGTCTGGCTGCCGCGCGAGTACAAAGAGCGCAGCGAGCGCTGGCCGCTGGTGGTCTTCCTGCATGGCTCGGGCGAGCGCGGCACCGACCTGGAGAAGGTCAAGGTCCACGGCCCACCCAAGCTGGTCGCGCAGGGCCAGGCCTACCCCGCCATCCTCGTCAGCCCCCAGCTGGAAGACGGTCTTCGCTGGGACCCCGAACGCCTGCATCGGCTGCTCGGTGCGCTGAAGGCCCGGCTGCACATCGACCCGCAGCGCTGCGTGGGCACGGGCCTGTCGCTCGGCGGCTACGGCATGTGGAACTGGGCCTGCACCTATCCGCGCGACCTCGCGGCCATCGCGCCGGTGTGCGGCTTCGGCGACGTGACCAAGGTTGCCGCCATGCGCGACGTGCCGGTGCGCGCCTACCACGGCGACCAGGACAAGGCCGTGCCGCTGGCGCCCCATGTGGCCTGCGTCGAAGCGCTGCGCGCGGCCGGCGGCAAGGCCTCGTTGACCATCTACCCCGGCGTGGGCCACGACTCCTGGACGCCCGCCTACAACGATCCCGAACTGCTGCCGTGGCTGCTCGCCCAACGACAGACCTGACGATGACTGTGCACCTGATCCGCAACCAGGCCGGCCTCGAAGCCGAGCTGCTGTCCCACGGCGCGCTGCGCCGCCTGATGTTGGCGCCGGGCCTGATGCTCAACCTCTTCCCGGGCAACGAGCTTGAAGGCGGGCCGGCCAATGTCTGGCTGCGGCGGCGCAATGACGGCGACGCCTGGCAGGCCGTGCCGCTGCTCGGCCCGCAGTCGCCGCTGAGCGTGCATGCGGAGCAGGGCGCCTTCGAGATGCGTGGCGAATGGCAAGGCCTGGCCCTGCGCCTGCAGCTGCGCCTGGCCGCCGACGAGGCCACGCTGTTCTGGCATCTGCTGGCCGAGAACCACAGCGCTGCCGCCTGCGAGATCGCTCCCGTTCTCGTGCACGACCTGGGCCTGGCCGACTACGGCGCGGTGCGCACCAACGAGTTCTACGTCAGCCACTACCTCGACCTGCAGCCGCTCCACGACGCGACCCATGGCGTGCTGCTGGCCGCGCGCCAGAACCAGGCGCAGCAAGGCCGGCACCCCTGGCTGCTGGCCGGCTCGCTGCGCCGCGCCGAGAGCTTTGCCACCGACGCCGCCCATGTCTGGGGCCACGCCGCCCGTGAAGGCCTGGCGCCGCCGGCGCTCACCGCCGGCCTGCCCGGCCAGCGCCTGCAGCAGGAGCACGCCGTCGTCGCACTTCAGGACGAACCCCTCGCCCTCGCGCCCGGCGCCAGTGCCGTGGCCGGCTTCTTCCTGGCGCTGCAGGCCCACCACCCCGAGGCCAGCGGCGACGCCGATCTCGCCTGCCTGCCTGCGCTGCTCGCCCTGCCCGAAGCCCAGGCCGCAGATCCGGTCGACATGCCCGGCCTGCCGCCGGCCGCCAGCCTGTTCGCCAGCGCGCCGCAGCTCGCCAGCCTGGACCTCGACGCCGAGGCGCGCCGCCAGCTTTTCGCCGGCGAGCGCCGCCACGAGGAATGGCTGGACGGCCGGCTGCTGAGCTTCTTTGCGGGCGACTCGTCCCACGTCGTGCTGCGCGCCAAGGAGCTGCTGGTGCAGCGCCCGCACGGCCACATCCTGCGCAGCGGCGATCACCTGCTGCCCGATGAAGGCGCGCTGACGTCCACCTGCTGGATGGGCGGCGTCTTCCACTCCATGCTGACCCAGGGCCACGTCAGCATCAACCGGCTGCTGTCCACGCAGCGCAGCCTGCTCGGGCTGTTCCGCACGGCCGGCCTGCGCCTGTTCGTCCAGCAGGACGGCGCCGACTGGCAGCTGCTCGGCCTGCCGTCGGCCTTCGAGATGCAGCCCCAGCGCTGCCGCTGGCTCTATGCCCATGCGGCCGGCCTCATCGAGGTGGTCGCCGAGGCCGGCGCCGCGCCCGACACGATGGGCTTCGCGCTGAACGTGCTGCAAGGCGGCCCGCTGCGCGTGCGCGCCAGCCTCAACCTCGCGCTGGGCGGTGACGACGGCGCCGAGCCGCTCAAGCCCGCCTGGGTGCACAGCGGCGACCAGCTCCGCATCACGCCGCCCGAGGGCAGCGGCCTGGCCGAGCGCTTCCCCGACGGCGCCTTCGTCATCGATGCACCCGGTCTGGCCATCGTCGGCGACGACGGCCGGCTCTACGACGACGGCGTCAGCCGCGGCGAACCGCTCCTGGTGCTCGACTTCGCACCGGCCACCGCCATCGCCATGACGCTGCGCGGCGAGCTGCTGCACGCCGTGCCGCCCCAGCTGGCAGCAGCCCAGCCGCTGGCGCTTCCGCAGTGGCAGCTGGACCACCCGGCCTTGGCCCAGCTGCGCGACATCCTGCCCTGGTATGCCCACAACGCCCTGGTGCACTACCTCTCGCCGCGCGGCCTGGAGCAGTACTCCGGCGGCGGCTGGGGCACGCGCGACGTCTGCCAGGGGCCGCTGGAAATGCTGCTGGCGCTGGGCCAGCCCGCCCCCGTGCGCGACCTGCTGCTGCGCGTCTTCGCGGCCCAGAATCCCGACGGCGACTGGCCGCAGTGGTTCATGTTCTTCGAGCGCGAGCGCTACATCCGCGCCGGCGACTCGCATGGCGACATCGTCTTCTGGCCCCTGCTGGGCCTGGCGCAATACCTGATCGCCTCGGGCGACGCCAGCCTGCTCGACGAGGTGCTGAGCTTTCACGACGGCGAGGCGGTTCTGCTCTCCGCCCACGTCGAGCAGGCCCTGGCGCTGATCCGCCGGCGCGTCGTGCCCGGCACGGGCCTTGCCGCCTACTGGCATGGCGACTGGAACGACTCCCTGCAGCCCGCCGACCCGGCGCTGCGCGAGCGCATGTGCAGCGCCTGGACGGTCACGCTTCACCACCAGACGCTGCACACGCTGGCCACCGCCTTTGGCCGCATCGGCCGCACCGCGCAGGCCGCCGGCCTGGTGGCCGAGGCGGCCGGCGTGCGCGCCGAGTTCCAGCGCCTGCTGGTGCAGGACGACGTGGTCGCCGGCTACGCGTTGTTTCCGGAGCAGGGCGAGCGCGAGCTGTGGATCCACCCGCGCGACACCCGCACCGGCCTGCGCTACAGCCTGCTGCCGATGATGCACGCCGTGCTGGACAGCCTGTTCACGCCCGAGCAGGCGCGGCTCCAGGCCGAGCTGATCGAGCAACACCTCAAGGGCCCGGACGGTGCCCGCCTCTTCGACGCGCCGCTGCCCTATCGCGGTGGGCCGTCGCGCTTCTTCCAGCGCGCCGAGACCAGCAGCTTCTTCGGCCGCGAGATCGGCATCATGTACATGCACGCCCATCTGCGTTACGCGCAGATGCTGGCCCACCTGGGGCATGCCGAAGCCTTCCTGCAGGCCCTCACGCTGGCCCACCCGATCGCGCTCGCGGAGCGCGTGCCGAGTGCCAGCGCGCGCCAGGCCAACTGCTACTACTCCAGCTCCGATGCCGCTTTTGCAGACCGTTATGTCGCCCAGGCCGAATACGGCCGCGCGCTGGCCGGCGAAGTGGCGCTGGACGGCGGCTGGCGCATCTACTCCAGCGGACCGGGCATCGCGCTGGGCCTGGTGATCGGCTCGCTGCTGGGTCTGCGGCTTGAGCATGAGGAACTGGTTGTCGACCCCGTCATGCCGGCCGTGCTGGACGGGCTGACGGTGCAGCTCACGCTGGCCGACCTGCGCTTCGAGCTGACGTACCGCGTCGGGCCGCGCGGCCATGGCGTTGAGCGCGTTCGCGGCGAGAGCGGGCAGGAACTGGTGGCACAACGCCGCCCTCATGCCTACCGCATCGGCGCGCTGGCGCTGGCTCGGCCGGCGCCGGGTAGCGTCAACCGCTGGACCATCGAACTGGGTTGAAAGGCCGTCACCCATTCAGGTGAAGCGGGCGGCGCCACCGCAGGCTGCGCTTCACAATCCGTTGCATGTCGACTGCTCCGCTCCGCACTGCCCTGATCGAGGACGAGGCCGCCTTCCGAGGTGCGCTGGCCTCTGCGGTCATGCAGGCCGACGGCTTCGAGCTGGTCGGCACGGCGGCCGACCTGCCGGACGGGTTGCAGCTGCTGCGCCGCGTGCGACCCGACCTGCTGCTCGTCGACCTTCAGTTGCCCTCGGGCAGCGGCCTGCGCCTCATCGAGGCCGCCACGGCCGAGCTGCCGAAGACCGAGGTGGTTGTCATCACGACGCTGGGCGACGAGGACAGCGTGCTGGCGGCGCTGGCGGCCGGTGCCGGTGGCTATCTGCTCAAGCAGGGCCAGGCGAGCCGCCTCGTCGAGCAACTGCAGAGCCTGCGCGAAGGTGGCGCGCCGCTCAGCCCCGTGCTCGCGCGCCAGCTGCTGCGGCGGCTCACGCCCCTTGCCCCGCCCACAGTACCCGCGCGGCCCGTGCTGCCACTGCCGGCGGTGTCCGAGGTCAGCCTGTCGGCGCGCGAAGCCCAGATCCTGGAGGCCGTGGCGCGCGGCTATCAATACGACGAAATTGCCGTCCAGCTGGCCATCAGCCTCAATACCGTGTCCACCCACGTCAAGCGCTGCTACCGCAAGCTGCAGGCGCATTCCAAGGTCCAGGCCCTGGCGCAGGCCCGCCGTCTGGGCCTCATCGGTTGAGAATTCGCCAGGCGACTGCCGTGCCGGCGTTGGCCAATTCCCAGCGCGCCGGCACCGGCGAATGCCAGCTGACGGCGCCGCCCAGGCGCTCGGCGCGCTGCATGACGCTGCGCCGGCCCTGGCCCACACGCGCGTCGGCCGCCATGCCGCCGCCGTCGTCCACCACCCAGACCGTCACCGCCTGATCGTCCGCCTCGGTCGCGACGATGAGGCGGCGCGCGCCGCCGTGGCGCAGCGCGTTGCTCGTCAGCTCCTGCAGGCCGCGCACCAGCTCCAGCGCGCCGCCGCCGGCCAGGCAGGGCAGGTGGGGCGCATGGGCCACGCGCCAGTCCATCACGCAGCTGCCGCTGCGCAGCACGGGCTCGATGCGCTGGCGCCAGCTGCCCAGCAGCACGCCGAGGTCGCCATCGTCCTGGGCCAGCGTGTCGACGGACAGGCGCATCTCCAGCAGGCAGTCGTCCAGCGCCTCGGCCAGGGCGGCGGCGTCCAGGTCAGGGGCGCGCAGGCGCACGCTCAGCAGGCGGGCGCCGAGGCCGTCGTGCAGGTCCTGCAGCAGGCGGCGGCGCTGCTCGCTGGCGGCGCGCTCGCGTTCGGCCTGGGCATGGGCCGCGAACACCGCTTCCAGCTCGCGGCGGCGCTGCGCCAGCTCCAGGCAGAGGTGTTCGCGCAGCTGGCGTTCGCGCCTTGCGCCGTCATTGAAGTGGCGTTGCAGCAGCAGCGCGACCCAGGCCACCCAGCCCGCGTGGGCCAGCGCGTTGGCGTCCACGACGGGCCGCTCCAGCACCAGCACGCTGAGGCTGACCCAGGCCCAGGTGGCCGCCGAAAAACCCACCAGCAGCGCCGTGCCCCAGGTGGATGGCGTGGCGCGCTCGCGCAGGGCGCGCAGCGCCAGGCTCCAGGCCAGACCGAACAGCAGGGTGCGCGACCCCAGGGCCCACCAAGGCCAGGGCTGGTCGAAGCGGCCCCAGGACCAGCCCAGCGCCGCCGCCAGCAGGTCCAGCGGCAGGCCGACGAGGGCCACTGCCCAGAGCAGCCGGCGCAGCCAGGGTGTCCAGGCCTGGGCCAGGCGGGCGCAGATGGCGACCAGCAGCAGCTTGGCCGCCAGGTCGGCCGCGTCCAGCAGCATGCGCCACCAGGGTGAGGGCAGGGGCTGGTCGGGCAGCACATAGGGGCTGAGCAGCAGGGCCAGCAGGGCGACGTGCAGGGCGCTGAGCGCGTAGAGGGGTTCGTCGCGCCTCGTGCGCGCCACCAGGGCCAGGAAGGCGGCGACCAGCACGCCGCCCAGGGCCGTCGCGGCGCGCAGCAGCTGCCAGTGGCGGCGGCCGCTGTCCAGCGCCCGCACGGCCTCGGGCGGGCCGAGCAGCGGTGCGTCCAGGCCGGCGCCGGTCGGGCCGGGCGTGGCCAGGCGCAGCTGCAGCACCTGGGTCGGCTGCTGGCGATGCAGGCCCGGCAGCAGCTCCAGCACCCAGCGCTGGTGGCCCAGCACGAAGCGCTCGCCGGTGCCGGCCGCGTCACCCGGCCCGGCGGCCAGGGCGACGCCGTCGAGATAGGCGGTCAGCCCGGGCCGGTAGCTCAGCGCCAGGCTCTCTGGCCGACCGCTGGCCGTCGGCAGCGGGATGGCCAGCCACAGCGCCGAGGCCTCGTCGGCCCCGCGCGTCAGCGGCAGCCGGCGCAGCGGCGCGCTGGCCAGCACGGCCGGCGGCGTGGCGGCGTCGGACACCAGCACGCGCGCCTCGCGCAGCACCCGAACGCCCAGGCTGGCGGGGTCGGGCTTCTGCACGGCCTGCACCGCCAGCATGGCCAGCAGCGGCAGCAGCGCGGCGGCGCACAGTGTCAGCCACTGGCGTGTGGTCGACATCAGCTCATCCGCATCGGGATGGTGACGGGGCCGTCGTTGACCAGGTGCACCTGCATGTCGGCGCCGAACTCGCCGTTGGCGACCACCGGGTGCTGGCGGCGCGCAAACGCCAGTGCGTGCTCGTAGAGCCGTCGGCCTTGCTCAGCAGGTGCGGCGCCGGTGAAGCTCGGCCGGTTGCCTGCACTCACATCCGCCGCCAGCGTGAACTGGCTGACGATGAGCAGGCCGCCGCCGACGTCCTGCAGGCTGCGGTTCATCTTGCCGGCGTCGTCGCTGAAGACGCGCAGCTTCAGCACCTTGGCGATGAGCTTCTCGGCAATGGCCTCGGTGTCGGTCGGCTCGGCGCAGACCAGCATGAGGAAGCCTGGGCCGATGGCGCCGATGACGGCCCCGCCCACTTCCACGCGCGCCTCGCGCACCCGTTGCAGCACAGCGATCAAGTCAGGTCCTCCTCGTCGAGCGTGTGGGCTTCCACGCCTTGTGGCAGCAACTGGATGCTGACACGCAGGCCCGGCACGGCTTTCATCAGCGCCAGTTCCAAGTCGCCGCGCAGGGCGGCCGCGCGGCCCAGCGTCCAGCTGGCGGGCATGTGCATGTGCAGGTCCACGAAACGGCGCTGGCCGGCGGTGCGGCTGACGAGGTGGTCGAAGCGCACGGCTTGCGGCTGGCTGAAGCGGTCCAGCACAAGCTGAACCTGGGCGAGCGACTCGGCGTCCAGCGCCTCGTCCATCAGCCCGCGGGTGGACTCGCGGATCAGATGCACCCCCTCGCGCAGGATGTTCAGCGCCACGACGATGGCCAGCAGCGGGTCCAGCCAGTGCCAGCCCGTGGCCATGACGCCCAGCAGACCGGCCACGACGCCGGCCGATGTCCACACGTCGGTGATCAGGTGGCGCGCGTCGGCGGCCAGCGCCACCGACCGCAGCTCGCGCGCCTTGCGCAGCATGGCCCAGGCGAGCGCGCCGTTCAGCGCCGAGCTGACGACCGCGAGGGTGACGCCCAGGCCGATGGCGTTCAATGGCTCGGGGTGGCGCCAGCGGTCCGCCGCGCCCCAGAAGATGCCCAGCGCCGCCGCGATGATGAGGATGCCTTCGAAGCCGCTGGAGAAGTACTCGGCCTTGTGATGACCGTAGGGATGCTCGGCGTCCGGCGGCTGCGCGGCCAGCGTGACCATGGCCAGCGCGAACACCGCACCCGCCAGATTGACCAGCGACTCCAGGGCGTCGGCCCCCAGGCTGACCGAGCCCGTCCACCACCAGGCGGCCGTCTTCAGCGCGATGGTCACCAGGGCCGTCGCGACCGAGAGCTTGAGGTAGGCGCTGGCTTGCATGGGCGGCATTCTCCGCAACTCGCCCCGGCTTCCTAGAATGCCGCGCAAGTTATCGGAGTCCGCGCATGACCACCCCCCACACCACCGACGTCTCCCACATCGCCCCGCGCGAGAAGGCCGAGATCCTGTCGCAAGCCCTGCCCTACATCCGCCGCTTCCACGGCAAGACCATCGTCATCAAGTACGGCGGCAACGCCATGACCGACCCGGGCCTGCAGCAGGACTTCGCCGAGGACGTCGTGCTGCTCAAGCTGGTGGGCCTGAACCCGGTCGTCGTGCACGGCGGCGGGCCGCAGATCGAGGGCGCCTTGAGCCGTCTGGGCAAGAAGGGCGAGTTCATCCAGGGCATGCGCGTCACGGATGAGGAAACGATGGAAGTCGTCGAGTGGGTGCTGGCCGGGCAGGTGCAGCAGGACATCGTCGGCCTCATCAACGCCGCCGGCGGAAAGGCCGTGGGCCTGACAGGCCGCGACGGCGGCATGATCCGCGCGCGCAAACTCAGGATGGTGGACAAGGACGACCCCAGCAAGGAACACGATGTCGGTCAGGTCGGCGACATCGTCTCCATCGACCCCAGCGTCGTGAAAGCGCTGCAGGACGACCAGTTCATCCCCGTCGTCAGCCCCATCGGTTTCGGCGAGCACAACGAGAGCTACAACATCAATGCCGACGTCGTCGCTGCCAAGCTGGCCACGGTGCTGCAGGCCGAGAAGCTGCTGATGCTCACCAACATCCGCGGCGTGCTGGACAAGAACGGCGAGCTGCTGACCGAGCTGACGCCGCGGCGCATTGACGAGCTGGTGGAAGACGGCACCATCAGCGGCGGCATGATCCCCAAGATCGCCGGCGCCATCGACGCGGCCAAGAGCGGCGTCAACGCCGTCCACATCATCGACGGCCGCGTGCCGCACGCGATGCTGCTGGAGGTGCTGACGGACCAGGCTTACGGCACCATGATTTCTTCTCGATGAGTTCACGCGACCGCGTCTGGCTCTTCGACCTCGACGACACGCTGCACAACGCCTCGCACCGCGCCTTCCCGTTGCTGAATGCGTCGATGACGGCCTATATCGAGACCCACCTCGGCCTGACGACGGACGCCGCCGTCGCGCTGCGGCACGGCTACTTCGCCCGCTACGGCGCCACGCTCACGGGTCTGCAGCGGCATCACGGCGTCAAGGCCGCGCATTTCCTGCGGGAGACGCATCTGCTGCCCGGGCTGGAAGCCGAGCTGCATGGCCACGCTCACGATCTGGCCGCGCTGCGCCGTCTGCCGGGGCGCAAGTTCCTGTTGACGAACGCGCCGCGCGCCTATGCCGAGCGCGTGCTGGCCGTCATCGGGCTGCGTGGCGTCTTCGAGAAGCTGATCTGCATCGAGGACATGGCCTGCTTCGGCCAGTCGCGGCCCAAGCCGGATACGCGCATGTTCCGCGTCGTGCTGGCCAGGCTGGGCGTCCCGGCGTCGCGCTGCGTGCTGGTGGAGGACACGCTGATCCACCAGAAAGCGGCCCGCAGCCTCGGCATGGCAACCGTCTGGATGCAGCGCTGGCTGCGCAAGGCCGCCGATGGCCGGCGCCTGCAGCACCGCCCCGCCTATGTGAGCCGGCGCGTGCGCTCGCTGGCCGCACTGGCCCGTTCCCCCCAGTTCTGCAGGAAGACATGAATGGGCAAGGTTTGTCCTGACCGCGACAATGTCGCCTTACCGCCTTTGAAGAAGCAGCAGAGTCAATGACCCCGTTCTCGGTCCTTATCGTTGAAGACCAGGCCCGTTTCCGGGAGGCCTTCACTCACGCCCTGGGCAGCGTGCCCGACATCGAACTGCTGGGCATCGCCCCCGATCTGCCCCAGGGCCGGCGCATGTTCGACCAGCTGCAACCCGATGTGCTGCTCGTCGACCTGGACCTGCCCGGCGGCAGCGGCATCGAGCTGATCCGCCATGCCGCCCAGACCCGCCCGCAGTGCGAGGTCATGGTCATCTCCGTGTTCGGCGACGAGCAGCATGTCGTGGCAAGCATCGAGGCCGGTGCCACGGGCTATCTGCTCAAGGACAGCCTGGCGCTGGACCTGCCCGGCCAACTGCGCTCACTGCGGGCTGGCGGCAGCCCCATCAGCCCCATCATTGCCCGCCGCCTGCTGGTGCGCCTGGCGCCCGGTGCACAGGGCTCGACCGGCCCCTCGCCCGAGGCCATGGCCGCGACGATGGCCGACGAGGAAGTCGTTGCGCTGTCCGAGCAGGAATCACGCGTGCTGCACCTGGCGGCCAAGGGCTTCACCTTCGACGAGATCGCGCAGTTCATGCAGGTCTCTCCGCACACGGTGATGACCTATGTGAAGCGCGTGTACCGCAAGCTGCACGTCCGCTCCAAGGTCGAAGCCATCTACGAAGCGCGTCGCCTGGGCTGGCTGCGCGATTAGCATCTGCGGCATGGACGCTGACCAGCCCGCCGCCGCACCCACCACCCCCAAGAAGCGCCCCAAACCCGGCGAGCGCCGCACGCAGATCCTGCAGGTGCTGGCCAGCATGCTGGAGCAGCCCGGCGCCGATCGCATCACGACGGCGGCGCTGGCCGCGAAGCTGGACGTCAGCGAGGCGGCCCTCTACCGCCACTTCGCCAGCAAGGCGCAGATGTTCGAGGCGCTCATCGACTTCATCGAGAGCAGCGTCTTCGGCCTCGTCCATCAGATCGTCGACGGGCCTCATCCCTTGCCGCCCCCGGGCGCGGCCGGGCGCATCGCCAGCCTCGTCCTGCAGTTCGGCGAGAAGAACCCCGGCATGGCCCGCGTGATGGTGGGCGACGCGCTGGTCTACGAAAACGAGCGGCTGACGGCCCGCATCAACCAGTTCTTCGACCGCATCGAGTCGTCGCTGCGCCAGGTGCTGCGCACGGCCGCCGAGGCCCAGGGCTCGCTCACGCCCACCGTGCAGGCCAACGTGCAGGCGTCGGTGTGGGTCAGCTTCATCATCGGCCGGCTGCAGCGCTATGCGCGCTCGGGCTTCAAGCGGCTGCCGACGGAGCAGCTGGAAGCGTCGCTCAAGGCGATCGGCTGAGGTCGCCCGCCTAAACTGGCAGCATGTCTGCCGCTCTGGAATCCTTTCTCAACCGCGCCGAGGGTCTGCTGACCCGCCTCGAGGCGGTCCTGCCCCACGCCGCCATGCCGCCCGACTGGGCCGCATCCACCGCCTTCCGCGCCCGCCGACGCCATGGCGCCCTGGTGCTGGAGCCGGTGCGCGCCGTCAGCCGCATCCGCCTGTCCGACCTCCAGGAGGTTGAGCCACAGAAGGAACGCCTGCTGCGCAACACGGCGCAGTTCGTCGCCGGTCGGCCGGCCAACAACGTGCTGCTGACGGGCGCCAAGGGCACGGGCAAGAGTTCGCTCATCAAGGCGGTGCTGAACGAGTTCTCGGCCCAGGGCCTGCGCCTCATCGAGGTCGACAAGGCCGACCTCGTCGACCTGCCGGACCTCGTCGAGCAGGTCGCTGCCCGCTCCGAGCGCTTCGTGGTTTTCTGCGACGACCTCAGCTTTGACGAAGGCGAGGCCAGCTACAAGGCGCTGAAGAGCGTGCTCGATGGCTCTGTGGCCGCAGCCACCGACAACGTGCTGATCTACGCCACCAGCAACCGGCGCCACCTGCTGCCCGAGAAGATGGTCGACAACCTCGCAGGCAAGCACGGCGAGCATGGCGAGATCCATCCCGGCGAGGCGGTCGAGGAGAAGATTTCCCTGTCCGAGCGCTTCGGCCTGTGGATCAGCTTCTACCCCTTCAGTCAGAACGAATACCTGGCCATCGTCGGCCAGTGGCTGCGGCACTTCGGGCTGGACGAGGCGGCCATCAGCGGCGCGCGCCAGCAGGCCTTGATCTGGGCGCTGGAGCGCGGCTCGCGCTCGGGCCGGGTCGCCTACCAGTTCGCGCGTGACATGGCGGGGCGGGTTGAATGAGCGAGCGTGAGATCACCGAGGTCGCCGTCGGCGTGCTCGTCGCGCCTGACGGCCAGTTCCTGCTGACCTCGCGCCCCGAGGGCAAGGTCTACGCCGGCTACTGGGAGTTCCCGGGCGGCAAGGTGGAGGCCGGCGAGAGCATCGAGCAGGCGCTGGCGCGCGAACTGCGCGAGGAGCTGGGCATCGAGATCGGCGCGGCGCACCCTTGGCAGACGCTGGTCATGGACTACCCCCACGCCCGGGTGCGACTGAACTTCTGCAAGGTGTTCGACTGGACCGGCGACTTCCAGATGCTGGAAGGCCAGCAAATGGCCTGGGCCAGCCTGCCGGTGCAAGTCAAGCCCGTGCTGCCCGGCACCATCCCCGTGTTGAACTGGTTTGCGCAAGAGCGCAGCCATGCCGGACCGACTCACCTAGACTGAAAACATGAGCTGGCTAGACGAAGTGAAATGGGACGACAAGGGCCTGGTGCCCGTCATCGCCCAGGAGCAGGGCACGGGCGACGTGTTGATGTTCGCGTGGATGAACCGCGACGCGCTGGCGCTGACGGCCGAGCGCGGCCAGGCCGTCTACTGGAGCCGTTCGCGCGCCAAGCTTTGGCATAAAGGCGAGGAGAGCGGCCACTTTCAGCAGGTGCACGGCATCCGCATGGACTGCGACAACGACGTGGTGCTGCTGACCATCACCCAGCTTGGCCACGAGCCGGGCATCGCCTGCCACACGGGCCGCCACAGCTGCTTCTTCCAGAAGCTGGAGAACGGCGTCTGGGGTGCCACCGAGCCGGTGCTGAAAGACCCGAGCAAGATCTATGAGTGACGACATCCTTTCCCGCGTCGGCGCGGTCATCGAGTCGCGCAAGGGCGCTGATCCGTCGACAAGCTACGTCGCCAAGCTCTTCGACAAGGGCCTGGACGCCATCCTGAAGAAGGTCGGCGAGGAAGCCACCGAGACGGTGATGGCGGCCAAGGACGGCGACCCGCAGAAGGTCGTCTACGAGGTGGCAGACCTGTGGTTTCACAGCTTGGTGGCGCTGGCGCATTTCGGCCTCAAGCCGGAGGACGTGCTCAATGAGCTGGCCCGGCGAGAAGGCCTGTCCGGCCTGACGGAATTCGCCCAACGAGGAGTCAACAAGCCATGACTGCCGACCCCAACTGCCTCTTCTGCAAGATCGTCGCCGGCCAGATTCCGAGCAAGAAGGTCTATGAAGACGACCAGGTTTTCGCCTTCCACGACATCCATCCCTGGGCGCCGGTGCATGTCCTGATCATTCCCAAGCGCCACATCGCCTCCATGGCCCAAGTGACTGCGGCCGAGGCCGGCCTGCTGGGCCACATGGTCGCGCTCGGCCCGAAGCTCATGAAGGAGCTGGGTGTGACCAACGGCTTCCGCCATGTCATCAACACCGGTCCTGACGGCGGCCAGGAGGTGTATCACCTGCATCTGCATGTGATGGGGGGGCCGCGCCCGTGGTTGAAAGGCTGATTTGCGACCAAACGTAGCGCCTGCGCACTACGCCACCTCAAGGCCCACGGCCGCAAAATGACCCCTAAGGCTAGGGTCATCCCTCACCTAGAATTTGAGCCAGTCCTCAAGGAGTAAGCATCATGGGTTCATTCAGCATTTGGCACTGGCTGATCGTCTTGGTCGTCGTCATCGCCATCTTCGGCACGAAGAAGCTGCGCAACGTCGGCTCGGACCTCGGCGCTGCCGTCAAGGGCTTCAAGGACGGTGTGAAAGACGGCACGACGTCCGAAGACCTGGCCAAGCCGCAGCAGCAGGTCACGGCCACCAAGGTCAACGACCCGAACACCGTGGACGTCGACGCCAAGACCAAGTCGTGATGTCGAGCCTGACGAGTGCTTGACTTCGGTTTTGACAAGATCGCGCTGATCGGCGCGGTGGCGCTGATCGTCATCGGCCCCGAGAAGCTGCCGCGCGTTGCCCGCACGGTGGGTGCCCTGCTCGGCAAGGCGCAGCGCTATGTCGCGGACGTCAAGGCCGAGGTCAACCGTTCCATCGAGCTGGAGGAGCTTCAGAAGATGAAGTCCCAGTTCCAGACGGCAGTGAGCGACGTGACTCAGAGCGTGCGTCAGGAAGTGGACAGCGCCACCAGCGCGTTCAACCAGACCTGGAGCGACGTCACCAGCGATGGCAGCGGCAGCTACGAGCACCACAGCATCGCCCCGCCGCCGCCCGAGTACCGCCACCCGAAGAAGAACTGGCGCCTCAAGCGCGGTAGCACGCCGATGTGGTTCAAGCAGAAGGCCGGCGTGCGCCGCCATACGCAGTCCGGCGCAGCCCGCGTGGCGCGCTTCAGGCCACCCGGTATCCGTTGATGAGTTCCTTCCAGAAGCCCGACCACGACGAACTGACCGGCACCGAGCAGCCCTTCGTCGCCCACCTGATGGAGTTGCGCGACCGGCTGCTGCGCGCCGTCCTGGCCATTGCCGTGTGCTTCGGCGCGCTGTGCCTCTTTCCTGGCCCCAGCCAGCTCTATGACTGGCTGGCCGCGCCGCTGGTGGCCAACCTGCCCGAAGGCACCAAGATGATCGCGACCAACGTCATCGCGCCCTTCTTCGTGCCCATCAAGATCACGATGCTGGCCGGCTTCATGCTGGCCCTGCCCATCGTGCTCTACCAGGCCTGGTCCTTCGTCGCGCCGGGCCTGTACTCGCACGAGAAGCGCCTGGTGATGCCACTGGTCGTGTCCAGCACGCTGCTGTTCTTCTCGGGCGTGGCCTTCTGCTATTTCTTCGTCTTCGGCCAGGTCTTCAAGTTCATCCAGAGCTTTGCGCCCAAGAGCATCACGGCGGCGCCTGACATCGAGGCCTATCTCGGCTTCGTCATGAACATGTTCATCGCCTTCGGCGCGGCTTTCGAGGTGCCGGTCATCGTCGTCGTGCTGGCGCGCATGGGCATCGTGAGCGTCGAGAAACTGCGCGAATGGCGCGGCTACTTCATCGTCGTCGCCTTCATCATCGCGGCCGTCATCACGCCGCCCGACGTCGTCTCGCAGCTCGCGCTGGCCATCCCGATGTGCCTGCTCTACGAGGTGGGGCTGTTCGCGGCCACCTACTTCGTCAGGCACACCGCGGCGCCCGAAGAAAGTACGGATCAGTCCTCTTCGGACGCTCGCTGAGGCTTGAGCCGCTCGCGCTGGGCCAGCGTGACCGAGAAGGTCATTGCCTTGCCGGCGCGCTGCACGCCGACTTCTACCTGACTGCGCGGCTTGAGCGCCGCGATGCTGGCCAGCAGCTCGGCCGGTGTGGTCACGGCATGCTCGCCCACGCGGGTCACCACGTCGCCCGGCTTGATGCCAGCCTTGGCGGCCGGCCCGTCGTTGCTGACGCCGCCAACCAGCACCCCCTTGGCGTCGCCCACGTTGAGGGCTTCAGCCAGTTCGGGTGTCAGTTCGCGTGTCGTGACGCCGATAAAGCCGCGCGCTACGGAGCCGTCCTTCAGGATGGCCGTGGCGACTTGGCGCGCCACGTCGACGGGGATTGCGAAGCCGATGCCCAGGCTGCCACCGGTGCGCGAGAAGATGGCCGTGTTGATGCCGATGAGCCGGCCGTCCGCATCGACCAATGCGCCGCCCGAGTTGCCAGGATTGATGGCCGCGTCGGTCTGGATGAAGTTCTCGAAGGTGTTGATGCCGAGCTGGTTGCGGCCCAGCGCCGAGACGATGCCCGAGGTGACCGTCTGGCCGACGTTGAAGGGGTTGCCGATGGCCAGTACCACGTCGCCGACCTGCAGGTTGGCCGCGTCGCCTAGCGCGATGGCGGGCAGGTCGGGCAGTTCGATCTTCAGCACCGCGATGTCGGTCTCGGGGTCGGTGCCGAGCAGCTTGGCGCGCGCCTGGCGGCCGTCGCTGAGCTGCACCTCGATGTCAGACGCGCCCTCGACGACATGGTTGTTCGTCAGCAGCACGCCGTCACCGGAGATGATGACGCCCGAACCCAGGCCGAGCTGCGGATTGCCACGCGGCTGGCGCGGGCCGAAAGGAAACCCTGGGAAGCCGAAGACCGGATCGCGCGACCGCGCGGACTGCGGCGCCTTGCTGGCCGTGATGCTGACGACGGCCGGCGACGCGGCCCGCGCTGCCTGGGCGAAGCCGGTGCGCACGACCGAGGCAGGCGGCGTCGGGGGCAGGGCGATTTGCCGGGCGGTCTGGGCCGTCACCGCATTCGGCGCTTTCCGCCAGCGGTCCTGCTGCAGCCACTGCGGCTTCAGTGTCGAGACGACGAAGAGGGCGGCCAGCGCCACCGTGACCGCCTGCGCGAAAATCAGCCAGAGCCGCTTCAACACCCATTCACCTCACAAGCCCATGACCGATCGCGCCGCGCTGGAACGCCAGCTCAACCAATGGCTGGAGCCCGCACGGTTCAAAGATTATGGGCCGAACGGCCTGCAGGTCGAGGGCCGCGCCGAGGTCAACCGGCTCGTCTGCGGGGTCACTGCCAGCCTGGCGCTGATCGACGCCGCCATCGCTGCAGGCGCGGATGCCATCCTCGTCCACCACGGCCTGTTCTGGCGCGGCCAGGACGGCCGCGTGACCGGCTGGATGAAGCAGCGCCTGGCACGGCTCATCCAGCATGACATCAACCTATTCGCCTATCACCTGCCGCTGGATGCCCATCCCGAACTCGGCAACAACGCCCAGCTCGGCAGGCGCCTGGGCTGGACAGCGGACGCGCGCTTCGGCGAGCAGGACCTGGGCTTCATCGCCACCACCGCGCCGACGACGCTGGACACGCTGGCGGCGCAGCTGACTGCGTTGACCGGCCGCGAGCCCGTGTTGGTCGTGGGCGATGGCCGGCCGCTGCGCCGCGTTGCATGGTGCACGGGCGGTGCACAGGGCTACTTCGAGGCGGCCATAGCGGCGGGTGCCGATGTCTTCGTGACCGGCGAGATCTCCGAGCCCCAGGCCCATTACGCCCGCGAAACCGGCGTCGCCTTCATTGCCGCCGGCCACCATGCGACCGAGCGTTACGGTGTGCAGGGCGTGGGCGAGCGTGTCGCTGCTGAACTGGGCGTGGCTTACAGCTTCATCGACGTGCCGAACCCGGCCTAGGCGTGGGCCAACGCGTAGGCGATGGCCGCGCGAACGGCGGTGACCTGTGCCGCGACGCATTGCTGCGGCGTCGTGCGCGGGCTGTCTGGGTAAACCTCGGTCGTGGTGCTGAAGCGAGCCGCTGTAATCGCGGCGCACAAGCCTTTCTTCGCCACGGCGAAGCTGATGACGCCGGGTGATTGCAATGGGCAGCCAATGATGTGACCGTTGGCGTCCGCCGGCGCGATGTGCGTGACCTGAGCCACGGCGTCGATGACGGCGCGTTGGAATTCGGGCTGCGGGTGCTCGGAGTCGTCGACGAGATAGAAGCCATCGGGCACGACGTCGGGCACGAAGGCCTCGCCGTCGCGCGCGGCCAGCGCCGGGCGGAACTCCGATTCGTCGCTGTCCGTCGTTTCATGCAGATCGATGTGCATCAGCACGCGGCCGTGTAGCGGCGCCAGCAGGTCCACCAGCGCAGCCGATTCACCGGCCGGGCTGCCGGCGCGGAAGTTGCGATTGGGGTCCAGCGCGTCGTGGTTCCAGCGTTGAATGCGCTCATACGCCCAGGGGCTCACGCATGGCACCACGAGCAGGTTGGCGCGGCCGGCCTGTTCCAGCCCGTGGTCGCGCAGGAACTGCAGCGCGCCGAACACGCCGCTGGTCTCGTAGCCGTGTACGCCGCCGGTGACGACGAGTGTTGGCAACTCGTCGCGCCAGCCTTGGCTACGCAGAGCGACGAGCGGGAAGTGCTCGCCGTCGTAGTCCAGCGCACCGTATTCGCTGACGTCGAAGTCTCCACGCAGCGACTCGACGGCGCTCAGCACGTCTTCGGCATGACTGCGCTGCTTGACGACCCTTGCGCGCCAGGCTAGGACCTCCGACGCGCCCCAGGCGTGGCCGGGTGTGCCGACGGGGTAGGGAGACGGTTGATTCATGTCAAGAGTCCGGGTCGTGATGGCGCGCAGTCTGCCAGTGCCGCGCCGGGCGTGATGAAAGAATGCCGCATGACCCCGGACAACTCTCCAGCGCAGCCCCACGTCATCACCATGGGGGACGCCTGCGGCATCGGCCCAGAGATCATCGCCAGCCTGTGGCGAACCGAGGCGCCGCGCGATGCGGTGGTGGTCGGCGATGTGGGTGTGCTGCGGCGGGCCGTCGCGGCCACGTGCGGCGGGCTGGCGGTCGCGCACTTGCAATCGCCCGGCGAGCTGGCTCGCGTGCCCCCGAACTGTCTGCCGATCTGGCAACCCGAGGGCCTGCCTGCCGGCCTCGCTGACGCGCCGTTGGGCCAGGTCGATGCTCGCGCCGGCGCCGCGGCTGCGTTGTGCATCGAGGCGGCGGTGCGGTTGATCCAGTCAGGCCAGGCGCGCGCCCTCATCACCGCGCCCATCCACAAGGAGGCCCTGCACGCGGCGGGCTCACCCTACCCAGGCCACACGGAGATGCTGCAGGCCCTGGCGGGTGGCGGGCCGGTGCGCATGATGCTGGCCAACGAGGAGTTGCGGACCGTGCTGGTCACCATCCACTGCTCGCTGCGTGACGCCATCGCGCGCGTCACGCGAACCCACGTGCTGGAGACCTTGCGCGTCACCGACGCGGCATTGCGGTCGATGGGCGTCACCGCGCCGCGCATCGCCGTGGCCGGGTTGAACCCGCATGCCGGCGAGGGCGGCCTGTTCGGCGATGAAGAGATTCAGCACATCGCGCCGGCCATCGCCGACGCGCGCGCCGAAGGCCTGGACGCCACCGGTCCCTACGCGCCCGACACCGTCTTCATGCGCGCCCGCCGCGGCGAGTTCGACGTCGTCGTGGCAATGACGCACGACCACGGCCTGATCCCGGTGAAATACCTGGGCGTGGAGCAGGGTGTCAATGTGACGCTGGGCCTGCCCTTCGTGCGCACCAGCCCCGACCACGGCACCGCCTTTGACATCGCCGGCCGCGGCATTGCCGACCCGGCCAGCCTCAGCGCCGCTCTCGCGATGGCCAGGAGTCTGTGCGGCAGTGGGCGTAGCCCGCGTTGAGTCTGGCAAGGGCGCAGGCAAGGCGCGAGGAGGCCGCGGGCTCGTGCCCGCAACGACGAGCAACGCCGCATGCGCCCTTGCCAGACTCAACCCAAAGGGCCGGGGCGATTTGCCGAGCCATGCGGCGTTGCCGGCTCGTTGTGGGTGCCCCACGCACGCCTCGCCGGCGCCTGGCCTGGCTCGGCAACTTGCCCCGGCGCGGGCCACGCCCACTGCCGCACAGACTCCAACTCAGCGTGCCGGCGTAGACAGCGCCGCCAGCTGCGCGCGGGCGCGGGCCGTGGCACGCTCCAGCAGGTAGGCCTGCTCGTAGGCGCGCATCCGGTCCGCCTCGCAAAGTTTTTTCAGCATGCGGGCGGTCATGGTCACCGTCCGCTGCTGGCGGCTGCCGTGCGTGAAGATGAAGAAGCTGCGACCGGCGCTGATGTGGGCGAGGCGCATCTTCTGCCACTCCTCGCCGGTGTGCATCTGGTAGGCAAAGCCGAGCTGCATGTTGTCCATCAGCAGCGCGCCGCTGCTGGGTTCGGCCGCGCCGTCGGAGGCGGGCAGGCCATCGATGGAGATGTCGACAGCCTGCAAAGGCGAGGCCGCTGCGGCGGCGTCGTTGCCGGACAGGTCCAGGTCCAGTTTGCCGTCCCAGTCGACGCCGGATTCCTCGACCAGGCCCAGGCTCTTGGCCTCGGCCGGTGTCAGGCGCTGGCTGGCGTCCAGGTCGGCCGGCAGCGTCTCGCCGGCCATGGGCTTGGCGAGGTCGGCCTCGGCCGGCGGCGCGGTGCCGAAGATCTGGTCGAGCTGCTTGATGAGCAGGTTGGTGTCGAGCGCGCTCGGCGCCTGGCCCTTGAGCGATTCGGCGTGTGCCGGCAGCAACGCGCCGAAGAAGTCCTTGCGCGGGCCATCGGGCCAGCGGATCAGGTCCAGCCCCTCGTTGAGGGTGCGCATCAGGTTGGGCAGCTCGCGCAGGAAGTCCGAGCGCGCCGCCGTGCCGGCCTTGGGCTGCACGCTCATCACCAGGCTGCGGCCCAGGGTGCGCAGGCGCAGCGCGCGCTCCGGCGCGCCTTCGCGTGATGCCAGCACGATGGCCTGGCTCCACACACCGGCCAGGAAGCTGCGCAGGAACTCCTGCATCGGCACCTTGGCCAACGACTGCTGCAACTGCAGGGCGTAGCGCTGTTGCAGGCGCAGGTCGGTCTCACGGCGCTCGACGACGGCGGCGGCGTCGCCCGAGGCCTTCAACGCGCTGCGGGTCTGCTCGGCGATGAAGGTTTCGAGCGTGTCCAGCTTGGCCGTGTAGACGTCCATGCGATCGAAGTCGCCCTGGGCCACGTCCTGGACGAGGTCGCGCACATGGGCCAGGAAGGAGCGGCCCGGGTCGTCGCTGAAATCGTCGAAGGCACAGGCCAGCGACGCCAGGCGGTTGACGAACTGGCGCACCGGGTGGCGGCGCGACGAGAAGAAGGTCTCGTCGCCCAGCGCCGCGCGCAGCACCGGCAGCTGCAGGCGGGCCAGCAGGCGCGCCATCTGCGGCGGCACCTTGGGGTCGGACAGGATCTGGTCGAACAGGCTGCTGACGACGTCGATGACCATGTGGTCCAGCCGGCCCGTGGAGGCCTGGCGCAGCTCGTCGCGGTGCTGGTGGATCAGGTTGGTCGGTATCGGCAACTGGCCCCAGGCGCTGGGCTCGCCGGAGAGCGTGTCCAGCCCCATGCGGCTGGAATGGCCGCTGTCATAGCTGTCGTAGGCCGCGGGCGCCTGGGCGAGGCGGCGCAGCAGATCCATCATCTGCGGGTCGACGCGGCCGATGCCGCCGCCACCGCCGCCACCGCCGCCACCCCCGCGGCCGCCATAGCTGCCACCACCGCCGCCACCGAAGCCCGAACCACCTGGGCCGCCACGGCCGCCGGCCTGGCTGAGGCCGCCGTGGCCGGAGCCGCCATAGCCGCCGCCTCGTGTCGACATGCCGCCATGCGCGGAATCGAGCTCGCCCTGCTGGCTGGGGCCACCCAAGGCGCCATGGCGTGACGCGCCGGCGTCCGCTGCGCCGCGCACGCGCAGGTCTTGAGGCCGCAGGCCGCGCGAGCGCAGCAGCTCGGCGATGTCGGCATAGCAGCCGCGCATCTCCTGGGCCAGCGAGCGCGTCAGCTCGTCGGTCAGCGTCTGGCGGGTCACCGGGTCGTCGGTGATGGATTGCACGGCGTCCAGCAGCGCCTGCCCGACGAGCTCCGGCCGCAGCGGGTTTCGCTCGCCGAGCTGGATGCCGGAGACGTAGGACTCGACTTCGCGCAGCTCCCATTCGCTGTGGTGGCCGATGGCCAGGCCGATGCGGTCGGCGGCGACGAGGTTGTTGACCTGGTCGTCGTCCATCAGCGAGAGCTCGCCCCAATTCTTCTTGGCGGTGGGCGCCGCCACCGGCTTGGCATCGTTCTGTTCAGCCGAGACCTGCTTGCGCAGGCTTTGCACGAATCGTTGCGAAAAGATGCCCTGCTGCTGACGGAAAACGAATTGAGCTGCGAGCAGCGCATCGCGCTTCTTGATCTGCCCGGCTGACAGCGCTGACAGGCCCAGCCCTTCCGCGCAGCGCTCGGCCGCCTGCTCGCCGGCAAGGCGGATGCGGGTCAGCGAAGCTTCAAGGTGCGGATTCAGGCGTATCTCGGGCGCGTTCATCACAAATTGGCACAAGTCCGCCGAAAGTATCGCGCCTGCAACAGTCTGGGGTTTTCAGCGAGTCGTCAAATCCGTGGCAAAAAAAAGCCCGGTAACCATTGCTTACCGGGCGCGATGTCTGAAAACGACTAACGCTTCAACGAATCGCGGATCTCGCGCAGCAGCTGGATGTCTTCCGGCGTGGCGGGCGGCTCGGCCGGCGCCGCAGCGGGTTCGTCGCGCTTGAGGCGGTTGATCTGCTTGATCATCAGGAAGATGACGAAGGCCAGGATCATGAAATTCAGCGAGACGGTGATGAAGCTGCCGTAGGCCAGCACGGCGCCTTCCTTCTTCGCGTCGGCCAGCGTCGTGGCCGTCTGACCGGCCAGCGGGATGAAGTAGTTGCTGAAGTCCAGGCCGCCAAAAATCTTGCTGACGACCGGCATGATGACGTCGCCGACCAGTGAGTCGACGATCTTGCCGAAGGCGCCGCCAATGATGACGCCGACCGCCAAGTCGATGACGTTGCCCTTGACGGCGAACTCCCTGAATTCGGAGATGAAACTCATGCGCTGGGTCCTGCCTGGGGCGTTGGGAAAAGGTGGCGCGATTGTTGTCGCCAACGTGGCGGGGTCAGTAGCCGGGTAAACCTGCGTTCGTCCCGACGCCAGCCCGGCTGGAGCGTTCGGAAGCGTCCGCTAGAATCCTGGGCTGCCCCTGATCAGAAGTCTCCTTAGAGGACCCTCATGAGTGACCAGCAAGTGGACCAAGGCAAACGCACCTGGTTGATTGCAACCGGTTGTGCCGGCGCCGTGGGCGGCGTCGCGACTGCCGTGCCCTTCGTCGGCACCTTTGCACCCAGCGAGCGAGCCAAGGCCGCCGGTGCGCCTGTCGAGGTCGACATCTCCGGCATCAAGCCGGGCGAAAAGCTCACCGTCGAGTGGCGCGGCAAGCCCGTCTGGATCGTGCGCCGCACGCCCGAGCAGCTGGAAGCGCTCAAGAAGGTCGATGGTCAGCTGGCCGACCCGAATTCTGACCGCAAGGCTTTTCCGACGCCGGACTACGCCAAGAACGAGTACCGCTCGATCAAGCCCGAATACTTTGTCGCCGTCGGCATCTGCTCGCACCTCGGCTGCTCGCCCAGCGACAAGTTCGCGCCCGGCGCCCAGCCGTCGCTGCCGGATGACTGGCCGGGCGGCTTCCTCTGCCCCTGCCACGGCTCGACCTTCGACATGGCCGGCCGCGTCTTCAAGAACAAGCCCGCACCTGACAACCTCGAGGTGCCGCCCTACATGTACCTGACCGACTCCCGCCTGTTGATCGGCGAAGACAAGAAGGCATAAGGACGATCATGGCTGAATTCAAGGAAGCTCCCGCAGGCGCCTCGGCAGGCGTGAAGACCATGACCTGGCTGGAGAACCGGTTCCCGACCGCGTTCGACGCCTACAAGGTCCACATGTCGGAGTACTACGCGCCGAAGAACTTCAACTGGTGGTACATCTTCGGCTCGCTGGCGCTGCTGGTGCTGGTGATCCAGATCGTCACCGGCATTTTCCTGGTGATGCACTACAAGCCGGATGCGAACCTTGCCTTCGCGTCGGTCGAGTACATCATGCGCGACGTGCCGTGGGGCTGGCTGATCCGCTATATGCACAGCACGGGCGCCTCGGCCTTCTTCGTGGTCGTCTACCTGCACATGTTTCGCGGCCTGATCTACGGCAGCTACCGCAAGCCGCGTGAGCTGGTCTGGATCTTCGGCTGCGCGATCTTCCTGTGCCTGATGGCCGAAGCCTTCATGGGCTATCTGCTGCCCTGGGGCCAGATGTCCTACTGGGGCGCCCAGGTCATCGTCAACCTGTTCGCCGCCGTGCCTTTCGTCGGCCCGGACCTGGCGCTGATGATCCGCGGCGACTACGTCGTCGGCGACGCGACGCTGAACCGCTTCTTCAGCTTCCACGTCATCGCGGTGCCGCTGGTGCTGCTGGGCCTGGTGGTGGCGCACTTGCTGGCGCTGCACGATGTGGGTTCCAACAACCCGGATGGCGTCGAGATCAAGAAGGGTCCCAAGGACGCGAACGGCAAGCCGCTGGACGGCGTGCCTTTCCACCCGTTCTACTCGGTGCACGACCTGTACGGCGTCTGCCTGTTCCTGATGGCCTTCACCGCCATCATCTTCTTCGCACCTGAAATGGGCGGCTACTTCCTGGAGTACAACAACTTCATCCCGGCCGACCCGCTGAAGACGCCGGCGCACATCGCCCCGGTCTGGTACTTCACGCCTTACTACTCGATGCTGCGTGCGACGACCGACACCATGGTCAACGTGCTCTGCGTGCTGATCGGCATCGCTGCCGTCGTGAGTTTCCTGAAGGGCAAGTTTGGCGGAACGGCCAAGGTGGCTCTGCTGGTGCTGGCAGCCGTCGCGATCTTCCTGCTGAAGGTCTTCGACGCGAAGTTCTGGGGCGTGGTCGTCATGGGCGGCGCCGTCGTCATCCTGTTCTTCCTGCCCTGGCTGGATCACAGCCCGGTCAAGTCCATCCGCTACCGCCCCGACTGGCACAAGGTCCTCTACACCGTCTTCGTGGTGCTCTTCGTCTGGCTGGGCTACCTCGGCATTCAGCCGCCGAGCGACATCGGCACGCTGGTGGCACAGGTCGGCACCTTGTTCTATTTCGGCTTCTTCCTGCTGATGCCGTGGTGGAGCCGCCTGGGCACGCCCAAGCCGGTGCCCGACCGTGTGACCTTCCAGTCCCACTGATTGAGCCACGGAGCAAGAACACCTATGAAAAAGCTGATTGCCATCCTGCTGGCCTCGTTGAGCCTGGCCGGTGCCGCGCACGCCTCCGGCGGCGGCATCGAATGGGACAAGTTCCCCAAGGAAAAGATGTCGGACATGGCAGCGTTGCAGAACGGCGCCAAGCTGTTCGTCAACTACTGCCTGAACTGCCACTCGGCCGCCTACATGCGCTACAACCGCATGCGCGACATCGGCCTGAGCGAAGCCGACATCAAGAACAACCTGCTGTTCGCGGCCGACAAGGTCGGCGAGACCATGAAGGTCAGCCTGGATGCGAAGGACGCCAAGGCATTCTTCGGCGCCAACCCGCCTGACCTGACCGTCATCGCCCGCTCGCGGGCCGACGGCGCCAAGGGTTCGGGGGCCGACTACCTCTACACCTACATGCGGAACTTCTACCGCGACGACACCAAGGCGACGGGCTGGAACAACCTGGCCTTTCCCAGCGTCGCGATGCCGCATGTGATGTGGGAGCTGCAAGGCCAGCGCGCCGCCCGGTTTGAAGAGGTCGCCGACCCGCACGACCATGCCAAGAAGATTCACGTCTTCGCCGGTTACGAGCAACTGACGCCCGGCACGCTGACCGAGCGCCAATACGACGAAGCCACGGCCGATCTGGTCGCCTACCTGCAATGGATGGGCGAGCCGGCACAGGCGCAGCGCTTCCAGCTCGGCGTCATCGTGCTGATCTTCCTCGGCTTCCTGACCATCTTTGCCTGGCGCCTCAACGCCTCGTACTGGAAGGACGTGAAGTAACAGCCAAGTCCCGGTGCCGCCTCACGGCGGTGCCGAACCACGCAGTGGGGCGCGCTACGGCCACCCACTGCGTTTGCTTTTCAGCGCGGCTACACCGCTGCGCTTTTTTGATTGACTGACCCCTCGGGAGCCCAAGCCATGATGGTCCTTTACTCCGGCACCACCGACCCCTACTCGCACCGCTGCCGCTTCGTGCTGTTCGAGAAAGGCATGGACTTCGAAATCCGTGACGTTGACCTGTTCGCGAAGCCTGAAGACATCGCCCTGATGAACCCGTACAACGAGGTGCCCATCCTCGTCGAGCGCGACCTCATCCTGTACGAATCGCACATCATCAACGAGTACATCGACGAGCGCTTCCCGCACCCGCAGCTGATGCCCGGTGACCCGGTGGCCCGCGCCCGCGTGCGCCTGTTCCTGCTGAACTTCGAAAAGGAACTGTTCGCCCACGTGAACATCCTCGAAGGCCGCGGCACGACGACCAAGGCGACCGACAAGCAGCTCGAAAAGGCCCGCTCGCAGATCCGCGACCGCCTGACCCAGCTTGCGCCGATCTTCCTGAAGAACAAGTACATGCTGGGCGACGACTTCTCGATGCTCGACGTGGCCATCGCGCCGCTGCTGTGGCGCCTGGACTACTACGGCATCGACATGTCCAAGAACGCGCTGCCGCTGCTCAAGTACGCCGAACGCATCTTCAGCCGCCCGGCCTACATCGAGGCGCTGACGCCCTCTGAAAAGGTCATGCGCCGCTGATGGACCAGACCCCCGCTCCCGGCGGTGCGGGCAATGGCACGTCCACCCGCCCCTACCTGATCCGCGCCCTGCACGACTGGTGCACGGACAACGGCTTCACACCCTACGTCGCGGTCCACGTCGACCGTTCGGTGCAGGTGCCGATGGAGTACGTGTCCAACAACGAGATCGTGCTGAACGTCGGCTTCGATGCGACCAGCGGGCTGGACCTCGGCAACGAGTTCATCCAGTTCAAGGCGCGCTTCGGCGGCGTTGCGCGCGAGATCATCGTGCCGGTGGACCATGTCGTCGCCATCTACGCGCGCGAGAACGGCCAGGGCATGGCCTTCCCGGCGCCAGAGGCCCCGGCCGAAGGCATGCCGCCGACACCGGTCACGGCAGCGCCTGCGGAACCGCGCCGCAGCGGCTTGCGTCTCGCCAGCGAGACCGGTGACGACGAGGGCGATGACACCCCTCCCGATGCACCGAGCGGTGGCCCACGGCCTTCGCTCAAGCGGGTGAAGTGACGGTTTAGAATCCGCCTTCTGTTTTTCGCCGGCTTAGCTCAGTTGGTAGAGCAACCGCCTTGTAAGCGGTAGGTCATCAGTTCGAATCCGATAGCCGGCACCAATTTCCCGAGTCACAACGGCTCGCGCAGCATCAAGACCCCCAAGTCGTTCGCCGACTTGGGGGTCTTTTTCATGGTGACCGCGCATCAGCGCCGGGCGCCAAACCCGCGCAATGTGACCACCTGCTTGAACCCCGCGTCCTTGACGTTGACTGCGGCCAGATTGAAGGTCGGAACGCCCCCTGGCCCCGTGACGTTGTTGCTGAAGCCGATGCCCTTGGGCTTGCCGCTGACGCTGGAGACGCCCAGGCGCCCCGAGTTGTCTTCGTCGTGCACCACCGAGAAGGCATAGCGGCCGGGCGGCAGCTTGCCGAAGACGAGGCTCGTGCCCTCCACCCGCGCCGGCACGCGGGCCGTCAGCTTGCAGCCGTTGGGAAAGCGCTCGTTCTCGGCACACAGCATCGCGCGCATCGTGCCCTGGCTGCTGTTGGCGCCCATCACGACAAACTCGGCACTGGCCTCCGCGCCGTGGGCCAGGCTGCCGCTTGCTAACAGGACGGTCGTGAGGAGGGACTGGGTTCTGGAAATGGTCATGCTTGGCTCCGAATCGTCGGGCCCCATGCCCGCTTGCGAAGCAGTCTAGGAAGGCCCGCCGGGCGGCTCTACTGCCAGTTCTGACAGGCCGCAAGCCGATTGCAGGATTTGACAGGTACCCCCTCTGACAAGCCGTTTTGCAGACTTTGACAGTTGGGCGCCGGGGCGCGTTGGACAAACATCCGTTCCACGCAATTCGCGCTGATCCACGGAGCCACCCCAATGAATTTCGTTTGTGCACCCGCCGCAGAAATTCCCCAGGCCCTCTATGACTCGCTCGCTGCCTACCGCTACGAGGTGTTCGTTCAGCGCCTGGGTTGGGAGCTGCCCTCGCAGCCCGGCTACGAGCAGGACCAGTTCGATCACGCAGAAACCGTTCACGTCGTCGCCCGCCGGCTCGACGGCGGCATCGTCGGCTGCGGCCGCCTGCTGCCCACCACCGGCCCCTACCTGCTCGAACAAGTTTTCCCGCGTTTGCTCAACGGCCTGCCGACGCCGCGCAGCCCGCAGATCTGGGAGCTGTCGCGCTTTGCCGCCATGCCGGTGAATGGTGCCGAGGCACCCACCGCGCCCGACTACATGGCCGAGCGCGTGCTGCTGCAGGCGCTGCGGTTCTGCGCCCAACGCGGCGTGACCCATCTGCTGGCGGTCTCGACGCCGCCGGTGGAGCGGCTGCTGCAACGCGCCGGTGTCGAGTGCCAGCGTCTGGGCCCGCCAGAGATGTGCGGCGGCAAGCCGGTGATCGCCTTCGTCATCGCGGTGAGCGACGCCTCCATCGCGGCACTGGCCCGCATCGAAGCAGCGGCATTGGCCGAAGAGGCCCCGGTCCGCGCGGCCCGCGGCGAAGGCCTGCATGTGCTGCAGGAGCTGCAAGCCCTGGCATTCGAGCAACTGGGTGTCGCTGCGCGGCCCGAGGCGCTGGCCCCGGTCAGCTCCGACTCTTCACCCACCACCATCCACTGACTCCGCCCCTTGACCTTCGGCCCGGAGCCGCCCCAGATGAGGGCCTGATTCGCGCGGCTATGCTGCGCGTCGAGTGCTCCGACCGAGAACCCATCGGTGACAGCCATGTTTGCTTCCACGCCCGCCACGATGATTGACCCGCTGATCCGCCTGCGAACCGAGGACCTGCTCGAGTTGCAGCATGTCCACCTGTACTCGGAGCTGGACGGCAACCCGCTCGATCCTGGTGCCAAAGCCGGCACCGTTTCGGGCTATACGGAATGGGCCAGCGCCAACCGCCAACCGGCCCTGAGCTTCAGCTGGGACTGGACCTACAGCCCCGAGACCCAGCGCCTGCAGGCGCAGTGGAGCAGCCTGCGCACCAACCTGCGCGTCGTCGACTCCCAGGGTGAAGACCTGGGCGTCGAGTGCACGCGCTTGTGCGTGGCCCGGCTGATGACCCGGGCGAACTGGGAGCGGGTGATTGCCGAGAGCCTCGACCTGGCTCTGACGATGCCGCCCGATTCTCGGCACTGAACCTGAGCGGCGCTCCACCGCTCTAACGCATTACCAGAGCAGGCCCAGCATCGCCGCGCGCACCGCCGCGCTGGTCTTGTTGCAGGCCCCCAGCTTGGCGACCACGCTGTTGATGTGGAAGTTGATGGTGCGCTCCGAGATGTTCAGGATGTCCGCCACCTCGGCGGACGTCTTGCCTTCGGCCGTCCAGCGCAGCACGTCGATCTCGCGGTCGGTCAACTCGGCCGTGGCCTGGTCGCGGGCCGGGTCCTGGCCGCTGGCCTTCATCGCCTCGTGGCCGGTGTGCACCAGCCACTGCATGCGCGGCGTCAGCCGGGCCAGCTCGGCATCGGTCAACGGCCCTTCGGAGCGCGCCATGATCAGCATGCTGTAGGTGCCTTCGGGGTCGCGCCGCGACTGCGCCCAGCCGTGGCGCAGGCCGTGGCTCTGGGCCTCGGACCACATCTGCGGCGTGCTGGAGAAGAACGCATCGTTCCAGATCACCGGCGATGACGAGCGCATGCCGTGCGCGACGGTCGGGTCGCTCTCCATGTAACCCTGCTCGTGATAGCGCTGCAGCCAGGCCGAGGGGTAGTTGCTGTGCATGGTGGTGCGCGGTTTCGTGATCGGCACCGGCAGGCGCATGCCGTGGGTGCAGAACTCGAAGCCGATGTCCGCCGCGTGATCGGCGATCAGCACGAAGCAGGCCTCGGGCGTGGCCTGGGCTGCGATGCCATCCAGCAAATCTGCTGCTTGCCAATCCATTGCTGAACTCCTATGCGGTGGACCGGGCGACACGCAAACCCAAGCTCGGTTTCTCGTGCGCCACCCTCTTCGAGGTCTGACTCGTCGCTCCCAGTGCGGCGCGATGATAAGGACTCGACGAGACGGAAATCTGCTGGAAAACGCCGAATGTCTTGAAGCTAGGGGGCGTTCCCCTAACCCCGGTGACGAGCGGCCCCGCGGCGTCAACCGATGACGAGCGGCCGGGCCAACCAGGTTCCGATGGCTATCGTCGGCGAGCCGTCGGGCAGGCGCGCTCGGGATGAGCCCGTCACTGCTCGTGGTGACGGGAAGACCCGCACGATGTCGGCGCGCCTTCACAGGCGCAGTCGGCGTTTCAGGCGGCCAGCGCCATGCCCGGTGAGGCCACGCGCGCGGCGTTGGCTGCGGTGTCGGGCAGCGCCAGGAACTGGCCCTTGTCCAGATGCATGCGGCGCGACGCCACGGCGGCGGCTTGAGGGTCGTGGGTGACCATGACGATGGTCTTGCCCAGCTCGCGGTTGAGCAGCGACAGGATCTGCAGCACCTCGTCGGAGGTGTGCCGGTCGAGATTGCCGGTGGGCTCGTCGCACAGGATGATTTCCGTGTCCGAGACGATGGCGCGCGCAATGGCCACGCGTTGCTGCTGGCCGCCCGAGAGCTGCGACGGCAGCCGTGCGGCCTGGCTAGGCAGGCCCACCAGCTCCAGCGCAGCGGCCACCTTCTCGCGCCGCTGGGCGGACGACAGGGCCGTCAGCATCAGGGGCAGCTCGACGTTGCGTGCCACGCTCAGCATGGGCAGCAGGTTGTACTGCTGGAAGATGAACGCAGCGTTCGCTGCGCGCCACTGCGAGAGCTGGGCCTCGCTCATCGCCTCCAGAGCCTGGCCGCGGAACAGGATGCGCCCGGCGTCCGCGCGGTCGATGCCGCCCAGCAGGTTGAGCAGCGTGCTCTTGCCCGAGCCGGACGGGCCCATCATGGCGAGGAAGTCGCCGGCGTGGATGTCCAGGTCGAGGTTGTTGAAGATGGAGACGACGTCGTCGCCGCGCTGGTAGCGCTTGACGACGCCTTGCAGCGAGAACAGGGCGGGGGCGGTGCTCATGGCGGTTCCTTGGGCAGTCGAATCAGAGGAACAGGACCTTGACGGCCATGTCGGGCAGGATGCGCGGGTCGGCGTCCAGCAGCTTGATGCGCACGCGCACGGTGGACTTGGCGCGGTCGGCGTTGGGCATCACGCGCAGCACCTCGCCCGCGATCTGCCAGCCCTTGTGCGAGTACAGCTCGGCGCTGACCTTGCGGCCGGGCTCGACCTTGCTGAGCAGGTCTTCGTTGACGTCCACCACCAGCTCCAGCGAGTGCATGTCGACGATGGTGTAGATGCCGGTGCGGGTGTAGCCGCCCCCCGCGCCGCCTGGGGCGACGATCTCGCCGACCTGGGCGTTGCGCGCCAGGATGACGCCGTCGAAGGGCGCGCGCACGGTGTAGTCGTCCAGCGCCTGCGCCTGGCGCTGCACCTGCAGCTCGCCCAGGGCCACGTCGGCCTTGGCGCTGGCGAGGTTGCTCTGCGCCACCTCCAGCGCCGTGCGGCTCTTGCTGAGGCGCGACTCGCTGGTGAAGTTCTGGTCACGCAGCGACTGCTCGCGGTCCAGGTCGCGCTGGGCCTCGTGCAACTGGGCCTGGGCGGCGCTCTGGCGGGCACGCGCTGCGGCCAGTTGCGCCTGCGCCAGGCCGAATTCGGTGCGGGCCTGCTGGTCGGCCATGCGCGCCAGCACCTGGCCGCGCTTGACCAGCGTGCCCTCGTCGGCCAGCACTTCGGACACCTGGCCCAGCGTGCGCGCCGAGACGGTCGCCGTGCGCGTGGCGGCCACGAAGCCCGACGCCTCGAAGCGCACGCCTGCGGTGGCCGGGCGCGGCGGGGCGACGGTCGGCGGCGGGGCGGTGGTGGCCTGGGCGGCCGGCAGGCCGGGCAGGTCCACGTCGCGCTGCAGGCCGGGGACCAGCAACACGGCCAAGGCAACCGTCTGCAGGCTCAGCGCGGCCACGGCCCAGGCGGGCACACGGCGACTGCGCGGGGCGGGTGCGCTCACCGCAGGTGCGGGCGCAGGTGCTTCGCTGCCGGCCTGGCCGTGGTGCGACAGGCGCAGCGTCGCCATCAGTTGCGCGCGGCGCTCCGCGCCGGCATCGAGGGAGAGGGTTGGGGCGCTCATGAGGCGGCTCCTTGACGGCTGTTCAACACGCGCCAGGCCGGCAGCAGCCCACCCAGGGCTCCCACCGCCAGCGCCAGAAGCAGGGCGGCCAGCACGCTGCCGGCGTCCAGCTGCCAATCGAAATGCACGCTGGAGAAGCCGGCGCCCACGGTCACGCCCTGCACGCCGTTGAAGGCCAGCCAGCCCACCACCGCGCCGCACAGCGCGCCCAGGGCCGACAGGATCAGCGCCTCGGCCAGCACGCACAGCGCCACCACGCGGCTGCTGTAGCCCAGCAGGTTGAGCACGCGCAGGCTGTGCCGACGCGCGTGCACGGTGATCGACAAGGTGTTCAGCGTGCCCGCCACCGTGCCCACCGCGAGCACCGCCGCCAGCGGCCAGCCCAGGTAGACCAGCAAGTTGTGGGTGCCCGCGGCCTGCTGCTCGAAGAACTGCCGCTCGGTCTGCACGCTCAGCTTGAGCCGGCTGTCCTGCGCGGCGTGCTGCTGCAGGGCGGCGAGGCTGGCGTCGGTATCAGGGCCGGCGAGGTGTGCACGCAGCGACTGGAACTGCCCCTGGCGCCCATAGGCGGCCTGCACTGCGCCAACATCGGCCCAGGCTTCGGTCTCGAACAAGGCGGCGTCCAGCGCGTACAGCCCCACCACCTGCCAGTCGCGGCCGGCCAGGCGCACCGTGCGGCCGACGCCGAGCTCGTCACCCTGGGCAGCCAGTCGACGGCCGATGACGATCTCGTTGCGCCCCGGCGTGAACAGGCGACCCTGCACGATCTGCAGGCCGGCACGCAGGGCCAGGCCTTGCGCGTCCATGCCGCGCAGGTTGAAGTTCTGGCGGCCACGCTCGCCGCGCGCCACCGCCACCGTCATGCTGAACTCGGCCGACACCTGCGGCTGGCCGTCGCGCTGAGCGATGCCCGGCCCGGCCGACAGCAGCGAGACCTGCTCGCGCGTCAGACGGCTGCCGGGCTCGCTGGTGGCCTCCTCGGCGAGCATCACCGCCACCTCGGTCGAGCCGGTGTTGCGCTGGCTGCGCTGGTAGCCGTCGGCCATCGCCAGAAAGCCCAGCAGCACCAGCACCACCAGCATCACGCACAGCGCCACCGTGGCGCTGGCCCACTTGTTGCGCCACAGGCTCGCCAGCGAGACCTGCATCAGCGGCGGCCACTGCCGCCAGGGGGAGGAGAGCTTCGTGTTCATGGCCGTGAGGTTGCGCGTGGGCTCAACCGTTGTCGACTGTCAAAGCCTGCAGCGGGCGGATGCGCAGGGCCAGCAGCGCAGGGATCAGGCCCGTGAGCAGGCTCACCACCGCCGCGATCAGCGCAGCCTCGCCCACCACGGCCCAGGGCAGCACCACGTCGGGCATGAACTGGGAGAGCCGGCGCGTCACCAGCAGGTTGAACAGCGCGCCCGCGCCGATGCCGATCACCGAGCCTATCCACACCAGCGCGCCGGAGCGCCAGAACACCAGCCGCAGCACGCGGGCGTGCGACCAGCCCAGCACCTTGAGCACGCCGATGTCCCGCGTGCCCTGGCGCACCGCCAGCGCCAGCGTGCTGCCCACCACCAGCATCAGCGAACCGAAAGCTGCCGCGATGACCGCCTTGATCATGAAGGTGACGTTGCCGAACTGGGCGAAGAACTCGCTGTGGAAGGCCTGGTCGGTGTTGCTGTTGGTCGGGTCGGACGTCGTGGCGAAGGCCGCGTCGATCTCGTTGGCCAGGCCCTGCACGGAGACGCCGGGCTTGGCCGTCACCATGAACGAGCCCACGGAGTCGCGCCAAAGCGTGCGCGCCTCGTTGAGGGTGTCGTAATGCATCAGGATGAAGTTGCGGCCGCCGCCGCTGTCCGCGCTGGTGAAGGTGCCCGCCACACGCAGCCGCCATGCGGGCTCGCCGGCCGGCGGCTGGAACAGGATGCTGCCCAGCGGCACCACGTCGCCCACCTTCCAGCCGTAGCGGTCGGCCAGGCCACGGCTGACGAGGATGCCGTCGCGCTGTGCGAAGAAGGCCTCGGCCACGCCGGGCGCCACGATCATGTCGGGGTGCTGGGCCAGCCAGGCCTGGGGCTGCACCGCGAACACCATCTGCATCTGGCGCTGGTCCTGGTAGTAGGCGCCCAGCCAGGTTGCGTGGCCCACCATGGCCACGCCGGGCAGCGCCTCGATGCGGGCCTTCTGCGCGATCGGCAGCTGCGCCATCAGGCCCGACTGCGGCGCGATGATGAGCCGCTGGCCCGAGACCGACTCTTCGCCGCTGTCCAGCGAATAGCGCAACGAGCCCAGTACGGCGTAGGCCGCAAAGGTCAGCGCGATGCTGGCCAGCAGGATGAAGGTGTGCAGCCGCTGGTGGCGTAGCTGTTCGAGGACGACCCAGAGTTCTTTCATGACGGCTCCTTAGCGCTTCAGGCGGCCAGGGGTTGGGGGGCGGCGTCGCGCACCAGCGCATGCGCGGTGCGGGCCAGGATGCGGGCGAGCGCCACCTCCTGCAGCGGCGCCAGGCCCAGGCGGTTGTTGAGCATGTGCAGCTGCGAGGCCAGCATGGCCTGCAGCGCCAGCCGGTGCTGGGCGTCGTCGGCCACGGGGGCGTTGGTGATGGGCGAGATCAGCAGGCCCTGGTGGCGCTGGATGTCCCACTGCGTCACCGCAGCATCCAGCCCCGCCATCAGCAGCGCGGCCGGGCTGCGTGAACCGGCGCCATCGCGCGCAGCCCGCAGCTGCTGCGCCAGGCGTTGGCACTGCTCGGTCGTCGGTGCCGGGGCTTGCGTGGCCGGCGCGTTGAAGGCCTTGACCTCGGCCGAGCTCATGGTCCAGTAGGCCACGTAGTCGTCCAGGAAGCGCGCCACGCCGGCGAGGTCGGGCTGCCAGGCCTGCGCGAACAAGGGCATCAGGCTGGCCGCCAGCTGCAGGCGGCGCGACACGTCGCCGGGGCTGGCCCGCACCAGGCTCAACGCCAGCGTGCTGCCGAGGTCGAACAGGCCTTCGTTGACCGGCAGGCCCGCCGACCCGCCGTAGCGGCGCCATTCCGGTTCGTACGGCATCACCTGCACGCTGCCTTCGTCGAACCACGGCAGCTGCGCGAGGTCGAGCGGCTGGCCGTCGAAGAAGTGGTTGCGGTAATAGGCCTCGCGTGTTGGCGGCTGTGCGCTCAGATAGGCGGGTACGGCGGCGCGGGCGTCGGCCAGCAACTGCGCGCGGCCCGCCGGCGACAGGCCGCGCAGGCGCAGCCGCAGGTGGGGGCCGCCTTCCCAGTAGCGCAGGAAGAACCAGCCCGTCGCAGCGCCGCTGCCGATCAGCTGGCGCACCTGGGGCGTGACCCAGTCGAGCAGGAAGCGGTCGGCGGCGGCCGCGTCGGACAGGAAGATGTGCAGCGCGAACCAGTCGTTGGCGTGGACCTGTGCGTTTGCGTTTCGGTCGGTCATGACGGGGCTCCTAGAGTTCCCAGCGGGTGTTGGTGCTGCGGTTCAGGCCGCACATCACCTGGTAGACGAGCGGGCCGGGCAGGGCCAGGCCGCCTTCGAGCACCGCCTCGCGCATCATGCGAAGCGGCCGGGCAAACAAGCCGAAGGCGGTGGCGGCGAGGCTGAAGTCCTGTGCCTGCGCGCCGGCCGCCAGGTGCAGGCGGCGCAGCGCGGCGCTGCCGTGGCGGGCCTGGGCGGCGTCCAGGTCGGCGCACCACAGCGCGTGGCACTTCAGGCCCAGCAAGTTGTGCGGCACGCCGGGGTGGGGCAGGGCGTCCTGAAGCAAGGCCTTGAGCTGGGTGGCGGGCAGCGCGCTGAACTGATCGCCTGCAGGCGTGAACAGGCCGGACTCGCCAGCGGCGTCGTCGAGCCAGGCCAGCAGCGGCTGCAACTCGGCCTCACCCGGCAGGGTTTGGCGGCGCGCGGCCAGCTTGCGCCACAGGGCCAGCAGCCGGTCGCGCGTGCCGGCCGGCAGCGGTGCCAGGCGCGGGGCCAGGCCGCTGCGGTCGCTGCCCGAGCTGCGGGCGCGCATCAGTTGCAGCAGGCCCGTCTCCGGCGCGTGAACAGGTGATTGCGCTATGGGCGGGAGTGAAGCGCACGCCGGGCCGATGGCCGCGAACTGTGCGGCCAGGCTGGGCAGCAGGTCGAACTGCTCGGCGAGAAGCGGCGAGGGCGCGTGGCCGGCCACGTCCGTCTCGACGGCATCACCGGGCCACGACGGCACCCAGCGCTGGCCCGTAGCCGGGCTCATCCGCAGGCCATAGGCCACCGTCTCCAGCGGGTGCTCGCACAGCCGGCTGGCGGCGCGCAGCGCTGCGGGGTGGCCTTCCAGCGGCTCGCCCGCCCAGCCCAGGGCCTGGGCCAGGTGTTGCAGCTGCGACTGGGCCATGCCGGCTTCCAGCATGGCGTTGAAGGGCGCGAAGTCGCCGTATTTGTCTGCCAGCATCCAGTGCCGCGCCACGCCGATGACGGCCAGCTCGTGTTCGCCCAGCAGCGCCTGCGTGTCGCAGGGGCCGGGGGCCTGGGCGAGTGCGTGGTGATCGCCCTCGTAGATCCACTGGCGCACGCCCGTGTCGTGACGCTCGATGACGAACACGCGGCAGGGGTAGGCGCAGCGAGGCGAGGGCACGGCGCGGTGGATGGCGTAGGGGTTGTCGGCCTGGTAGCTGATGGGCGCCGCGAGGTGACGCAGCAGCAGCGACAGCGCCGTTAGCGCGTCCAGCGCCACCGCCGGCGCACGGCCTTGCAGGTGGTCGCCCAGGCTCATCAACTCGGCCGGCAGGCGGCTGGGCAGGCGGTGCAGGCGACGCTGCACGGTCACGCGCGAGGCCAGCGTCGGCGCTGCCGGACGGACCGACCCAAACGACGGCACGTCCAGCAAGTCCATTCGCCTATGCGTGCCCAGCCACCAGGCCTGGGGCAGTGGCAGCAGCGGGCATGCCTGAAGCGCCAACATGCTCATGGGAAGTTGTGCGGTTCAGGGTTGATGTCGCCCTGCGTCATCGGCGCGAGGCCGCGTGCATGGCGGGCCGAGTTCAGCCGTGGCAGCGCGCAGCGGCGGTGCTGGTGGCCGAAGGTGACCGGCGTCAGCCCCGGCGCCAGCACTTTGACGCAGTGCAGGTTGAGCGCCTCCATCGGCGCCCAGCTCTGGTTCACCAGGATCACGTCACTGGCCACGGCCAGCGTCTGCTGCACGCGGCGCAGCAGTTCGTCGCGCAGGTCGGTGGCGGCGGGCGCTGGCGCGGGCAGCGGTTGGGCGGGAGGGCCGTCGAACAGGAAATCCAGCCGCGGGTAGGTCTCGGGTAGGCTGTAGAGCAGCACATGGTCGGCCATGCCGCGCACCAGCCAGGGGTCGTCGGCCATGGCCAGCGCGCGTTCGCGCAGGGCCGGCATCGTGACCTGGTAGACGCCCATCGAGGTGGTCACCTCCACCAGCGCGGCGAACAGCGCCTGCTCCCATTGCGCGTGCCCGGCCGAGGCGCAGTAGCTCTTCACCGGCGCATCCGCGCGCGGGTCGACGATCAGCGCCCAGACCAGCGGCACGTCGATGTCCAGCCGCATGTCGAAGGCATGCACCTCGTAGCCCTGGGCGCGGGCGCGAACGACGAGTGCCGCGACGCGGTCGTCCTGCACGTCGTCCAGCAGCAGCTCGCGCGGGGCGATGCGGCCGTACCAGGCCGTCAGGTAGGCATCGCGCTCCAGCACTTCCATCAGACCGTAGAGCGCGGCTTCCTCGACGCAGCCGCCGAGTGCGCAACCGCTGGAGGTCTCGTACACGAAGCGGTTGAGCGGCTGGCCCGGCGCGTCGCCGAGGCGGTAATAGACCATCTGCTGCGGCACCAGCACCGGCTGGCTCTTGCGCATGGACCAGCCCCAGCTCCAGTTGAAGGTGAGGGCGTCGCTGTAGGGCTCGTGGGTGAAGCTGGGCTGGGCCATCTGCTCGGCCTCGTGCAGCACGAAATCGCGCGGGTCGACCACCGCGTCGCCGTACTGCGCGCGCAGGCTGTCGAAGCTGCCGCGCACCGACGCGCCGTGGCGGCGCGGCTCGTGGCCGCAGAAGCGCTCCAGCGCTTCCAGCATGGCCACAAGCTCCGAGCCCTCGCGGCTCTCGGTGCGGCCGTAGCCGCTTTCGGCCACCGTCGAACCGGGCAAGCTCATCTCGGCCACCACCATGGGCATCAGCTCGGAGCTGAGGTCGTGGAAGAGGTGCTTGATGACGCCGGTGCGGTGGTCGAGGAAGTTCTCGCGCAGCGCCGCCACGTTGAGCTTGGGGTTGGGCACGCGGCCACGGCTGCTGCCGGCCAGCGGGCGCGCTTGCAGGTCCACGCGCGCCAGCTCGGCGTGGTCGGCCGGCAGGGGTTGGCAATCGGGGCAGTGCGGATGGCGGTGCAGGCGGTGGCTGTCGGTGGCCAGGCGCTCCCAGTTCAGACGCAGCACGCGGCCGCGCAGCTGATCGGGCTCGGCCAGCGCCTGGCCCAGCAGCCGCGTGAAGGTGGCGCGGCCGGCGGGGCTGAGCGGCGCCTGTGACTGGCGCTCCAGCTCGGCTGGCGCCTGCGCCTCGGCGGACCAGTGCTGCGGCTGGTTCAGGTTCAACGCGGTCCAGCGCATCACGCAGCCCAGGCAGGGCGCGTCGCTGTCCTGCGGCGCGACCCACGGGCCGAAGCTGACGCTGCCCGGTTCCAGTCCCAGCAGCAGCAGCTCGGCGCCGGCCTGGCGCGCCTTGGCCTGCCAGGCCAGGGCGCCGGTGGCGCGGCGCAGGTCGAACACCAGCAGGCAGCGCTCGCCGGCTTGAGGCAGCGGCGCGTCCGCCAGCGCGTGCTGCTGGGCGGTGGCGGCGCGCAGGGCGGGCCAGAGCGCATCGCTGCTGGCGTCGTGGATCAGCGTCCAGGTGCGTAGCGTCATGGCGGCGGTGTTCATGCCAGGGCCTCGGCGTGTTCGATGACGGCGCGACCACAGATCACGCCGCTCGGGAGGTTGAGGGTGTCCGCCGGCTGCCACTGCACGGGTGCGGGCAGTTCGGCGTTGGCGGTGTGCAGGTCGGGCGCGGGCTGCCACTGGTCGGCATGCGGCTCGGGCCAGTGCCACACGCGGCCACGCCACAGCGCGTCGTCGTTGAGCTGCACGCGGCTGCAGGCCTGGCCCAGCGCTTCCTGGATGGCCGGCAGGGCGGTGGCGTCGCAAGCCGTGCCCGCAAGCGTGTCGCCCACGTAGACCTGCGCCACGCACGATGCGAAGCGCGGGTGCCAATGCAGCAGCACGCGGGCCGGTGCCGGCGCGAAGTGGCGCAGCAACTGGCGCAGCAGGTGCACGACGCTGTCCTGCACGTGCTCCAGCGCTACCGAGGCCACGCGGCGTTCGGTGGCGAAGCCGTGGTGAGCCGCGACGGCCTGCGCCAGGGCCAGGGCTTGCCAGCGGGCGGAGTCGAAGGCGGTGACGAACTCTGTCGCGTCGTGGCCCGGCACCAGCTTGGCCGCCAATTGGCTCAGCGCCAATTGCAGCGCGCGCGTGCCAGCCTGCTCGGCATTCAGGCCCCAGCCGGCGACTTGCGCGACGGCGCCGCCCTGGCCGCGCGGGGCGCGCACGGCGATGGCGTCGTGGTACAGCGGCAGCTGCGACAAGACCTGGCCCCGCGTGCCGGCTGGGCGCCAGGCCAGCGGGCCGAAGGCGGCGTCGAACCAGGGCGTGAGGGCCACGCGCTGCTGCTCGTAGCCGGAGAGGTTGCGGTCGCCCGGTTGGCCCAGCAGGTCGTTGAACGCCTGCGGCGCTATCGCGGCCAGTTCGCCCAGTGCAGCCGGGCGGGTGCCTGCCGCCACCAGCGGGTGCTGGCTCAGCTCCAGGTAGGGCGACACGCGGCGCACGCGGCGCTGCCATTGCGCTGGGGCGATGCCGAAGTGATGGTCCATCACGCCTTGCGCGGCCACCACGCCCAGCAGGGCCAGGCTGGCGGGGCTGTGTGGCTCCTCAGCGCCGGCCTGCTGCCATTGCAGCAACTCGTGCACGCCAGGCAGGCCGGGCTCGGTGGGCGGGGCCACCAGGGCCATGCCGCCGCTGCGCAGCGCGATGACGGCGGGCACGGCGTGGCGGCGTGCGTCATGCTCGAAGGCTGCGGCATCGACGGCGGCATCGGCGCGATCGCTGGCCCACAGCGCGGCAGTGACGCCGTCGAAGTCGCTGACCTGCGGCACGCCAGCTTGCAGGTCCAGCGTTTGGCCCTGTATGCCGGCGGCGCTCAGGTGTTCGTGCAGCTCCTCCAGCGCGATGGCGCTGTCGCTGGCCAGCAGGCGCAGGCGCAGCGCGCCCACGCCGCTGTCGGCCACGGCGCGGGCGGCGGCCTTCAGCGCATGGCCTTCGCCCACCAGCAGCACGCGGCCGTCGCGCCAGGCGCCCCAGCGGGCGCGGCGGGTGGCGGGGTCGGCGCGGTCCTGCAGGTATTTGATGAACTCGGTGACGGCGAGCGGTGCGTCGGCCTGTGGCAGCCATGGCGTGTCGTCGGTCTCGTCGAGCAGCAGGCCGTGCGCATCGAGCGCCTGGACGACGCGCTGCACGGGTGCCTGCAGGCGCTCGGGCAGGCGCGCCTGCAGGGCGGGCAGGTCCAGCCCCTGGTCCATCAGCGCGATGACGCGCTCCACCAGCCGGTGCAGGCCTTCACCAGGGAGCAACAGGCTGCGGCTGCCGCCGTCGAACTGCACGCCCGCAGGCGTGTTGCGGAAGAAGACGTGGTGCTTCAGGCGCAGGCGGCGGGCAGGCCAGGCGCCGACGGTGGCGGTGTTCATGATGCGGAGACCTCCGTGTTGGCGCCGGCCTGCAGCCCGGTGATGTCGCGCCAGCTCACGCCCAGCACCCGCTCGACGCCCAGGGCGACGAGGTGGCACAGGCAGAACTTCTGCATCGGCGACACCCCGAGCAAGGGCAGCAGCGTGTAGAAGAAATTGACCGTGGTGCGGTAGGCCATGATCTGCGGCGTGCTCATGGCGAGCATGCCGCCGGCCTGGCCCAGCGCGCGGCCGATCTCGCTGGGCACGCGCTGGCGCATGCGGGTCTGGAAGTCGCTGCCCTGGGCGGTGACGCTGCCTTGCAGGCGGTCGAAGGTGTCGTCGGCCAGCAGCACGTCGTAGTGCTGATGGACGATGCGGCGGTTCTTCTCGGCCGTGGTCGCCAGCACCGCCTGCCACTCGGTCAGCACCTCCTTGAACTCGGGCGCCAGGGCCAGGCTGTCGAGCCGGCCGTCAAGCACGGCGCGCAGCACCTCGCCGACGCGGTCGCCCAGGCGCCGGTCCAGCGCGTCGAAGCGGCCGCGCAGCTTGCCGCCGTCGTCGTGGGCGGCGAAGAAGTACTCGGCATGCGAGCGCAGCGACACATAGCCGCGCGACAGCCCGCCGATCTCGTAGGTCTGCCCCACCAGGGCCAGCATGGCCGCCAGCGTCAGCATGAACTCGTCGTTACCGTCGACCTTGCCGCGCAGCAGCTTCAGCGTCAGCGGCAGGGCGGCGACCTGGAAGTCCTCCCGCGCCGCCGCAAAGGCTTCCAGCTTCAGCGCCTTGGGGCGCACATAGGGTGCGGCGGTGACGGTGTTGTTCGTCAGCAGCGGCAGGGCGGGCTCGGGGTCCAGCTCGAACAGCGCGAGCTTGGTGGCCAGCGCTTCATAGGCCTGCGGGTCGATTTCGCGGCTGCTGGGGTGGGCTTGCAGCCAGGGCAGCAACTGGGCGCGCACCGCGGGCCAGACAACTTCGTCCAGCACCTGGGCGCTGCAATGCACGGCCAGGTCGACGTGGGGACCATGGCGCCAGTGCGGCAGCAGCATGACGCGGTCGATGCCGTGCTGGCTGCGCAGGCCGTCGAGCAGGTCGCTCAAGGGGCCCAGCAGCAGGCCGCGGCGGTCGTCCTCGAAATAGGCGATGCGCAGCGCATGCCACTGGTCGCGCCGGCTGGCGGGTTGCAGCCGCTGCGGCAGCGTGCTGAGCTCGAACTGCAACTCGGCCACATGGGGCTGGCCTTCGACCGACACATGCTGGTCGTCCAGCGACGGCAGCACCTCGGTGGCGACGATGGAGAAGCTGTTGCGCTTGAGCGTGCGCTGCATCAGGCGCACCAGGCGCGGGCTGTCGAAGCGCACATGGAAGGGCTTCAGGTCTTTGAAGTCGACCGCGTCCCACTTGAAGTTCAACGAGGTGCCGGTCTGCACCTGGGGGTCGGTCGCCGGCATGCCGCGCAGGAAGACCTGCGCGGGCAGGCCGATCTCGCGCCGCCAGGCCTGGATGGCAACGAAGAAGGCCTCGGGCGCCAGGTCGGCATCGGGTTGCAGCGTGGCCGGGATGACCCAGGTGCGGCGGGCCAGCACCACGTCGCCCAGGCTCAGGCGGGGCAGGTAGGTGACGGCATCCGGGCGCAGCAGACCCTGCTTCATCATCGGCGCGACGGTGAAGTTGTTGATGCCCTCGGTGTAGGCGATGGCCAGCACGCGCTGGATGCGCGGCAGCAGCATCGGCATCAGGAAGCCGTGGTACCAGACGTCGATGTCGCGGCCGTCCTCGGTCTTGAAGCGCACCATGTGCTCGCGCGGGTCGTAGACGAGGCGGAGCTTGTCGATCTCGAACTTGCGGGTCTCTTCCCAGTTCGCCGCGAACGGCGGCACGACGACCTCGTGGTCGGCCATGCGCGGGTGGTTGTTGGCGTTGAAGCCGAACACGCCGGGCAGCTCGGCAAAGAGCGCGCCTTCGCTGCTGTTGAGCAGGTAGTCGCGCACCTCCTGCACCTCGCGGTCCTCCAGCACTTCCATGAAGCGCGACATCAGCCCGCCGCGGCCGCCGAAGACCTGGTTGAGCACGAACGTCGGCCGGCCCTGGCGCAGCGCGATCTGGCCCACGTAGCTCTGCGAACCGCCGCGCTGGCGCACCGGGGCGGGCAGGGCCTGCACGACGGCGCGCAGCGCCTCGCGGTCGATCTGCACGTCCTCCTTCTGCGTCAGCAGCGGCGTGAGCACGTCGTTGAACTGCCGGCGGGCGCGGTTGAAGGCCTCGCTGATGGCCGTCGGGGCGGCCTTGCGCTCCGGGTCTGCCGCGTGGGTGAGGCTGCCCAGCGCATAGATCTGGTCGAAGCGGCGGATGAACTCCAGCGGTTGCTCGCACACGCCGCTGGCGCCGTACTCGGCGAGGAAGAAGTCGGCCATGTCGCAGCGCGCCTGCTGCGTGAAGCCCACGACCGGGGCGAGGGACATCAGCAGGCTGAGGTCGTCGGCAAAGGGCTCCAGCAGGCGGGGGTTCAGGCCGCCCTGCAGCGACTTGAGATAGCAGTTCTCGAAGAAGGCGGTGTCGGTCACGCTCTTGTGCTCGGGCGCCTGCAAGGCCTCGCGCAGCGCCTTGATCTCGTCCTTTACCGTGCCCACCAGCTGGGCGCGCTGGGCGGGCTCGGCAGTGCGGAAGTCGGCCAGCGACTGGCGCACCGTGCGCAGGTGGCCGCGCGCCTGCACGCCGCTCTCGCCGGGCAGGTCGCCCAGCAGCTGCTCGGTCCAGGCCAGCGGGTCGGTCTGCTCCCAGGGCTGGGTGTCGGGCAGCAGCATGCGCAGGTCGTAGAGCTTGCCCAGCAGGTCGTTGACGATCTGCGGTTGCAGCTTGGGCGCGAGTTTGCACATCGCGGTGATCAGGTCGCGAGCAAAGATGGGCTCGAAGTTGCGCTGCGCGAAGACGTGGTGCAGGCAGGCGACGGCGGCGTTGCTGTTGATCTCGGCCACGGCCTCGCCGGTGCCGAAGAACTTGCCGCTGCTGGTGTTGCCCTCGGTGACCGTGCGAAAGCGCGCACGGCCGTTCTCCAGCACCAGGCTGGGGTTGAGCGCCAGCGCGAACAGGCTGCTGGAGAGCTGGAAGTTGCCCAGCAGCGGCGCGAGGATCTGGCGCATCAGCGCGCCCTTCAGCGTCACGCGCCGGTCCAGCGCGGCGTCGTAGTCCAGCGACCAGTCGCTGACCAGGCGCTCGTCCCAGCGGCCCACGTGCAGCACCGTGAAGGTGGACAGCGGGCTGGTCTTGGAGCTGCAGCGGGTCAGGTACTGGACGAAGGTTTCCTGCAGCTTGCGCCTGGCCTTGGGCGCCAGCGGCTTGGCGTCCTTGCGGGCCATGGCCTCGAAGTCGGCGAACAGCTCCGGGTTGACGTAGCTGATCGCGTCCCGCAGCCGCGGCAGCTGCCACAGCGCGTTGAGGTGCTCGGAGGTGGCATCGATCTCGCGGGCATAGGCCTGGCGCACCTTCTCCTCGTGGCCGGCCAGCGCGATGGCAGCCTCGTTGAAGCGGGTCAGCGCGGCCAGCGCGTCGGCGTCGATGAGGCCGGCCAGCGCCTGCACCTGCTCGGGCTTGCTGGCGCGCTGGTTGAACACGGCGCGCTTGACGTTCAGCGCCAGGCGGCCGAGGTCGCGGTCCGTGCAGCCATGGATCGCCTGCCCCAGCACGTCCAGCAGGGCGGCCGACTGCTGCTGCAGTTCAAGCCGCTGGCGCTCGCCATCGGCCAGCACCTGGGCGGTCTCGCCGGTCTCCAGGCCTTGCAGGGCACGAACCGATTCGCCGGCCACCCGCATCACGTAGCGCGGATGCAGCAGCATCGGCCCGTCCTGGGTGGGAAGCATGGGGGTGGAGTTCATTTGTCAGTCCCTGGTTCAAACGGTGTAGGGCGAGGCGGGCTGCTTCAGCGTGCCGACCACTGGAAGCAGCGGCGAGCGACCAGCGCGAAGACGGTGCCGAAGGCCAGCAGCACCAGGGTGGGCGCGAGGCCGGCCGAGGTGAAGAACTCGCCGCGCCAGGCCAGGCGCAGGGCCTCCACCGCGTGGGTCATGGGGATGACCTGGGCCATCTTCTGCACGATGTCCGGGAACTGGGTCAGCGGGATGCTGGCGCCCGACAGCAGCAGCATGGGCTGGAACAGCAGGCTGCCGGCGCTGAAGGACGAGTTGGCGGTGCGGGCCAGCGCGCCGATCAGGAAGCCCAGCGAGAACAGCGCGTAGGCACTCACCGTGAGGGCGGCGAGCAGCTCGATGAAGGAGGTGGCCGGCAATCGATGGAACATCAGCCAGCCGACGATCAGCATCTCGACCAGGCCAAGCAGAAAGATCGTGAACGCCCGGCTGATGGCCGAGAACCAGACGGCCCCCATGTCGAGCGGCGTGACCAGCAGCCGCCGAAACAGGCCCTGCTCCTTGTAGATCACCAGCACCGGCGCGACGTTCATCAGCGCCACATTGAGCAGGATGAGGCCGATGAAGCTGGGCGTGTACTCGTCGTAATAGCTGACGGCCTGGGCGCCGTAGACGCTCTGGCCGTACATCAGGCCGAAGAAGCCGTACATGACGGCCGGCACGGCCAACGTCATCAGCAGGACCATGCGGTCACGGAAGGCCAGCCGGAAGTCGAAGCCGACGTAGGCGCGAAGGGCGGTGTTCATCAGGCGGCCTCCAGCGCGCCTTGGCGCGCAAAGTGTGCGTAGGCGTCGTCCAGCGAGGCGCTGCCATCGGGGGCGCGTGCAATCAGCTGGGCGGCACTGCCGGCGGCCACGAGCTGGCCGGCGGAAATCATCAGGACCTGGTCCGCCAGCGCAGCGGCCTCGTCCATGTAGTGGGTGGTGAACAGCACCGTGCGGCCACGCCCGGCCTGGGCGCGGATGAGTTCCCAGAACTCGCGGCGCACGATGGGGTCCAGGCCCACGGTGGGCTCGTCCAGGATGACCAGCTCGGGGTCGTTGATCAGCGCCAGGGCCAGCGAGACGCGCTGCTTCTGGCCGCCGCTGAGCTTGCTGACGCGGGTGTCGAGCATGTCGGTCAGCGCGAACTCGGCCGCCAGCTGCGTCAGGTCGACATGGCGGGGGTAGAGCTTGGCGAAGAAGGCGAAGTACTCGCGGATGGTCAGCAGCTTGAAGAGATTGGCCTCCTGCAGCTGCACGCCGATGCGCGCCACATGGCCGCGCGGGTCGCGCACCACGTCATGCCCGAGCACGCGCACCTCGCCGCCGTCCGGCGTGCGCAGGCCCATCAGGATCTCGACGAAGCTGCTCTTGCCCGCACCGTTGGGGCCGATCAGGGCCACCGTGCTGCCGGTCTCGATGCGCAGCGTCAGGCCGCGCAGCGCCGTCTTGCTGCCGTACTTTTTGACGAGACCGCGCACGTCGATGGCGGGCGGCGCGCCATGCGCCGCAGAGGGCGCGAGGGGAGGTGGGGTCAACATGGCAACTCCGGTATGGAGGGGGTCAGGGCGAAGGTGAGGAGGGGCCGGCGTGGCGCCGGCCACCCCTCGAGGGCAGCTAGCCGATCAGGCGAGCGAGACGCAGCACGACGACGAGCCGCAGGTCGAGCAGGAGCCGCAGGAGCTCGAGCCGCTGGACGCGCCGGTTTCCGGCAGGGCGAGCGCGTCCTTGACGGTCACGACTTCCAGGCCTTCGATGGTGGCGTCCGTGACGTCGATGTCGTCGAAGGATTGGATGTCGGCTTGGATGTTGGTGGTGGGGTTGGTCATGGGAAATCTCCTAGAGGTTGAATGCCACCCTGGTTGAGGCATAGCGCCGGGTGGCGAAGCGCTATTCGGGTGTTGGGTTGAGTCAGCGGCGGCGGGCGCCGTGCGTCGACAGCAGGCCGTCGAGCCAGACGCTGGTGGTGGCCGGCAGCGAGGCACAGGCGCAGGGCGAGTTGGCGCCGGCGCTGAGGTCGTCGGCGACGACGCGGGCGTCGAGCGCGGCGATGTCGGCGGGGCTGACATGCCAGGCGGCCGTGGATTCGCGGCTGTCTGCGCTGGCGGTGCCGGGGGTCGGTGTCATTCGTTGCTCCTGTGGGGCATTGCTGCCGTTCGATGGAACGAATGATCAAAGTCCAGGCCTGTTTAGGGCACTGTCAAAGCCTGCAGATGCGCAGATGCGCGAATGTCAAATCTGACAGTGCACAAGACCGCGCGGATGAGATGGGGTGGTGATCAGGAGCCGTCGCCAAGACCGGTCTGGGCCGGGACGCGGGTGCGCGCACTTGCTGCGTGTCACCCGGGCCGCTGCGCGGCCCTCCTTCTTTACCTGCGCAAGTGCGCGCACCCGCATCCCGGCCGCTCCACCGAAGGTAGCCCGGGACGAGCAAGCCCAATGCACCGCGAAGCCGGAGAGCGGGTAGGCCTGTTGCGAAGGTAAAGGAGGAGGTCGCG
>NZ_CEEDEB010000004.1:63125-363047 GCF_979253795.1 Roseateles sp. AC306
CCGGGACGAGCAAGCCCAATGCACCGCGAAGCCGGAGAGCGGGTAGGCCTGTTGCGAAGGTAAAGGAGGAGGTCGCGAAGCGGCCGGGGGACACGCAGCAACAGGTCTACCCGCTCTCCGGCGTTCAACCCACCGCCGCTTTACTTCTGCGCCAGCTTCACGCGGATGCGTCCGCGCAGGCCGGCCTGGGCCAGCAGCGCCTCCAGGCGCGGCAGCAGGTGGCGCAGCTTGGCCGCGACGGCCGCATTGGCGACGAGCAGGCTCCAGCCGTCCTCGTCGATCGGGCCAGGCTGGATGCTGGCGAGCAGGCTGCCGGGCAGGGCCGGCGTGATGACGCGCAGGCGGCGCCGCGACGCCTCCAGGCGCTCGCCCAGCCGCACCAGGCCTTCGTGGGCGCGCAGCGCCTGCGCGACCGGCATCGGATCGGGCACGCTGACGCGCTGGATCTTGGGCGCGAGATAGCGTGGAGCCGACATGGACGCAGTGTATTCAGCGGGCCGGCGGGGAGGGTGCCCCGTTTGGGGGCGCTGCTAAACTGCGCCGTTTTGCGCGGCCGGGCAACTCCGCCTTGTATTGCCTCGCACCGCCCTCAGATTCGCGCGTCGCACCGGTTCTTGCCGGCCCCCGCCCAGCCCCACTCCGCAGCATGTTGCCCAAGCTTCTCACCTCGATTTTCGGCAGCCGCAATGAGCGCTTGCTCAAGCAATACCGCCGCACCGTGCAGCAGATCAACGCGCTGGAGCCGAAGTACGAGGCACTGAGCGACGACGAATTGCGCGCCCAGACCGAGGAGTTCAAGCAGCGCATCGCCGGCGGCGAGACGGTTGACGACCTGCTGCCCGAGGCTTTTGCCGTCTGCCGCGAAGGCAGCAAGCGTGCGCTGAAGATGCGCCACTTCGACGTGCAGCTGATCGGCGGCATGGTGCTGAACGCCGGCAAGGTGGCCGAGATGCGCACCGGCGAAGGCAAGACGCTGATGGCGACGCTGCCGGTCTATTTGAACGCGCTGACGGGCAAGGGCGTCCACGTCGTCACGGTCAACGACTACCTCGCGCGCCGCGACGCCGAGTGGATGGGCAAGCTCTACACCTTCCTCGGCCTGACCGTCGGCATCAACCTGCCGCAGATGCCGCGCGAGCAGAAGCAGACGGCCTACGCGGCCGACGTGACCTACGGCACCAACAACGAGTACGGCTTCGACTACCTGCGCGACAACATGGTCTACGAGACGGCCGACCGCGTGCAGCGCGGCACGTCGTACGCCATCGTCGACGAGGTGGACTCCATCCTCATCGACGAGGCGCGCACGCCGCTGATCATCTCGGGCCAGGCCGACGACCACACCGACGTCTACCTGAAGATCAACTCGATCGTGCCGGGCTTGAAGAAGCAGATCGGCGAGCTGGACCCGCGCACCGGTGAAGGCGTCATCGAGCCGGGCGACTTCACGGTGGACGAGAAGTCGCACCAGATCCACCTGACCGAAGACGGCCACGAGAACGCCGAGCGCCTGCTGAGCCAGGCCGGCCTGATCGCCGAGGGCGCGAGCCTGTACGACGCGGCCAACATCACGCTGATGCATCACCTGAATGCAGCGCTGCGGGCCCACCACGTCTATCACAAGGACCAAGGCTACGTCGTGCAGAACGGCGAGGTCATCATCGTCGACGAGTTCACCGGCCGCCTGATGTCGGGCCGCCGCTGGAGCGATGGCCTGCACCAGGCCGTCGAGGCCAAGGAAGGGGTGGAGATCCAGGCCGAGAACCAGACGATGGCCTCGATCACGTTCCAGAACTACTTCCGCATGTACGGCAAGCTGGCCGGCATGACGGGCACGGCCGACACCGAGGCCTATGAGTTCCAGGAAATCTACGGCCTCGAGACCGTCGTCATTCCGCCGAACCGCCCGACCATCCGCAAGGACGAGCTGGACCTGGTCTACAAGACCGACAAGGAAAAGTACGCCGCCGTCATCGAGGACATCCGCGCCTGCCACACGCGCGGCCAGCCGGTGCTGGTGGGCACGACGTCCATCGAGAACTCGGAGCTGATCTCCAACCTGCTGAAGGCCGCCAACCTGCCGCACAACGTGCTGAACGCCAAGCAGCATGCGCGTGAAGCCGAGATCGTCGCCCAGGCCGGCCGCCCGGGCGTCATCACCATCGCCACCAACATGGCCGGTCGTGGCACCGACATCGTGCTGGGCGGCAACGTCGAGAACCAGGTCAAGTTCATCGAGGCCGACGACGCGATTCCCGCCGACGAGAAGGCGCGCCGCATCCAGCAGCTCAAGGACGAGTGGCAGGGCCTGCACGACAAGGTCAAGGCCGAGGGCGGCCTGCGCATCATCGCGACAGAGCGCCACGAGAGCCGCCGCATCGACAACCAGCTGCGTGGCCGCGCCGGTCGCCAGGGCGACCCGGGCAGCTCGCGCTTCTACCTGTCGCTGGACGACCAGCTGATGCGCATCTTTGCCGGTGAGCGCGTGCGCGCCATCATGGATCGGCTCAAGATGCCCGAGGGCGAGGCCATCGAGGCCGGCATCGTCACGCGCAGCATCGAAGGTGCCCAGCGCAAGGTCGAGGCGCGCAACTTTGACATCCGCAAGCAGCTGCTCGAGTACGACGACGTGTCGAACGACCAGCGCAAGGTCATCTACCAGCAGCGCAACGACATCCTGGAGGCCCAGAGCCTGGTCGCCCAGATCGGCTCGCTGCGCGAATCCACGCTGACCGACGTCGTGCGCACCTATGTGCCGGTGGAAAGCCTGGAGGAGCAGTGGGACCTGCCCGGCCTGGAGCAGGTGCTCAGGGAGGAATGGCAGGTCGAGCTGTCGCTGGCCGAGCTCGTCCAGAAGAGCGACTCGATCACCGACGAGGAAATCCTCGAAGCCGTCATCAAGGCGGGCGCGGAGCAGTTTGCCGGCAAGCTGGAGCGCGTCGGCATCGAGCAGTTCAACCCCTTCATGCGCATGGTGCTGCTGCAAAGCATCGACCAGCGCTGGCGCGAGCATCTGGCCGCGCTGGACTATCTGCGCCAGGGCATCCACCTGCGTGGCTACGCCCAGAAGAATCCCAAGCAGGAATACAAGCGCGAGGCCTTCGAGCTGTTCTCGCAGCTGCTGGACGTCGTGAAGATGGAAGTGACCCGCACGCTGATGAATGTGCGCATCCAGAGCCAGGAAGAGGCCGACCTCGCCGCCGAGGCTCTGGAGCGCCGCGCCGAAGCGGTGTCCAACGTGACCTACCAGCACCCCAACGAGGACGGCTCCATCAGCCGCGACGTCGACCCCGACACCTTGCTGGCCGAGTACGGCCACGTCGGCCGCAACGACCCCTGCCCCTGCGGCAGCGGCAAGAAGTTCAAGCTCTGCCACGGCAAGCTGGCTTGATCCTGCAGGTGTGAATGCCTCACGGGCCGGCTCTGCCGGCCCGTTTTCATTCGGCGCCGCATTCCGGAACCCCACCCATCTAGGGGGAAACACGTGCGTTTGAGCACAAACCACGCTGCTCGCCACGTGCATGAGGGGTGCTCGGGTCAGGTTCACCCCCCTAGAGTGCAGTCCTAGAGAGCCCCGCTACTGGGGTTAGCCCGATAGAAGTTCCTGAAAGCCCGTCATGAAAGCCCTGCTCACCGCTGTCGCCGCCGTCGTCTTTGCCACCAGTGCCGCTGCCGGCACGGTCACGCTCAGCAACTTCAGCCACCAGGACGCGACCGGCTTCGGTACCGATTTCGACGACGTCTACACACTGAATCTCGGCGGCAACACCTGGGTCAAAGGTTTGCTGACCACCAGCGCCCAGCTCGGCGGCCTGCCCGGCATCGACATCCAGTCGGTCACGCTGCGCCGCCTTGGCACCGACCTGGACTGGGCCGAGACGGTCGCCATTGATTGGGACGTCGCCGACGGCGGCATCGAAAAGTGGGCCCTGACCCCCGTGCAACTCGCCGCTGGCCAGTGGCAGCTTGAGGTGAAGGGCGTCAGCTACGCCGACAAGACCGGCAACGGCTACAGCGCCAGCGTCGAACTTCCCGAGCCCGCCAGCGTGGCCCTGGCCGCCCTGGCCCTGGCAAGTGCCGGCCTCGCCAGCGCCCGCCGCCGCAAGGCCTGAGCCCCACAGAAACCGGATGACATCCATGAAAAGCATTGTTGTTGCAAGCCTCCTGACCGTCGGCGCACTGGCCTCTCAAGCTGCGGTTGCAGCGAACACTGTTGCCATCAAATGGGCAGGCGTCGACACGGCCGGCACGCAGCTGAGCACGATGGACGAGAACGTCTCCACCAGTGTTCCGACCACGTCCAACTACGCCACCACAGCGCTGAACTACAGCTACGTGGCGACGGGCGAGAGCTTCATCGCCTACTGCATCGAGCCGAGCGAGGGCAATGGCCGGGCGATGCGCGATCGCATCTACAACGTCGAGAGCTTCTCCGGCGCCCAGGCCCAGCAACTGCAAGGCCTGTTCTCCAGCAGCTACGCCAGCCTGTCGACCTACAACGAGAAGGCCGCCTTCCAGTTGGCCATCTGGGAACTGGTGCGTGAGACCAGCGGCACCTTCAGCGTTGGTGCTGGCAGCTTCCACGTGCTCGGTAATGACGCCACCGTGTCGACACTGGCCAACTCCTTCCTGGCCCAGGCGCTGAGCTACAGCGGCTCGGCGCACTACTCGCTGACCAAGCTGACCAACAACGGTCTGCAGGATCTGGTTGTCGCCACCGCAGTGACGGCCGTGCCGGAACCCGAGACCTACGCGCTGTTTCTGGCCGGCCTGGGTGCCATCGGCATGCTGGCCCGCCGCCGCCTGCCGCGCTGATCGAACAAGCGCATTCGCTTGCAAAGGCTCCTTCGGGAGCCTTTTTCACTTCTTAGAATCTGCGCGCTTTCCCTGACTCCTACCGAGCGCGCCATGCCCGTCAATCTCATCGCCCCCGATCCCGCCTCCCTGTTGCCCGTGCCGGGCGTTCGCCTTGGCGTGACGATGGCCGGCGTGCGCAAGGCCAACCGGCGTGACCTCAGCGTCATCGCGCTGGAAGAAGGCGCTGCCGTGGCCGGCGTCTTCACGAGCAACCGCTTCTGCGCCGCGCCCGTGCAGGTGTGCCGCGAGCACCTGGCCGCCGGTTCGGGCGTGCGGGCGCTGCTCATCAACACCGGCAATGCCAATGCCGGCACCGGGGCCGACGGCCTGGCCCGGGCGCGCCAGACCTGCCAGGCGCTGGCCGACCTGATCGGCTGCCAGCCCCAGCAGGTGCTGCCTTTCTCCACCGGCGTCATCATGGAAACGCTGCCGGTGGACCGCATCACCGCCGGCCTGCCCGGCGCGCTGGCCGCCCTGCGCGACGACGGCTGGGGCGAGGCCGCCCTGGGCATCATGACGACGGACACGCTGCCGAAGGCCGCGTCGCGCCGCATCACGATCGGCGGCGTGCCGGTCACGCTGAGCGGCATCTCCAAGGGTGCCGGCATGATCCGGCCCAACATGGCGACCATGCTGGGCTTCGTCGCGACGGACGCCAACATCGCCCCAGCCCTGCTGCAGCCGCTGGTGAAGGAAGCTGCCGACGCCTCCTTCAACCGCATCACCATCGACGGCGACACGTCCACCAACGACTGCTTCCTGCTGATCGCCAGCCGCAAGGCCGCGCATGCCGAGATCACGTCACTGGACAGCGCCGATGCGCATACCCTGCGCGAGGCGCTGATCGCGCTGGCGCAGGAGCTGGCCCAGGCCATCGTGCGCGACGGCGAGGGCGCCACCAAGTTCATCGCCATCACCGTGGAAGGTGGCCGCGACGAGGCCGAGTGCAAGTTGGCGGCCTATGCCATCGCCCACTCGCCGCTGGTCAAGACGGCCTTCTTCGCCAGCGACCCCAACCTGGGCCGCATCCTCGCCGCCGTCGGCTATGCGGGCATCGGTGACCTGGACCAGAGCCTCATCGACCTGCACCTGGACGACGTCCATGTCGTGACGAGCGGCGGCCGCCGGCCGGAATACCGCGAGGAAGACGGCCAGCGCGTCATGAAGCAGAGCGAGATCACGGTGCGGGTGGGCCTCAACCGCGGAGCCGCGAGCGCGACGGTGTGGACCTGCGATCTGAGCCACGACTACGTCACCATCAACGCCGACTACCGCAGCTGAGCGTCGCCTAAGGGTTACCGCCGTCAGGGCTTTCCTCGCATGACCATCGGCGCCGCCGGCAAGGGGCGTCGAGAATCGGCGGCTTCTCGATCCCGGGACACCCCCAGATGAAGCTGCCCCTGACTTCCCTCGCCCTTGCTGCCGTTGTCGCCACAAGCGCCCAGGCTCAAGGTCTGAACTACCCCGTCACGCGCAAGGTCGACCAGATTGACGCGTATCACGACACGGCCGTCGCCGACCCCTACCGCTGGCTGGAAGACGACAACAGCGCCGAGACCAAGGCCTGGGTCATCGAGCAGAACAAGGTCACGGACAAGTTCCTCGAAGCCATGCCGCAGCGCCTGCCGGCGCGCCGCATCTACACCGAGCTCTACAACTTCGAGCGCTACGGCATCCCCTTCAGCGAGGGCGGCCGCTACTTCTGGAGCCGCAACGACGGCCTGCAGCAGCAGAACGTCATCTACACGGCCAAGTCGCTGAAGGACGCGCCGGTCGTCGCGCTGGACCCCAACCTGCTGTCCAAGGACGGCACGGTGGCGCTGACCGGCCTCGTGCCCTCGCGCGACGGCAAGCTGCTGGCCTACGGCATTGCCGGCGCCGGCTCCGACTGGCAGGTCTGGAAGGTGCGCGACCTCGCCACCGGCCAGGACCTGGAAGACAAGATTGACTGGGTCAAGTTCAGCAGCGCTGCATGGACGGCCGACGGCAAGGGCTTCTTCTACTCGCGCTATGACGCGCCCAAGGACGGCACCAAGCTGACCGGCGCCAACTACTTCCAGAAGCTCTACTACCACCGCCTGGGCACCCCCCAGGCCGAGGACGTGCTCGTCACCGAGAACCGCGACGACAAGGAATGGGGCTTTGGCGCCGACGTGTCCGACGACGGCCAGCTGCTGCTCATCAACATCTGGAAGAGCGCCGGCAGCAAGAACGGCCTGCTGGTGCTGCCGCTGCCCAAGGGTGCCTTCGCCGGCGGCAAGCCGCAGCCCATCACGCTGGACTTCGACGCGCTCTACAGCCCCGTCGCCGTGACCGGCGGCAGGCTCATCGTCAAGACCGACAAGGGCGCGCCGCGTGGCAAGCTCATCGCCATCGACCTGAAGAACCCCGCGCCGGCCGGCTGGAAGACGCTGGTGGCCGAAGGCCCCGACGCGATGACCAGCGCCTCGGCCGTGGGCGGCCGCTACCTGCTGAGCTATCTGCACGACGCCGCCACGCTGGTGCGCGTGCATGGCGCCGATGGCAAGCCGCTCAGCGAGGTCAAGCTGCCCGGCGTGGGCACGGCCAGCGGCTTTGGTGGCCGCTGGAGCGACAGCGAAACCTTCTTCAGCTACACCAGCCTGACGACGCCCGCCGAGGTGCATCGCTACGACGTCAAGACCGGCGCAATCACGCTGTTCAAGAAGCCCAAGACGGCCTTCAACGCCGACGAGTTCGAGACCCGCCGCGAGTTCGTCACCAGCAAGGACGGCACGCGCTTTCCCATCTTCATCGCCGCCAGGAAGGGCCTGAAGCTGGACGGCACGAACCCCACGCTGCTCTACGGCTACGGCGGCTTCAACATCCCCATCACGCCGGCCTATGGGGTCACGTCGGCCAGCTGGCTGAAGATGGGCGGCGTCTATGTCATCGCGGCCATCCGCGGCGGCGGTGAATACGGCTCGGCCTGGCATGAGGCCGGCACCAAGCTCAACAAGCAGAACGTCTTTGACGACTTCATCGCCGCCGGCGAATGGCTGGTGAAGAACAAGGTGGCCAGCCCGGCGACGCTGGCCATCAATGGCGGCAGCAATGGCGGTCTGCTGGTCGGCGCCGTGGCCAACCAGCGCCCGGACCTGTTCGCCGCCGCCGTGCCGCAGGTGGGCGTGATGGACATGCTGCGCTACCAGAACTTCACCATCGGCTGGGCCTGGGCCACGGACTACGGCACCAGCGACAAGCCGGACCTGTTCAAGGCGCTGTACGCCTACTCGCCCATCCACAACATCAGGAACGGCGCCAAGTACCCGGCCGTGATGATCACGACGGGCGACCACGACGACCGCGTCGTGCCGGCGCACAGCTTCAAGTACGCCGCCACGCTGCAGGCCGCCGACACCGGGGCTGCGCCCAAGCTGATCCGCATCGAAGTCAATGCCGGCCATGGCGCAGGCAAGCCGACGTCCAAGATCATCGAGGAGCGCAGCGACATCCTGGCCTTCATTGCCAACACGATGAAGCTGGACGTGAAGTGAGCCAGGCGGTCGCGATCCGCGACCTGGGCGTCGGCGATGTCGACGCCCTCATCGGGCTCTACGAGCACCTGAACGCCGGCGACGCTCCGCCTTCGCAAGAGGCGGTGCGCGCCGTGTTCGCACACCCGGGGCTGCGCCATTTCGGCCTGTTCGCCGGGGCGCAGCTCATTGCCAGCTGCAACCTCGCCGCCATTCCCAACCTGACGCGCGGCGGCCGCAGCTACGGCGTCATCGAGAACGTCGTGACCCATGCCGACCAGCGCGGCCAGGGTCACGGCCAGGCCGTCATCCGCCATGCCGTTGCACAGGCCTGGGCTGCTGGCTGCTACAAGGTCGTGCTGACGACCAGCCGCAAGGACCCGGCCGTCTGGGCCTTCTACGAGCGCTGCGGTTTCGACAGTGGCGACAAGCGCGCCTTCGTCATCCGCGCGCCCTGAGAGCCACAGCGCTTTCGTCAACGGGATCGAGCACGCCATGGACCGCCTGACTGCGATGCAGGTCTTCGTCGAGGTGGCCGAGCGCGGCAGCCTCACACAAGCAGCCGACGCGCTCGACATGTCGCGCGCCATGGTCTCGCGCTACCTGGAGAGCGTGGAGCGCTGGCTGGGCGCGCGGCTGCTGCAGCGCACGACGCGGCGCGTCAGCCTGACCGAGGCCGGTGCCGGCGCTTTGCTGCGCTGCAAGCAGATGCTGGAGCTGGCCGGCGAGGCCGAGGCGGCTGCCGGCGAGCAGCGCGTGGCGCCACGTGGCCGGCTGCGCGTGACGGCCAGCGCGTCCCTGGCCCAGGCGCGGCTGGCTGCTGCGGTGGCCGACTTCCTGGCGCTGCATGCCGACTGCGAAGTCGAACTCGTCGTGCTGGAGCGCGCGGTCAACCTCGTCGAGGAGCGCATCGACCTGGCCGTGCGCATCAGCAACCAGCTCGACCCCAGCCTAGTTGCCCGGCCGCTCGGGCGCTTCAGCTCGGTGCTGTGCGCGGCGCCGGCCTATCTCGCCAAGGCCGCGCCGCTGCTGACGCCCGAGGACCTGCGCCAGCATCGCTGCGTGACACATGCCTACGTCAACCGCAACGACTACGCGCTGCAGCACCAGGGCCAGTGGCTGCGCGTACCGGTGCGCTCGGTGCTGCAGAGCAATGACGCCGGCGTCATGCATCGCGCCGTGCTGGCCGGCGCGGGCGTGGCCATCCTGCCGAGCTATCTCGTCGATGACGACCTGCGTGAGGGGCGGCTTGAACGCCTGCTGCCAGGCTACGAGCCCGAGTCGCATGCCATCCATGGGGTCTACCTGTCGCGGCAGTACCAGCCCCTGGCACTGCGCCTGCTGCTGGACTTCCTGGCCGAGCGCTTCGGTTCTGAACTCTAGAAGTTCACAGCCTTGGTCTTGAGCCCGCGCGCCACCAGCGTCGCGTTGATCAGCTGCGCCTGCTCACGGCTCGGGAAGGGCCAGATCGTCGCGCGCCAGCCCTCCGGCGTCTGGATGACGTCGGCCTGCAGCGCCTCGGGGTTGCTGTGCACGCCCACCAGGCCGGCCTGCATCTTCCTCAGCAGCGCCTCGGCATCGGCCTTGCTGCCGGGCGGGCCGACGAGGGCGACGGCGGGCTTGTCCGGCGCGGCGGCGAGACGGGTCAGACGCGGGTCGGGTGGCTCGGCCTTGCGGTTGGGCTCGGCCGGCTTCTCAACAGCCTTGGCGGAAGACGCTTCCGCTGGCTTTTCGGGCGCCTTGTCCGTGGGCTTTTCTGCGGGCTTCTCTGCGGGCTGCTCGTCGACCTTGGTGGACCGCAGGGGCGGGCGCTTGATGCCGTCGGTGCGCTCCACCAGGCGCGGGCGGATGTCCGGTTGCGGTTCGACCGGCTCGCTGGCGCCGGGTTCCGGCGCGGATGCGGCCTCGGACGCCGACTCGGCCGGTGCGGCTGCCGTTGAAGCCGGGGCCGAGGGAGTCGAGGCGGCAGCAACAGCGGATGCTGCGGCTGGCGGCGGCACCACCGGCTCGGCAGCGCGGCGCGGCCACAGCGCCCAAACGGCGGCCGCCATCAGCAGCGCAAGTACGCCTGCAGCAAGCCCCAGGCGCAGCGGGTCCCACAGGCGCCGCCCGGCGATCTGCGACGGTATGCCCCGCCCGCACAGCACCCGTGTGCGCGCGCTGCCGACATCGACGCCGGCGCTCATCAGATACAGCTCGAAGGGCCAGCCGCCGTGGGCGCTGGCCTTCTTCTCGTCGATGACGATGACGCGCCATGGCCGCGAGTCCGGCGCTGCGGGCGGCTCTGCATAGCCATGTGCGAGCGCAAAGCGCTCGATCTGACGCGCGCTCAGGCCGGGCAGGAATTTCTCGTTGAAGGCCCGCCACTGCTGTCGACTGTGCCGCGTGGGCAGCCGGGCAAGCCCCTTCAGCCGCTGCAGCCAGACGGCCCAGCGCGACGCGGGCGGCGTGCCGACGAGTTCGTCGAAGGCGCTGACGGCATCGGTCAGCACCGGCTCGACGAAGCCGCCGGCCTGCGCGGATGCGCGCACGAAGGGCAGGGCGACGACGCCGATGGTGTGCACATCCTCCACGCCGATGCGGCGTGCGAGGGGGTGGCGGTTGTGCCAGTCAACGATCTGTTCGGCCAGGCGCTCCATGACTCATGGATCATCGCCCAGCGCTGTTCCGGACAGCGCCCGGAACAGGCGTCGGAATTCAGCTCAGTTGCTTCAGCAGCCAGGCGTTGATGTCTTCGATCTCCTCGGCGCAGACCGAGTGTGGCATCGGGTAGTCGTGCCATTCGACGTCATGGCCCATCGCGCGCAGCGCATCGCGGCTGGCGGCCCCGCGTGCGTGCGGCACGACCGGGTCATGCGTGCCGTGGGCCAGGAAGATGGGCAGATCGGCGTTGGCCGGCGAGCGCTCGGCGGCGGCCAGCGCGGCCAGCGGCAGATAACCCGACATCCCCACGGCACCGCCCAGCCGCTCGGGGTAGCGCAGCGCGGTCATCAACGTCATTGCGCAGCCCTGCGAGAAGCCCATCACCACGATGCGCTCCGCCGGCACGCCGCGCTCGCGCTCGCGGGCTATCAGCTCGGCGATCTGCTCGTTCGACTCGCGCAGTCCGCCTTCGTCCTCCTCGCGCACGAGGTCGGTCACGCGGATGTCGTACCAGGCGCGCATCACATAGCCGTTGTTGATGGTCACCGGCCGCTGTGGCGCATGTGGGAACACGTAGCGAATGGGGCCGAGGCTCGCCAGGTTCAGTTCGCCGCAGATGGAGACGAAGTCATGGCCGTCGGCGCCCAGGCCGTGCAGCACGATCAGCGTCGTTCGGGGGTTGGGGCCGGTTTCGATCTCGTGGGTTTCAAGCATGGGTTGGGGTCCAGTCCTCGATGTGCAATTCAAAGGGTTGGTCGCCGTAGGCATCCAGGCCGTCGCCGGTAGGCTGCCAGCCAGCGCGGCGGTAGAAGGCTTCGGCGCGGGAGTCGGGTTCAGTGCCCAGGTCGAGCCGTTTGTGGCCCTGGGCGAACAGCCAGGCCACCATCACGTCGTGCAACTGGCGGCCGTAGCCCTGACCGTGAAGCGGGGGGTCCACGAACATTGCCCAGATGTGGCCGTCGCGGGCGTCACCGATGGCAAAGCCGGCGATCCGCAGGTTGGGGGCCGGCGCCAGCTCGATGACCCAGCCGCGGCCGTGCTGCTCGAGATAGGCATGCAGTTCGGTGTCCGGAATGCGGCCGGGCGTCAGCTTGTTCTCGGTGACGGCGTAGCGCACGCGCCAGAGTTCGGCGGCGTCGTCGCGGGTGGCTTGTCTGAGCAGCATGGCCGTCATTGTCGCGACAGTGGCGGGCGGCTCGGCCGGCCATGATGTTGGCCATGGGAAGCCTCTACCTCGTTCGCCACGGCCAGGCCAGCTTTGGCGCTGCCGACTACGACCAGCTCAGCGCCAGGGGCCACGAGCAATGCCGCCATCTCGGCGCCTATTGGCGCGAACGCGGCCAGCGCTTCGACGCCGTCTTCACCGGCACGTTGAAGCGGCACGCGCAGTCGCTGGCCGGCATCGTCGAAGGCTATGGCGAGGCGCTGTCTGCTGTGGCGCTGCCGGGCCTGAACGAATACGACAGCGAGGCCGTCGTACGGGCCGTCCACCCTGAGCCGCTGGGGGTGCCAACCGACCCTGAGGCCGTCAAGCAGCACTTCCGCCTGCTGCGCCAGGGCCTGCTGGCCTGGATGCGCGGCGAGACGGCACCGGCGGGCATGCCGCTGCACGCAGATTTCGCCGCCGGCGTGGCCGATGCGCTGGCGCGCGTGCTCGCCCTGGGCGTGGGCAAGCAGGTCCTCATGGTCTCCAGCGGCGGCCCTATCGCCACGGCTGTGGCCCAGGTGCTGGCAGCGCCGCCCGAAACGTTTGTGGAGCTGAACCTGCGCATCCGCAACTCGGCGGTGACCGAGTTCGCGTTCAACCCCAAGCGGCATCACCTCATCACGTTCAACACGCTGCCGCATCTGGATACGGCCGACACGCGGCCGCACATCACACACGCCTGACGCGGACCGGACTCCGGCGGCGCGCTGGTTGAACCCCTCGCTGCGCACCGGCGGCGAGAAGAGTGGGCTTCGCTGATGAGATTCAGGCGCGTGTGCGGCGACGCGCGGCCATCAAGCCGGCGAGCGCCAGGCCGGTCAGGGCAAGGGACGCCGGTTCCGGAACCGTTGCCGCTGCGGCGCGCGGAGTGAGCGTCTGGGCCAACAGGTCGCCCGTACTGCGAAAATCCGCCGGCTTGTAGCCGTTGGTGCCGACACGGCCGGAGGCTTCCTGCCACCCGCTGAAACTGGCCTTCAGCAGCGGCGCCGAGGCAGCGCTGATGTCGATGCCATTGCCGAGCAGGTCGATGGTGAACAGCAGGTCGTTGGTCAGCGGCAGGTCGGGCGTGGCTTCCAGGCAGATGCCGCCAGAGTTGGCGTTGCCGTTGCAGCCATTGCCGGTCAGCTCACCCAGCGCATAGGTCCAGTTGACGCTGCTGCCCGGTGCCGGCGTCACGTTGACGCTCACGCCGGTCAGGCCGGCGAGACTGCCGAGATTCTTGAAGCCCAGATAGCCCAGATGCGTCGCGGGCGCCCAGTTGCCGGTGGCGTCGAGCGCGTGCTCGATGCGCAGCGTGAAGGTGTTGGCGTCGACCCCGTGATAGGTGAAATCCACGCCCTGCGACGAGTGCACGAAGTCCGCGCGTGCAGTGCCGGCGAGCGCCATCAGGGCAGTGGCGGCCAGAAGACCGAGGGAGGTGTTTTTCATGGTTTTGTGCTTCCCTGCGTGGGCGCGGTCGGTGACTTCAAACTAGGGGGTACTGTAGGGAAGGGCTGTGTCGGGGCCCATCCCGCAGGGCGGGGGGGCGGTGTGCTCCGGATGTGCTGATTCGCACATGCCGTGCGGCGCCGAAAGGCTTTTGAGGGACGCAGAGACAATGCCTGTCTGATGTTCACGCGCCTGATCACCCCGCCCCCTGCCGCCACGGCGCCCGCGCATGAGCGCTTCCTTCACCTCGTTCGTCTGGCCCTGGCCAGCAGCCAATTCGGCAAGCTGCTGCTGTCAGGTCCGGTGGGGGACGAGGAGGGCATCGAGCGCCTGACCGTGCGCCTTGTCGAGCTGCGGGGCGAGCCGGCGTTGAGCTTCCTGTGGCGGCACCGCACCAAGGACGTGACCAAGAACCATGCCCCGGAGGCCGCCATCGCCGAGATCGCCACGCTGCTGGGCGCGCGCTTCCGCAATGCCCACTTGCACACGGCGACCGAGGAAGTGCAGTTCGCTGTCAGCCGCAAGGGCCGAGAGACGCTGCGGGTCACGCGTGTCGATGGCGCGACCGAAGCGCCAGTACCCGCCTCACACGACAAGGCCAAGCAGCGCCCGCTGGACATGGCCCGCCCGGTCTGGTCGGCGCTGGGTTTGACTCATCTTGTCAAGAGCGAGCCCGCCCTCGTGCCGGCCATGGCGCGCAAGTGGAAGCAGATCAACCGCTTCGTCGAAATCCTGTCCTCGGCCGTTGACGAGGCCGAGCTGAAAGGCTCCGTGCGGGTGGCCGACTTCGGCTCCGGCAAGGGCTACCTGACCTTTGCCGTGCACGATTGGTTGCAGTCACACGGTCTCAGTCCCCGCGTGACGGGTATCGAGCTGCGCAGCGACATGGTCAAGCTCTGCACGGGCATCGTCGAAGGCGAGGGCCTTGTCGGCCTGCGCTTCGACGAGGGCGACGTGCGCACTCAGGCCGTGCAGCCGCTGGACGTGATGATCGCGCTGCACGCCTGCGACATCGCCACCGACCACGCGCTGCACGTCGGCCTGCAATCCGGCGCCCGCGTCATCATGAGTTCGCCCTGCTGCCACAAGGAACTGCGCCCGCAGATGACGATGCCAGCGGTGCTGCGGCCCATGCTGCAACACGGCATCCACCTCGGCCAGGAGGCCGAGATGGTGACCGACTCGCTACGCGCGCTGCTGCTGGAGAGCCAGGGCTACCGCACCCAGGTGTTCGAGTTCATCGCGCTGGAGCACACCAGCAAGAACAAGATGATCCTGGCCGTGAAGGCCCAAGGCCTCGCCGCCGAGGCCCTGGCCGCACGCCGGCCCGAGTTGCTGTCGCAGATTGCGGAGATCAAACGGTTTTACGGGCTGCGGGAGCAGCGGCTGGAGCAGTTGCTGGCGGCTTGACAGGTACAAGCCGGGCTGTGCCGTGCCGGCCTTGACGTCTCGCGCAAACGTCAATCAGGCCTGTGCCAACTGCGCACGCAGGTTGGAGGTCAGAGACTGCGGCAGCATCACCACTCGGTCCTTGGCGCCCTTGCGTTCGCGCACGATCAGCGCGCGCTGACCGAAGTCCACGTCCTTGACGCGCAGTTGCAGCGCCTCGGCAATGCGCAGGCCGGTGTTCGAAGCAACCGTCTCCTTTCTGTTCGGCGTCATGGTGCCGCTGGCGCTGCTTGTCTGTGTGACCGGCTTGCCATGACAAGAGATCGCCGCAGCGATCTGCGCTCTAACCTTTCGCTGCAGCGGACGGCTTCGCCGTCCGCTGAGCTCGCACGTTGAGCGTCACGGGCGACCATCCAGCCTCCCGCGCCCAGGCAGACGCCGCCTCCCTCAGCCGCACCTCAATCCACATGCACCCGATTGCGCCCGCCGTGCTTGGCCGCATACAGCGCCTGGTCGGCCCGCTTGAGCAGCCCATCGGCCTGCAGCGGCGGCATGCCGCCGGCAATGCCGACGCTGATGCGCACCGTCAGCCCCGGCGCGGTGGCGGCCCAGTCGTGCTCGGCGACGGCCAGGCGCAGGCGCTCGCAGATTTCGGCGGCCTGCTGGGGCGCGATGCCCACCAGCACGGCCAGGAACTCCTCGCCGCCGATGCGGGCGAGCAGGTCGGCGCTGCGCAGGCGGTGGCGCAGCAGCTGGGCGAGCTGCTGCAGCACGGCGTCGCCCACGGCGTGGCCGTGGGTGTCATTGATGCGCTTGAAGTGGTCCATGTCCAGCGAGGCGACGCTGATGACCTGGCCGGCCATGCGCGCGCCTTCCACCAGCAGCGGCAGCGCGAACTCGGCATGGCGGCGGTTGTGCAGGCCGGTCAGCACGTCCTCGTGGGCAGCGCGGTCCAGCGCGTTGGCGTGTTCGCGCAGGCGCTGCTGCTCGGTCTCGAGATGAGTCGCGCGGGCGCGCTCGCGGCGGGCGTCGGCGGTGGCGCTGTCGGCGCGGGCCTGCGCCTGCTCGACTTGGTCGCGGATGAGGATGACCTCGGTCTGCAGCACGAGGTTGTCACGGCTGATCTGTCGATCCAGGCCGACAAGTTCTTCGAGCCAGGCCAGCGCCTCGCGGTACTGGCCGCAGGCCTTGTGGGTCTCGTAAAGCGAGCGCACCAGCAGCCGGCGCAACTTGGGCGGCGGCGCGCTGGCGGCGTTCAGCAGCGCCTCCATGACGCGCGCAGCCTGCAGCGGCTCGCCCTTCAGCCGCATGAAGATGGCGCGCTGCGCGTCGGCCTCGATGGCCAGCGTGCGGTAGCCGTGGTCGTGGGCGAGGTGGCCGAACTCGTTGAGCAGGGGCAGGGCTTCGTCCAGCAGGCCGCCAGCCAGCAGTGCGTTGACGAGGTTGGACACGGCCACGGCGACCTGGAAGGGGCTGCCTGAGCGGCGCGCCAGCTCGGTCGCCTGCTCGGCTGTGAGGCGGGCCTGCGCCAGGGCCTCGGCCAGCGCGGCGGCGTCGCCTTCGGTCCTGGCGTCCTCGACGCGCCTCAGCCAGAAGTAGGCGAGGTTGTTGAGGCAGGAGAAGCGCACCTCCGCCGAGCCGTCGCCGCTGGCGATTTCCAGCCCCTGCTCGACGGAGGCGCAGGCCTGGGCCTGGTTGTCCAGGGCCGAGTAGCCGATGCCGACGCGGCACAGCGCCCAGGCCTCGCGCACGGCATCACCCGCGCGCCGCGCCGCGGCCAGGGCGCGCATGCCGGACTCCAGCGCCTCGCGGCCCATCAGCAGCTGGCCGTAGACATAGGCCTGCGCGGTCAGCGCGTCGGCCAGCATCAGGTCGTCGCCCAGGCGCTCGGCCACGGCCAGGGCCTCGGTGGCGCAGCGCGCGCTGGCCGTCAGCCGGCCGGTGCGCGGGTATTGGTGGGCCAGCAGCGCCAGGGCGTCGCCGCGCCGGCGCAGGTCCGTGGGCGGGCAGGCCTGCAGCAGCAGTTCCAGCACGTCGTTGGACGCCTGGTAGGCCCCTGCCGCTGCGAGCTGGCGCTGCGAGGCGAAGGCGGCGTCGAATGCGGCAGCGTCAAAGCCGGCATCGTCGGCAGGGAGGCTGGGGAGATCGAGCAGGTCTGACATGGGGGCTGGCCATTCTGCCCAGCCGCAGAATGACGGCCATGCACGACTACAGCGTTTTCGGGGTCGACTTCACGAGTGCGCCCCGGGCAGCCAAGCCCATCCGCGTTGCCGCGGGCCGCCGCCATGGCGCCGTCGTGCGCCTGGAGCGGCTGACAGCGCTGGACAGCCTGGACGCCTTCTCCGCCTGGCTGGCCCAGCCCGGGCCCTGGGTGGCCGGTCTGGACCTGCCGTTCGGCCTGCCGCGCGAGCTGGTCGAGCACCTGGGCTGGCCAACCGACTACGCAGCGCTGATGAGCCATTACGCGGCCCTGGACCGCGCCGACATCCGCGCCCGCTTTGCCGCCTTCTGCAATGCACGGCCGGTGGGCGCCAAGTTTGCGCACCGCGCCTGCGACGGCCCTGCGGGGTCCAGCACGAGCATGAAATGGGTCAACCCGCCGGTGGCCTGGATGCTGCACGCCGGTGTGCCGCGGCTGATTGCGGCCGGGGTGCACCTGCCTGGCCACCTGCCTGGCGATGAGACCCGCGTGGCGCTGGAGGCCTACCCCGGTCTGCTGGCGCGCGAGCTGATCGCCCGGCGTTCGTACAAGAGCGACAGCAAGGCCATGCAGACGCCGGAGCGGCTGATTGCGCGCAAGGACATCGTCGAGGCGCTGGAGCAGGGGCGCTCCAGGCTGGGCCTGCGCCTCAAGCTCAGCCATGCGCAGCGCGACGAACTGGTGGCGGACGCAAGCGGCGACAGCCTGGACGCGGTGCTGGCGATGCTGCAGGCGGCCTGGGCGACACAGCGGCCGGACTGGGGCTGGCCGGCGGGCGTGGACCCGCTGGAGGGGTGGATCGTCAGCGCCTGAGGCGCCATTCACCCAAAATGGCGGCTCTTGCCCGATTCGGGCAAACAGAGGATGCATCGATGCACACCATGGAACACGCGGCATTGGGCGCCTATTTGAAGCGTCGGCGCGGCGCCATCCTGCAGGCGTGGCGCACCGCCGTGACGGCGGACCCGACGCTAACGAGTGGCGCAGCGCTGCCCCGCGCGCAGCTCCATGACCACATCCCGGCGCTGCTGGCCGACTTCGAGCGCAGGCTGATCGGTGGCGCGGTCACTGCGGGCGACAACGACGTCGAACCCCATCAGGGCGACGCGGCGGCCCACGGCCTGCACCGCTGGCAGCAGGGCTTCGACCTGGGCGAGGTGACGCGGGAGCTGGGCCGCCTGAATGAGTGCGTTGTGGTGGAACTGGAGAGCTACGCAACCAGCCAGCCCGGGCCAGAGCCCGCAGCGATGGCGCAGGCGCGCCGGATCTGGGCCCAGCAGTGCGGCGACGCGATCAGTGCCAGCGTGTCGCAGTACTTCCAGCTTCAGCAGATGGAAGCCAGCAGCCATATCCGCGACCTCGAGCAGGCCCTGCTGTCCCTGCGCGAGCTGGAGCAGGAGCGCGCCCATCTGTGGCAGCAGGCGGCGCACGACCTGCGCGGCGGCCTGGGCGTCGTCGCCACCGCCACCGCGGGCCTGGCTTCGCCCAAGGCGTCCGAACCGATGCGTGGCAGCTTTCTGCGTCTGCTCGACCGCAACGTCGGCTCGCTCAGCCATCTGCTCAACGATGTGACCAGCCTCGCGCGCCTGCAGGGCGGCTTCGAGCACCGCCAGCTGGCGCCCATGGATGCGGCTGCGGTTCTGGCCACGCTCTGCGACGACCTGCAGCCCCATGCGCAGGAGCGCGGCCTCTACTTGAAGTTCAATGGCACCGCGGCGCTGCCCGTGGATGGTGACGTGGTCAAGACCCGGCGCGTTGCCCAGAACCTCATCATCAACGCGATCAAGTACACGCGCCGCGGCGGCGTGACGGTCAGCTGTGGCAACTGCGCGTCGGGCGATTTGGAGCGCTGGTTTTTCGAGGTCAGCGACACCGGGCCGGGCTTTCACGCCGGGCCGGGCTCGCAGCTGGCAGGTGCGCTCGAAGAGGCGACCGACCAGGCCAGGCAGGTCGCCGCCGACCACGCCAGTGGCGCCGTGACTCATGTCAATGTGGACCTGGCGGAGGCACACCCTTCGCCCGAGGACCCGCGGCCCGTTCAGCAGCAACCCGGCGAAGGCATCGGCCTGTCGATCGTCAAACGGCTGTGCGACCTGCTCGACGCGACCACCGAGCTGCAGTCCGAGATGGGTGTCGGTACGACGTTCCGCATCCTGTTGCCGCGGCAGTACGAGGACGGCGCGGCGGGGTAGCCCTCAACTGCGCGGACGTGCGACCCGCGGTGAGTCAGCCGTCTGCGCAGCACGGCAAACTCATTTCCTCATCAAAGTGCTTTTGCCGTCTGCGCAGCAGGGCAAACTCATTTCCTCATCAAAGTGCTTTTGCCAAACAGCGATTCAATGAGGTCCACCGCCACCACCGCCGTGCGGTTCTTCTCGTCCAGCGCCGGGTTCAGCTCCATCAGATCCATGGAGGCCATGCGGCCGGTGTCCGCAATCATTTCCATGCAGAGGTGGGCCTCGCGGTAGGTCGGGCCGCCACCGACCGTCGTGCCGACGCCGGGCGCCATCACCGGGTCAAGGAAGTCGACGTCGAAGCTGACGTGCAGATGAGTGTTGTCGTCCAGCGTGGCCAGGGCCAGCTCCATGGTGTGGCGCATGCCCATCTCGTCGATGAAGCGCATGTCGAAGACTTCGAGGTCATGCTTGTGCACGAAGGCGCGCTCGCCTTCGTCGACGCTGCGGATGCCGATCTGGCGGACCCACTTCGGGCTGATGGCGGGCACATGACCGCCGATCTCGATCAGCTCCTTCGGGCCGAAGCCGCACAGGCAGGCCACGGGCATGCCGTGGATGTTGCCGCTGGGGGTCAGCTCGCTGGTGTTGAAGTCGGTGTGCGCGTCCAGCCACAGCACGCGCAGCTTCTTGCCGGTGTCGCGGCAATGGTGGGCCACGGCGGCGATGGAGCCCAGTCCCAGGCAGTGGTCGCCGCCCAGCAGGATGGGCATGCGGCCGGTCTTGAGCTCGTCGTAGACGGCGTCGTGCACCGTCTGGTTCCAGGCCACGACTTCGTCCAGGTGGCGATAGCCCTCGGCCGGCGGCAACCAGGGATTGGACGGGCCGACGAGGTTGCCGCGGTCGATCACGTCGACACCGCGCGCGCGCAGCGCCTCGGCCAGGCCGGCCACGCGCATGGCCTCGGGGCCCATGCTGGCGCCGCGCGCGCCGGCGCCGATGTCGGTGGGCGCTCCGATGAGGGAGACATTGCGCAGTTTCGTCATGGCGTCAGGGTGCGTTGATGCTTGAAAGTTCAGGCTCGGCCTCGAGCAGCGCCCAGGCTTCTTCGGCTGTCTCGACAAACTGGAACATCTTCTCGTCGCCCGCATTGATCATGCCGGTCTCGATCAGCAGCTCGAAGTTGATGAGCTTGGTCCAGAACTCGCGTCCGAACAGCAGGATGGGGCGGCGGCGGCTCTTGCGGGTCTGGATCAGCGTCAGCGTCTCGAAGAGTTCGTCCAGCGTGCCGAAGCCGCCTGGGAAGCACACCAGGGCCACGGCGCGCATCAGGAAATGCATCTTGCGCAGGCCGAAGTAGTGGAAGCGAAAGCACAGCTCCGGCGTGATGTAGGGGTTGGGGTACTGCTCGTGCTGCAGCACGATGTTCAGGCCCACGCTCTTGCCGCCCGCCTCGTAGGCGCCGCGGTTGCCGGCTTCCATGATGCCGGGGCCGCCGCCGGTGGCGATGACGACGGGCCGGCCGCGCTCGGCGCAGGCGGCCGTGGCGATCTGGGCGAAGCGGCGCGCCTCCTCGTAGTAGCGGCTCATGGCCAGTTTGCTGCGCGCAATGCGCAGGGCGGTCTCGTCGCCGCTGGCCTCGGCGGCGGCCATCAGATCCGCGGCGGCGTCGGCCGACAGGATGCGCGCGCTGCCGAAGATGACGATGGTGGACTTGACGCCGTGCTCGTTCTGCACGAGCTCGGGTTTCATCAGTTCGAGCTGCATGCGCACGCCGCGCATGTCCTCGCGCAGCAGGAAGCTCTCGTCCTTGAACGCCAGTTCATAAGCGCTGCCGGGGCCGTCGTAGTCGGGATGGGGCTGGAGCGTGCGGACTTCTTCCTTGGCGGTCGGGAAATTGCGCGTCGGGGCTTCGGTGGGCTTCATGGGCGGGGGATTGTGGGCAGGTCAACGCTGGATTTTGTGGCGCAAAGCGAGGCGGGCGCTGGATTTCATCCACTGCACACTGAACATGCCGGGTCGCGCTGCAGGGCGATCTCGCTCCACTGCATCCGCCGGCCATCCAGCATGAGCAGACGGCCGGCAAGTGGCTCGCCCACGCCCGCGAGCAGCTTCAGCGCCTCGGCCGCCTGCATGCTGCCGACGATGCCCACCAGCGGCGCGAACACGCCCATGGTCGAGCAGGCCACGTCCTCGAAGCCGGACTCGGGCGGGAACAGGCAGGCGTAGCAGGGGTGCTGTCGGGAGCGGCTGTCATAGACGCTGATCTGGCCGTCGAAGCCGATGGCCGCGCCCGAGACCAGCGGCTTGCCGTGCCGCACGCAGGCGGCGTTGACGAGGTGGCGGGTGGCGAAGTTGTCGGTGCAGTCGATGACGACGTCGGCCTCGGGCACTTCGAGGTCCAGCAACTCGGCATCGGCCTTCTCGGGCAGGGCGCGCACGATGACGCCGGGGTTCAGCGCCACCATGCGCTCGGCGGCGGACAAGACCTTGGGCCGGTGCAGGCTGGCCATGTCGTGGGCGATCTGGCGCTGCAGATTGGTCAGCGACACGGTGTCGTGGTCGACGAGGGTGATGCGTCCGACGCCGGCCGAGGCGAGGTAGAGCGCCACCGGCGAGCCCAGGCCGCCCGCGCCGATGACCAGGGCGCTGGCGTCCAGCAGCCGCTGCTGGCCCTCGATGCCGATTTCGTCGAGCATCAGGTGGCGGGCGTAGCGCAGCAGGTCGTCGTCGGTCATGGCGTCAGGATAGTGGGTCGGGCCACAGCGGCTCGCGCATGCTGCGCCGCATCGCCTCGATGAAATAGCGCAGCCGGGCCGAGGGCGCGGGCGGGTTGGGGTAGAGCAGGTGCACCGGCAGCGGCGTGCCCCGCCAGCGTGGCAGAAGGCGCACAAGGCGGCCTTCGGAGATGTCCTGCTGCACCGTCCAGCCCGACAGCAGCGTCGCGCCCAACCCGAGCCGGGCAGCGGCGCGCGCGGCATAGAGGCTGTCGGTGGCCAGCACCGGGCGGATGGGCAGGCGCCGTCGTGCGCCGTCGTCGTGCTTGAGCTGCAGCTCCTGCCGCTCGAACAGTGAGATCGCGATCCAGGGCAGGGCGCCAATGTCGTCGGGCTCCTGGAACTCATGGGGCGAGCGGCCGTTCAGCAGCGCAGGCGCAGCCACCAGCACGCGCGGCACCTGGGCCAGCGGGATGGCGACCACGGCGCCCTCCGCCTTGCCGCCCACGCGGATGGCGCAGTCCAGACCTTGCTGGATGAAGTTGGGCGTGCTGTCGTTCAACAGCCAGTCCACCCGCAGGCCCGGCGCCTCCTGCAGTGCGCGCACCAGCGGCGCCACCAAGTGCTCCTGCCCGAAGGCGTGCGGCACCTGCACGCGCAGCAGCCCCGTCGGTCGTGCGGGTTCGGCGCGCAGCGACTGTTCGAAGTCCTCCCAATCGGCTGCCAGCGCCTTCGCGCGCTCCAGCACGCGCTCGCCCGTCTCGGTCAGCCGCAACGCATGCGTGGAGCGCTGGATCAGCGGCCTGCCGAACTGCTGCTCCAGCGCCTGCAGCCGCCGGCTGACCGTGGGCTGGGTGGTGCCAAGCTGGCGCGCGGCCGCAGACAGGCTGCCGGCCTCGACGATGCGGACGAAGGTTTGCATCAGTTGCAGGCGGTCTGATGGTGTGCTCATGCGCCTAGCGTATGGCAGTCAGTCGGCGCCTGCGTCTAGCGGGGCTTGCAGCGGCTCGCGACACTGCGGCCATGAAAGCCACTCCAACCTCCGCATCGCCTACCGCCCCGGCGCCGCTGGGCACCGCGCTGACGCTGTTGCTCGCCACCGCGACCGGCCTCGCCGTCGCATCCATCTACTACGTGCAGCCGCTGCTGGGCCTGCTGTCGCACCAGTTCGGCGTCGGCAGCGCCACCATTGGCCTGCTGCCCACGCTGACGCAACTGGGCTATGCCGCCGCCATCCTGCTGCTGTCGCCGCTGGGCGACCGCTATGACCGCCGCCGCATCATCGTCATCAAGGCCTCGGCGCTGGTGGCGGCGCTGGCTTTTGCGGCACTGGCGCCCGGCTTTGCGGCGCTGTGCGTGGCCAGCGTCGTCATCGGCTTGATGGCGACGCTGGCCCAGGACATCGTGCCCGCCGTGGCCACGCTGGCGCCCGAGGCAGAGCGCGGCAAGCGCGTCGGCCAGGTGATGACCGGCCTGCTGCTGGGCATTCTCCTGTCCCGTGTGGCGGCCGGTTCGCTCGCGGCCCTGGCTGGCTGGCGGGCGGTCTACGGGGTGGCCGCCGTTGTCGTCGCGCTGCTGATCCCGCTGCTGTGGCGCAGCCTGCCGCGCTTCGTGCCGGCAACGTCGGCTGGCTATGGCTCGCTGTTGGCGTCCATGGCTGCGCTGTGGGTGAAGCATCCGCCGCTGCGGCGCGCGGCGCTGGCGCAGGGCCTGTTGTCGGTCGCCTTCAGCGCGTTCTGGTCGACGCTGGCGCTGGTGCTGGCGGGGCCGGAGTTTGGCCAGGGCAGCGCGGTGGCCGGCGCTTTTGGCCTGGCGGGTGCGGCCGGCGCCTTGATCGCGCCCTTGGCGGGCGGTCTTGCCGACCGGCGCGGACCGCAGGCCGTCATCCGCGTGGGCGCACTTCTGGTGTTCCTCGCCTTTGCCGTGCAGGCCCTGGCGCCGGCATCGCTTTGGCTGCTGGTGGGCGTCGCCGTGGTGTTCGACCTTGGCGTGCAGGCGGCGCTGGTGTCGCACCAGAGCGTGGTCTACAGCCTGGACGCGGGGGCGCGCAGCCGTCTGAATGCGGTGCTCGTGAGCGTGATGTTCGTCGGCATGGCGGGCGGCGCAGCCTTGGGGTCCACGTTGCTGGCGGGCTTCGGCTGGCGCGCGGTGCCGATGCTGGGCGCCGTGGCGGCGCTCGGCGCGGTGGCGCTTGCGCGGCGAGCTTAGTCCGCCGCTTTGGCCACGCCGTTGAAGAGGGTCTCGACCAACTGCTCCGCCAGTGGCAGTGACAGCGGCCGATGGCCCGCCAGCAGCCGGAAGAACAGGGGCCCGTAGATCATGTCGAGCGCCACGTCGACGTCGATGCCGGCCCGGATCTCGCCCTCGGCCATGGCACGCTCCATCAGCTGGCGGCCGGCCTCACGGCTCTTCAGGATCACCTGGTTGCGAAAGGCCTTGGCCAGTTCGCTGTCGGGGTCGGCTGAGGCCATCGTCAACGTGATCTGGCGCCCGCGCGCCGTGGCAAAGGTGCCGATCACATCCCTCAGGTGCGCCCGCAGCGCGGCCCGCACGGAATTCGCCCGCGTGAGCGGTTCGTCCGACGGCGGGTTCGCCATGAACGCGGCCATGGCCAGGTCCTGGGCATTGGTCCAGGTGCGGTAGATCGTCGGCTTGCTGACGCCCGACTCGGCCGCCACGCGTTCGATGGTCAGCCGCCCCAGGCCTTCCTCGATCAGGATGCGGTAGGCGGCGGCCAGCGCCAGGCGACGTGCTTCCTCGCTGGGCGGGCGGCCGGGCTTGCGCGGTATCGGTGGATCGGTTGCTTGACTCATTACGTGACGTATCGTAATCTAATTGCGACATCACCGGAGATTCATCATGCCCGCAGTCGCCACTTCACCCGCAAGCCTGTCGCCCTATCTGGCGGTCCGAGGCGCCCAGGCGGCCATCGACTTTTACGTCCAGGCGCTGGGCGCCACGCTGGATTTCAAGCTGGTCGACCCGTCCGACGGCCGCATCGGCCATGCCGAGCTGCTGTTCGGCACCACGCGCGTCTTCATCGCCGACGAGTATCCGGACTTCGGCGCCGTCGGGCCCGAGACGCTCGGTGGGTCGCCCGTCAAGTTCCACCTCGACGTGGCCAACGCCGACGCCTTCGTCGCCAACGCGGTGCGGCACGGCGCCAGCGTGCTTCGGGCCGTCAAGCTCGAGTTCCACGGCCACCGCAGCGGGCTGATTGCCGACCCCTTCGGCTACAGCTGGTTCATCGCCAGCAAGGTGGAGGAGGTCAGCGCCGAGGAAATGCAGCGCCGCTGGGATGCGATGACCGCCGGGAACCCGTCGTGAGCGACGACGCGCTGAAGACCTTCCAGGCCATCGAGGACCGCTTCAACGAGGCCATGGTCAGCAACGACGTGCAGCGCATCGCGCAATGCATCTCGGACGACTGGACCCTCGTCACGCCGGAGAGGGGCCCGATCACGCGCGAAGCCATCCTCCAGGCCATCGCCAGCGGCATGCTGGCGCATGACTCGATGACGAAGCAGGTGGTGCGTGCCGAGGTCTACGGCGACATGGCGGTCGTCACGGGGCGGGGCAGCAACACCGGCACCTTCAGGGGCGCACCCATCAGCGCCGATGAATGGGTCACCGATGTCTACCGACTGGCGCAGGGCCAGTGGCGTTGCGTGCTGACGCATCTGACGCCTGCCGGCTGAGCGGACCGCGCAATGAAAACGGGCCCCGCAGGGCCCGTTGGCGTGAAACCGGTCGGCTATGCCGTCATTCGCCGGTTTTGGCTTCCGCCTTGCGCTCCAGCGGCGCCTTGGAGGCGATCACCGGCTGGCCCTTGAGCTTGTTCAGCGCCTGCATCAGCGGGAAGTCTTCGGCCGAGCCGAACTCGGGCAGCGGCTTGGGCGGCTCGGCGCGCTTGGCGTACTCGGCCTCCAGCTTGGTGCGGGCTTCCTCGCGGGCCTTCTGGCGGGCTTCGTTGTCATCCTCGGGGCCGTTGTTCAGGTGCTTCTCGAGGTCGGCCTCGCGGGTGCGCAGCGCGGCGAAGACATTGCCCTCGGCGGTTTCGTCCAGCGCGATGTCGGGCACGATGCCCTTGGCCTGGATGGAGCGGCCGCCCGGCGTGTAGTAGCGTGCCGTGGTGATCTTGATGGCGGTCTCCGGGCCCAGCTGGCGCACGGTCTGCACCGAGCCCTTGCCGAAGGTCTGGGCGCCCATGACGATGGCGCGCTTGTGGTCCTGCAACGCGCCGGCGACGATCTCGCTGGCGCTGGCCGAACCTTCGTTCACCAGCACCACCAGCGGCACGTTCTTCAACGCGGCAGGCAGGCGCTTGAGCGGGTCGTCACCGCCGCGGCGGCGGTAGTCGTCGGGACTGGCCTTGTAGCTGGCCTTGGACTCGGCGATCTGGCCGTTGGTCGACACGACCTCGACGTCCTTGGGCAGGAAGGCCGCGGAGATGGCGACGGCGCCGTCGAGCAGGCCGCCCGGGTCGTTGCGCAGGTCGAGCACGAGGCCCTTCAGGTGGGGTTCCTGCTTGTAGATCTCTTCGAGTTTCTTGGCGAAGTCGTCGACCGTGCGGTCCTGGAACTGGCTGACGCGCAGCCACGCGTAACCGGGCTCGATGACCTTGGCGCGCACGCTCTGAACCTTGATCTCCTCGCGGGTGATGGTCACCGGGAAGCTGCGGTTCTCGAGCTTGCGGTAGATGGTGAGGCTGACCTTGGTGGAGGGTTCGCCGCGCATCTTCTTGACGGCCTGGTCGATGGACAGGCCGCGCACGGCGGTGTCGTCGATGCGGCTGATCAGGTCGCCGCTCTTCAGGCCGGCGCGGAAGGCGGGCGAGCCTTCGATGGGGGAGACGATCTTGACCAGGCCGTCTTCCATGCCGATCTCGATGCCGACACCGATGAACTTGCCGGACGTGCCTTCACGGAATTCCTTGAAGGTCTTCTTGTCGAAGAACTGGGAGTGAGGGTCGAGGCCGGCCACCATGCCGCCGATGGCGTCGTTGATGAGCTTCTTTTCGTCGACTTGCTCGACGTATTCCGCCTTCACGAGGCCGAAGACGGCCGCGAGCTGCTGCATCTCGTCCAGCGGCAGCGGGGACAGGCTGCTGCGCGCATTGGCTTGCAGCTGCATCGTGGTCAATGCACCTGCGACGGCACCGAGGGCAACCCAACCGGCGACTTTCAACTTGGAGCTCATCAGGCAGAGTCCTCTATCAACGTAGTCCTGCAAAAACAGCTTGACAGGTGCGGTCAGTGTAGCGGTGGGGGGTGTAGGCGAAGGTCTATTTACCCGCCAGAAACCCTTCAGATCGGGCATGCAGTGATGGATTTCGCGGGCGTTACGTCTCGTGGCCGATGTCGTGACCGAGGCGGAAAACGCTGCCGAAAGTCACGGTGGGTGACGTGCATATCAATCGGCCATTGCGCATTAGCTGCGCATGCAGCTTGCGGGCCTAGCGCCGGGCCGCTCCCAAGCCGGCCCGGTGGGCGATGTGCCTGCCGGTCGAGCCGGCAGGCATCGCCGTCCCCGCGGGGGACCGACTGGGCTGGCCCGCGTCCAGCGGCGCAAGACCGGGCGAGGGGCTTATTTCCTGCTCAACAGCGCAACTTCTGGCCGGCGAGCGAGCAGGTGGCCAGCGGCTGGCCGAGCGTGTTGAAGGCCTGCAGCAACCAGCCCTGGGGCGTCGCGGTCAGCAGCGTGAGGCCGAAGTCGGTGTGGCTCTGGAAGGTTTCGAGCCGGGCACCGGGCAGGGGCTCGGCCTTCAGCGCGGCCGCCGCGGCGATGCGGCCGGAAGCCGCCGAGCCGCCGTTGCCGATGACGAGGCTGGCCGGCTGGTTGGTCGAGAAACCCAGCACCTGGTGGATGTGCAGGTGGCCGTGGATCGTGGCCTGCACGCCGGGCGGGAACAGGCGTGCGCCGAAGGCGTCTTTCAGCAGCGCTGTCAGGCCGGAGCGGGCTGTTCCGGGTGTGCCAGCCAGGCTGGGGCTGAAAGCCAGGCTGGGGTGGTGGCTCAGGAACAGGCTCTGAGCGCGGCCGCCTGCCAGTTCGGCGACACGGTCCAGTTGCCCGCGCCAGCGCGCCCAGGCGGGCGAGCCTTCAGGCGGCGTCCGGCTGCCCACCTCGGCGGAATCGAAGACGATGAGCTGGCCGCGCGACGACAGCGGGACGGTGAAGGGCGTGGTGAAGTCGCCGTCGTTGACGCCCGGGCCATCGGGTGCACAGGCGCGCGCGGTGCCGGTCTCGGCATCCAGATAGCGCAGCCAGCCCTGGCCGGCGCGAGAGCAGGCCTCGTGGTTGCCGCGCACGAAGACCCAGGGGGCGGCCGCCAGCAGCGCCCGGGCCGGCCGGAAGAAGTCGGCCTGCCAGGCGTCGTCGCCATAGCCCCAGGGGCTGTTGGCGCAGGCGGCCATGCCGCTGGGGCAGGGGCTCTCGCGGTAGTGGTAGTCGCCCACATGGATGACGAGGTCGGGCTTGAGCGCCAGCGCCCGCGCCAGCACGCGCGGGAAGGGCCATCCCGCGGCGTCGTTGCAGGGCTGGAAATCGCGGTCCGAGGCCTTCAAGCGGCAGCCGGTGTCGCCGATGACGACGATGCGGCGCGGCTCGGCGGCGGGCGCGCGCAGCGTGATGGCGCCCACCTGCACGCTGGTGGCGCCCGCCGGCCAGGGCGCCTCGCAGGCGCGCAGCGTGAAGCTCGTCGGCTTGCCCTCGGGCTGGGTGTTGCCGGGCGGTGGCGGCTCGTCGCCGGGGGCGCTGCGCTCCTGCATGGCGGCGGCGGCGGTGGCCCAGCGCATGGTCGGGCAGGCCTGGTCGGTCAGTGCGCGCACCGCCCAGCCAGGGCCTGCGACGGCTTGCACCCAGGCCTGCTGCAGCCCGACCGGGGCAGGGGGTGGCGGCGGGGGTGGGGGCGTGGCGCAGCCGGCCAGTGTCATCAGGGCGGCCAGCGTGGCCAGCCGGGTGAAACGCGCGCAATGAATCATGTGTCGATCAACCGTGTGAGCGGCGGGAGATTAGCGCCGCTGCGGCGGCCGCGAGCCTGTAGATTGCCGCCACCCCCAACTTCGCTGCCCGTCATGCCTGTCGTCCACCGTGTTGCCGCGCTCGCCCTGGCCCTCTCGTCGGCGGTGTTTGTGCCGACCCTCCATGCGGCGCAGATCGGCACCATCCAGCCCGCCCAGGCGGTGACGGCCGAACGCGTCGCGGCGCTGCCGGCGGCCGAGCGTGCGGCCTGGGCCGACTACCTGGCCCGCTCCGACGCCCGGCGCGCCGCCGACCGCGCCGCACTGGCCGCCGAGCGCAAGGGGCTGTCGGCCTGGCCCGCAGCGCCTGCCACCGGCAACGGCGCGGCCACCATGCCGCTGGACAAGCCGGCCGACTGGTACGCCAGCGACGCGGCCCTGCTCGTCGCCCGCAACATCCTCAGCTACCAGACGCCCGCCGGCGGCTGGGGCAAGAACCAGCCGCGCAACGTCGCGCCGCGCCAGCCCGGCCAGTCTTTCGTCGCCGACAACAGCCCGGCCAGGCCTGCGGGAGCGGGCGACTTCGACAAGGCCGAGGACGCCCAGTGGAGCTATGTCGGCACCATCGACAACGATGCGACGGTGACGGAGATCCGTTTCCTGGCGCTCGTGGCGGCGGCGCAGCCCGGGGAAGCCGGCGAGGCCTTCCGCCAGGGCGCCCAGCGCGGCGTGAGCTATCTGCTGGCCGCGCAGTTTCCCAACGGCGGCTGGCCGCAGGTGTGGCCGTTGCAGGGCGGCTATCACGACGCGATCACGCTCAACGACAACTCCTTCATCGACGTCGCCGAGCTGATGGGCGCTGTCGCGCGCGGTGAGGCCGGCCTGGGCGCCCTGCCGGCGACGCTGCGCACGGCGGCCGCTGCTGCCGAAGCCCGTGCCGCCCAGTTGCTGCTGACGATGCAGATCCGGATCGCCGGCAAGCCTGCGCTCTGGGCCCAGCAGCATGATGCGTTGACGCTGGCGCCGAGTTCGGCCCGCAACTACGAGCCGCCCGCGCTGAGCAGTGGCGAAAGCGCCCGCGCGCTGGCCTATCTGATGAGCCTGCCGAATCCGTCTGCGGCTGTCGTCGAGGCCGTGAAGGGTGGCGTGGCGCTCTTGAAGCAGCTGGCCGTGCAAGACCGCGCCTGGGTGATGGTGGACGCGGTGCAGGGCAAGCGGCTCATCGCGCAGCCCGGTGCCGGGCCACTGTGGTCACGCTATTACGACGCCACCTCGCTCAAGCCCGTTTTCGGCGACCGCGACAAGACCCTGCACGATGACGTGCACGACATCAGCGCCGAGCGCCGCCGCGGCTATGCCTGGTGGGGCAACTGGCCGGTGAAGACGCTCGCCGCCTACGACGCCTGGGCGGTGGGGCGGTGATCAGGCCTGCGTGTAAGCGGTCTTGACGGTCGTGTAGAACTCGGCCGCGTGGCGGCCCTGCTCGCGCGGGCCGTAGCTGCTGCCCTTGCGGCCGCCGAAGGGCACGTGATAGTCCACGCCCGCCGTCGGCAGGTTCACCATCACCATGCCGGCCTGCGAGTGCCGCTTGAAGTGCGTGGCGTACTTCAGCGAAGTCGTGGCGATGCCGGCGGCCAGGCCGAACGGCGTGTCGTTGCTCAGCGCCAGTGCCTCGTCATAGTCCCGCGCGCGGATCACGCTGACGACCGGGCCGAACACCTCCTCGCGGTTGATGCGCATGGCGGGCGTCGTGTCGGTGATCAGCGCCGGCGTCAGGTAGAAGCCCGGCGCGCCGGCGGCGTTCGTCTCGATGCGCTCGCCGCCATGAGCCAGCGTGCCGCCCTCGGTTCTGGCGATGCCGATGTAGTCGGTGTCCTGGCCGAGCTGGTTGGCGTCCACCACGGGGCCGATGTCGGTGCCGGCCTTGCGGGCGTCGTCGACCTTGAGCCCCTTCATCTTCTCGACCATCGCGGCAATGAAGCGGTCGTGGATGCCCTCGGTGACGATCAGCCGCGACGAGGCCGTGCAGCGCTGGCCGGTCGAGAAGAAGCCGCTGTTGACGGCGGCATTCACGGCCACGCCGAGGTCGGCGTCGTCCAGCACGATCATCGGGTTCTTGCCGCCCATCTCGAGCTGGAACTTGGCCATGCGGGCGACGCAGGCGGCCGCCACCTTCTGGCCGGTGCCGACCGAGCCGGTGAAGCTGATGGCCGCCACGCGGGCATCGTTCAGCAGCTTCTCGCCGACCACCGAGCCGCGGCCCATGACGAGGTTGAAGACGCCGGCCGGTAGGCCGGAGCGCGACAGGATCTCGGCCAGCGCCCAGGCCGAGCCGGGCACCAGGTCGGCCGGCTTGAAGACGACGCAGTTGCCCCAGGCCAGGGCAGGCGCGATCTTCCAGGCCGGGATGGCGATGGGGAAGTTCCACGGCGTGATGAGGCCGACGACGCCGATGGCCTCGCGCGTGACTTCCACGCCGACGCCAGGGCGCACGGACGGCATGGTCTCGCCGCCCGGGCGCAGCGCCTCACCGGCGAAGAACTTGAAGATGTAGCCGGCGCGGGCGACTTCGCCGATGGCCTCGGGCAGCGTCTTGCCTTCCTCGCGGGCCAGCAAGTCGCCCAGCTCGGCGCGGCGCGCCAGGATCTCGGCGCCGACGGCGTCCAGTATGTCGAAGCGCTGCTGCGGCGTCGAAAGGCTCCAGGACGGGAAGGCGGCGCTGGCGGCGGCGATGGCCTGATCGGCCTGCGCGGCGTCGGCCTGCGCGTATTCGCCGATCAGGTCACGCGTGTCGGACGGGTTGATGTTGCGGGAAGCGTTGGGGCCTTCGATCCAGGCGCCGGCGATGTAGTTCGGTTTCATGGGGACTCCGCGATGAAAAAAAGGAAGGGCCGAGCGGACGCCAGCAGCAGGCGGCGTGCCGTCACGTCAGTCGAGCTTGACGCCACCCTTGGTGACCACCTGGGCCCAGCGCTTGCGCTCGGCGTCGAAGAAGCTGGCGAATTCAGCCGTCGTCATGGTGTGGACCTCGGCGCCCTGCGAGACCAGGCGCTCGCGCACCTCGGGCGAACGGATGATCTCGGTCAGCACGGCGTTGAGCTTGGCGAGCGCGGCCGGCGGCATGCTGGCCGGCGCCAGCACACCCTGCCACGTGCCGGACTCGAAGCCCTTCAGGCCCTGCTCGGCGACGGTGGGCACGTTGGCCAGCAGCGGCACACGCGTGCCCTTGGACACCGCCAGCACCTTGAGCTTGCCGGACTGCACGTGGGGCAGGGTGGCCAGCATGCCGTTCATCGTCAGGTCGGTCTGGCCGGCAATCGTGTCGGCCACCGACTGCGCGCCGCCCTTGTAGGGGATGTAGGTCCATTTCGCGCCGCTGGCCTGCTCGACCGCGACGCCGGCCAGGTGGGGCGCGCTGCCCAGCGCCGTGACGGCGAAGTTCAACGGCCGGGTCTTGGACAGCGCCACCAGTTCGGCCAGGTTGTTGGCCGGCACGCCGGGATGGACCACCAGCAGATGGGGCGAATAGGCCAGCATGGTCACGCCGCGCAGGTGCTTGGACGGGTCGAAGGGCAGCTTGGTGTAGACCGAGGGGGCAATGGCCAGCGCGCCGACGTCGCACAGCAGCAGGGTGTGGCCATCGGTGGACTTGGCGACCGCGTCCGCGCCCATGTTGCCGCTGGCGCCCGGGCGGTTGTCGACGATGACGTTCTGCTTCAGCGCCGCGCCCAATTGGGTGCTGATGGCGCGGGCGATGATGTCCGACGAACCGCCAGGCGGGTAGGGCACGACGAGCTTGATGGGCCCGGTCGGCCAGGCGGGAGACGCCGGCGCGGCCGTAGCCAGCGTGGACACGGTCAGGCTGGCGAGCAGGACCAGGCCAAGGCGGGGAAGTTTCATCATGGGGAAGGTCTCCGTGGGCGCCGACCTCGGGGCCGGCGCGGGTTCAGCGCACCAGGCAGGGGCGCTTGTTGTCGAAGGTCCAGTTCGGCACCAGATACTGCATCGCAATCGCGTCGTCTCGACTGCCCAGGCCATGCTGCAGGTAGAGCTGGTGCGCGGCGTCGACGGCCGCCATGTCCAGCGTCACGCCCAGGCCCGGTTGAGTGGGCACGGCCACCTCGCCGCCGACGATCTGCAATGGGTTGGCGCTCAGCTGCTGGCCGTCCTGCCAGATCCAATGTGTGTCGATCGCGGTGACCCGGCCTGGCACGGCGGCAGCGGCATGGGTGAACATGGCCAGCGAAACGTCGAAGTGATTGTTGGAATGCGAGCCCCAGGTCAGGCCGAAGTCGCGGCAGGTCTGGCCCACGCGCACCGCACCCTGCATGGTCCAGAAATGCGGGTCGGCCAGCGGGATGTCCACCGACTGCAGGGACAGCGAATGCACCAGCTGGCGCCAGTCTGTGGCGACCATGTTGGTGGCTGTGAGCAGGCCGGTGGCGCGGCGGAACTCGGCCATCACCTCGCGGCCCGAGAAGCCGCCTTCGGCGCCGCAGGGATCCTCCGCATAGGCCAGTACGCCGTGCATGTCGCGCAGCAGGCGAATCGCGTCACGCAGCAGCCAGCCGCCGTTGGGGTCCAGCGTGATGCGGGCCTGTGGAAAGCGCGCCTTCAGGGCCTTGATGGCCTCGACTTCCTCTTCGCCGCGCAGCACGCCGCCCTTGAGCTTGAAGTCCTGGAAGCCGTAGCGGGCCTGAGCGGCCTCGGCCAGCTTGACGATGGCCTCGGGCGTCAGCGCTTCTTCATGACGCAGGCGCAGCCAGGGGTCGGCGGCATCCGGCTGGCTGTCGTATGGCAGGTCGGTCTTGCGACGGTCGCCGACGTAGAACAGGTAGCCCAGCATGGGCACGTGGCTGCGCTGCTGGCCTTCGCCGAGCAGTGCGCAGACGGGCACCTCCAGATGCTGGCCCAGCAGGTCCAGCAGCGCCGACTCGATGGCCGTGACGGCATGGATGGTCGTGCGCAGGTCGAAGGTTTGCAGGCCGCGGCCGCCAGCGTCACGGTCGGCGAAGGTCTTCTGCACGGACTGCAGCAGGCCCTTGTAGGCGCCGATGGGCTGGCCGACGACCAAGGCGCGCGCGTCCTCCAGCGTCTGGCGGATCTTCTCGCCGCCGGGCACCTCGCCCACGCCGGTGCGGCCGGCGCTGTCGGTCAGGACAGCCAAGTTACGAGTGAAGAAGGGCGCATGCGCGCCGCTGAGGTTGAGCAGCATGCCGTCGCGCCCGGCGACGGGGATGACACGCAGCTCCGTGATGACTGGGGTGGTACCGCTCATGGGAAAGGTCAGTCAGTCTGCGGTGATCTTGCGGTCCGTAATCACCTTCTTCCAGCGCTCGAACTCGGCGGCCTGGAAGGCGGTGAACTGCTCGGGCGTGTTGGCGACGATCTCGAAGCCCTGCTCCAGCAGCTTGGGCTTGACGTCCGGCGCATTCAGCGCGGAGACGATGGCGCCGTGCAGCTTGGCCTTGATGTCCGCCGGCACGCCCTTGGGCGCCGCCACGGCCTGCCAGGAATAGACCTGCACGCCCTTGATGCCCAGTTCGTCCAGCGTCGGCACATCGGGCTGCACCGGCGAGCGCTTGGCACTCGTGATGCCCAGGGCGCGCAGCTTGCCGGCCTTGATCTGGGGCAGCGCGGTGTTGATGTTCATGAAGCTGGAGTCCACCTGGTTGCCCAGCAGGTCGGTCATCACCGGGCCGCCGCCCTTGTAGGGAATGTGCAGGCCGCTCGTGCCCGTCTGCTGCCAGAACAGCTCGGCCGTGATGTGGTCGCTGCTGCCGTTGCCCGAGGTGCCGAAGCTCATCTTGTCCGGGTTGGCCTTCATGAAGGCCAGCACGTCCGCCATCGTCTTGTGGGGCGACGCGGCCGGCACGACGAGCACGTTGGGCGCCTGCACCGCAACGCTGATGAAGTCCAGGTCCTTGGTCGGGTCGTAGCCGATGTTCTTCATCAGGTGCGGGCCGATGACCAGCGGGCCCAGCGACGTGACGAGGACGGTGTAGCCATCGGCGGGCGCGCGCTTCACGGCCACGGTGCCAATGGTGCCGCCCGCGCCACCGCGGTTGTCGACGACGAAGCTGCCGCCGAGCTTCTCTTGCAGCTTGACGCTCAGCATGCGGGCGATGGCGTCGGTGGAACCGCCGGGCGGGAAGGGCACGAGCAGGGTCACGGGTTTGGCGGGCCAGGCCTGCGCCATGGCGGCGCCTGCCGTGGAAAGGGCCGCGAGGCTCAGCAGCACGGAGGTCAGCAGTCGCTTCATCGTCTTGTCTCCTGGTGGTCTTGGCTGGAACAGGCTTATTGCGGGCCGAGCTTGGAGATCAGCGCGCTGAGCTGGTCCACCTCGGCGGGCAGCATGTCGGACAGCGGCGGGCGCACCGGGCCGGCGGTATGGCCGATGAGCGTGGCGCCGGCCTTCACGATGGACACGGCATAGCCCTCGCCCTTGTTGCGCAGCGCGACGTAGGGGATGAAGAAGTCGCGGATCAGGCGGTCGCAGGTCGCCGTGTCGTTGGCCGCATGGGCGTTGTAGAACTCCATCGCCGTCTTGGGGATGAAGTTGAAGACGGCGGATGAGTAGACCGGGCAGCCCATGGCCTTGTAGGCACCGGCGAACAGCTCGGCCGTGGGCAGGCCGCCCAGGTAGGCGAAGCGGTCGCCCAGGGTCTGGCGGATGGAGACGAACTTCTCGATGTCGCCCAGGCCGTCCTTGAAGCCGATCAGGTTGGGGCAGCGGTCGGCCAGCACCAGCAGCGACGCGGGCGTCAGCTTGCAGGCGCCGCGGTTGTAGACGACGACGCCGAACTTGACGCTCTTGCAGACGGCCTCGACGTGGGCGATCAGGCCTTCCTGGCTGGCTTCGGTGAGGTAGTGGGGCAGCAGCAGCACGCCCTGCGCGCCCAGGCGCTCGGCCTCCTGCGCGTACTGGATCGCCACGCGCGTGCCGCCGCCAGCGCCGGCCAGGATGGGCGTGCGGCCCCTGCAGGTGTCCAGCGCCACCTTGATGATGTCGCTGTACTCACCCGGTTCCAGCGAGAAGAATTCACCCGTGCCGCCGGCCGCGAACAGCGCCGAGGCGCCGTAGGGCTGCAGCCACTCCAGGCGCTCGGCATAGGGCTTGGGCGCGAAGTTCAGCTGCGCGTCGAAGTCGGTCAGCGGGAAGGACAGGAGGCCGGCTTCCAGGACGGCTTTGAGTTCTTGGGGCGACATGGGCGAGGTCTCCGTGAGGTGTTGGGATGCAGAAGTTGTAGGTCATCGTACAACTACATTCAAATCCACAAATCCTGGGGATAACCCGCAACTCGACCTTCTTTGCGACCGCTCAGGCCGCTTCGGCTTGAGCCCTTCGGCGGCGCTCGCGGCTGTTCGACAGGTGGGTGCGCATCGCCGCGCGGGCCGACTCGGCGTCCTGGCTGGTGATCGCGTCGAGGATGCTTTCATGCTCGGCGTTCACGCGGCGCATATAGGCCTGCCGCTCGGCGCTCATGTCGACGGTCGGCTCCAGCCGGGCGCGCGGAATGATCTGGCTGCCCAGCGTGGCCATCAGCTCGGCGAAGTGGCCGTTCTGCGTCGCGCGGGCAATCTCCAGGTGGAACTGGAAGTCGGCGGCGACCGAATCCTGCCCGGCCTCGACGGCGGCGATGACCGCGTCCAGCGCCTTGCGCAGCGCGATGAGGTTGCCTGGCGTGCGCCGCTGGGCGGCCAGGCCGGCGGCCTCGGTCTCCAGCCCGATGCGCAGCTCCAGCACGGCGATGACGTCCTGCAGCGTGCTGAACTGTTCCGGCGTGATCTTGAAAGACGGGCCGTCGCCCGCGCCCAGCACGAAGGTGCCGATGCCGTGCCGCGTCTCGACCAGGCCCGCCGCCTGCAGCTTGGAGATGGCCTCGCGCACGACGGTGCGGCTGACCTCGAACTCGCCCATGATGGCCGCCTCGGTGGGCAGCTTGTCGCCCGTCTGCAGCTGGCCGGCGCGGATGCGGTCGCCCAGCGAATCGACCAGTTCAAGGGCCAGCGTGCGCGGCCGGCGGCGGGCAGACGGCGAGAGAGGGGCGTGCATTCGCGGGTTTTCCCGGAGTTTCGAAGTGGGATGGCGGTCTAAAGTGACGCAAGTTGTACGACAACTAGACGACGTACGACATCAACTGTAGCTCCGCCTCGGCCCGCCATGACTGCTGTTTCCCCCCGCCCGCCCCTGACGCTGCGCATGCGCGCCGAGGACAACGTCGCCATCGTCGCCAATGACGGCGGCCTGGCCGAGGGCACCGTGCTGCCGGACGGCGTCCCCGGCGCCGGGCTCGTGCTGCGCGACAAGGTGCCGCAAGGCCACAAGGTGGCTCTGCACGACATCGCCGAGGGTGAGGTGGTGCTGCGCTACGCGGTGCCCATCGGCTACGCACTCAAACCCATTCCTGCCGGCAGCTGGGTGCACGAGCGCCTGCTGCAGATGCCCGCCGCCCGCGCGCTGGAGGGCCTGCCCATCGCCACCGTCAAGCCGCCCGAGCTGGAGCCGCTGGCCGGCTACACCTTCGAGGGCTATCGCAACAAGGACGGCTCGGTCGGCACGCGCAACATCCTCGCCATCACGACCACCGTGCAGTGCGTCGCCGGCGTCGTTGCCCAGGCCGTGGCACGCATCAAGGCCGAGCTGCTGCCGCGCTACCCGAACGTCGACGACGTCATCGGCCTTGAACACAGCTATGGCTGCGGCGTGGCCATCGACGCGCCGGACGCCATCATTCCCATCCGCACGCTGAAAAACATTTCACTGAACCCGAACTTCGGCGGTGAGGTGATGGTGGTCAGCCTGGGCTGCGAGAAGCTGCAGCCGGCGCGCCTGCTGCCGCCGGGCTCCTTCCCGATCACCGATGAGCGCGACCCGGCCAGCGGCCCCGAGACCATCTGCCTGCAGGACGACGCGCATGTGGGCTTCATGTCCATGCTGGACGACATCCTCAACAGCGCGAAGCCGCATCTGGAACGCCTGAACGCCCGCAGGCGCGAGACGGTGCCCGCCAGCGAGCTGGTCGTCGGCGTGCAATGCGGCGGCAGCGACGCCTTCTCCGGCGTGACCGCCAACCCCGCCGTGGGCTTCTGCGCCGACCTGCTGGTGCGCGCCGGTGCCACCATCATGTTCAGCGAGAACACCGAGGTGCGCGACGCCGTCGAGCAGCTCACCAGCCGCGCTGCCACACCCGAGGTGGCCGACGCCATCATTCGCGAACTCGGCTGGTACGACCGCTATCTCGACCGAGGCCGCGTCGACCGCTCGGCCAACACCACGCCCGGCAACAAGGCCGGCGGCCTGAGCAACATCGCCGAGAAGGCGATGGGCTCCATCATCAAGAGCGGCAGCTCGGCCATCTCGCATGTGCTGTCGCCGGGCGAGAAGCTGAAGCGCGACCAGCGCGGCCTCGTCTATGCCGCCACGCCCGCCAGTGACTTCATCTGCGGCACGCTGCAGCTGGCGGCCGGCATGAACCTGCACATCTTCACCACCGGCCGCGGCACGCCCTATGGCCTGGCCGAATGCCCGGTCGTCAAGGTCGCCACGCGCACGGACCTCGCGCGCCGCTGGCACGACCTGATGGACATCAACGCCGGCCGCATCGCCGACGGCGAGGCAACGATCGAGGAGACGGGCTGGGAAATGTTCCGCCTGCTTCTCGACGTCGCCAGCGGCCGCAGGAAGACCTGGGCTGAGCACTGGAAGCTGCACAACAGCCTGGTGCTGTTCAATCCGGCGCCCGTCACCTGATCCCTCTATATTGGCTGCCATGAGCACTGAGCAGCAGCCGACATTGAACTCAGCCGAAACCGGAACGGCGCTTGAGGGCGTCGCGCAAGTCGTCTCCGAACCCCTCCGCTTCAAGGCCAGGCTGGCGATTGGCGAGAACTCATATGCCTCGCTGCGCATGATCAACCGCACCCGCGAGGTCTGGGACGTGCTGGGCTCCGCAGGCGCGGGCGCAGCCCTCGTGAAGTCAGGCGTGCTGGGCATCGGCGCGGCCACCACGCCCATTGGCTGGGTGGCGCTCGCTGCGGTCGCCTCCGGCGGCGCCTGCTACGGCCTGTACCGCTGGCTGGGCGATACCAAGGGCTCGCGCATCATCGAGATCCCCAAGTTCCTGAACACGCCGCTGGACACGCTGGGGTTGGCGCTGTTCGACCTCATCGCGCCGCTGGCGCTGCGGCTGGCCGCGGTGGATGGCGTCATCGAGCCCGCCGAGCGGCAGGCGCTGGTGCAGCACCTGGTGGACGACTGGGGCCTGGACGACAGCTTCGTCACGCAAGCCATCACGCAGATCGAGCCGGGCGTCATGCAGGGCTCGGTCGAGGAGATGGCGGCCGAGTTGTCGGCCTTCCTGCATGCCAACCCCGACTGCAACCACAAGGCCATCGCCACCGATCTGGGCGAGTTCCTGCGCCGGCTGCTGGAGGCCGGCGGGCCGCTGTCCGACGAGGAGGAGGCGGCGCTGGCGGCCAGCCTCGCGCTGCTGCTTGAGGAGCCGGACGGGCCGCTGACCAAGGCCTGGATGACGGCCAGTTCGATGGCCATGGCGGGCGCGGCCAAGGCGACCGAGCAGGTGGGTACGTCGGCGAGGGAGGCGGCCGGCTGGACGCGCGAGCACCTGCCTTCGCCGGAGGAACTGCAGGCTGCGGCCGGCACCGTGGCGAGCAAGGCCTGGCAAGGCGCCAGGTCGGGTGCCGAGCAACTGGGCACGTCGGCCAAGGATGCCGCCGACTGGACGCGTGAGCGCCTGCCGTCGCCTGAACAGCTGCAGGCCGCGACGAGCACGGCCGCGACCCAGGTTCAGCAGTCGGTGCAGAAGGCGGCCGCGTGGGCCCAGGACAAGCTGCCCGCACCCGAGCGGGTCGAGGAAGCCGCGAAGCGCACGCTCGGCCTGGCCAAGGCCGGCATCGACAAGATCAAGAAACGGTCGGGCCGCTGAGCAGCGAACTCAGGCCAGCGTCGGCTGCGTCAACCGGTAGCCGGCCAATGCCGCAGCGCCGACGGCGATGAGGTCGGCGCCGAAGCGGGCCACGCGCAGGGTGGGCTCGGGCAGCCGCGCCGCCTGGGCATACTGCCGCAGCGTTGCGCGCACCGGCGTCAGCAGCGCGTCGCCCAGTGCCACAGCCGGGCCGCCAAGCACGATGCAGGCCGGGTCGTAGGCGACGGCCAGGTTCTGCAACAGCACACCCAGGTACTGCCCGGCCTTGGCCACGTCGGGTGCAGAGGCCGCGTCGCCGTCCTGCTGCAGCAGCGCCCGGTTGCCGATCAGCGCCTCCGCGCAGCCACGGCGGCCGCAGGAGCAAAGCGGGCCGTCGATCTGCAGCACCATGTGGCCGACCTCGCCGGCCAGGCCGCGTGCGCCGGTCAGCAAGCGGCCGCCGACGATGAGGCCGGCGCCGACGCCTTCGCCGACAAGAACCAGCAGCAGCGGGTCGGCCACCGGTGATGGGTTGAACTCGCTCTCGCCCAAAGCGGCGACATCGGCGTCGTTCTGCATGAAGACAGGCACGCCGGACAGCGGCGTGCCCTGCAGTGCGTCCCGCAGCAGGGAGCCAAAGGGCGCCTGGTGCCAGTGCACATGAGGTGCGAAGACGAGTTGGTCGCGCGCCTGGTCCACGCCGCCGGGCAGGCCCACGCCGATGCCGATGATGCGTTGCGACTCGCCGCAACCGGCGGCCACGTCCAGCATCGTGTGGGTCAATTCCTGGATGCAGACCTCGACGTCCATGCCGGTGTCGTAGCTGCCGCTCTGGGCCGCCAGCACCTCGCCCGTCAGCGAGGTCAGCACGACACGCACATGGCCGATGCCGACCTGGGTACCCAACAGCAGCAGCCGCGTCGGGTCGACGAACAGCGGCGTCGGGCGGCGGCCGATGTCGCCGGTGACGAGCACCTCGCGCTCCACCAGCCAGCCCTCGTCGATCAACTCACGCGCCAGCGCGCTGACGGTGGATTTGGTGAGGCCAAGGGCGTTGGCGAGGTCGACACGCGACTGGCCCGGCTGCACGCGCAGCTGGCGGATGAGTGCCATGCGGTTGCCGCGCTTGAGCTGGGCCTGCCCGCTGCTGCTTTCGGCTTTCATCGACATGGCTTTCATCAGCATGGGTTAACGACCTTTGGCTTGGCGCCACGCGGCGAAAAGGCCGGCGACGTCGGGGTCTGTGGGCGGATACAGGCCCAGCACGCTGCGGCCGGCCATGACGGTTTCCTGCACGAAGTCCTCGAACACGGTCATCTCGACGGCTTCGTTGGCGATGTCGTCGGCCAGGTGCGCCGGGATGACGATGACGCCTTCGGCATCGCCGACGATGACGTCGCCGGGGAACACCGGCGCGTCGCCGCAGCCGATGGGCTCGTTGATGGCGATGGCCTGGTGCAGCGTCAGGTTGGTGGGCGCGCTCGGGCGCGAGTGGTAGGCCGGCATCGTGTACTTCGCGATGTCGGGACTGTCGCGGAAGCCGCCATCGGTGACCACACCGGCCGCGCCGCGCACCATCAGCCGTGCGACGAGGATGCCGCCGGCCGACGCAGCACGGGCGTCCTTGCGGCTGTCGATGACGAGCACGGCGCCTTCTGGGCATTGCTCGACCGCGACGCGTTGCGGATGGGCACGGTCCTTGAACACGCTGATGTCGTTCAGGTCTTCACGCGCCGGCATGTAGCGCAGCGTGTAGGCGGGGCCGACCATGTTGGGCAGGCCGGGATTGAGAGGCAGCACGCCCTGGATGAACTGGTTCTTCAGGCCGCGCTTGAACAGGGCGGTGCACAGCGTGGCGGTGCTGACGCCCATGAGCTTCTTGCGGGTATCGGGATTCATGGCGTCGATGCTCAGTAGATGACCGGCTCCGGCACCGGGGCGCCGAACTGGGTTTCGAGGAAGTCGAAGTCGCAACCCTCGTGGGCCTGCAGGATGTGGCGGCCGAACATCCAGCCGTAGCCGCGTTCGTAGCGGGCGGGCGGCGGCGTCCACGCGGCACGGCGGGCGGCCAGTTCCTCGTCGCTGACTTCGAGGTGGATGGTGCGAGCAGGTACATCAACGGTGATGCGGTCGCCCGTCTTCACCAACGCCAGTGGCCCGCCGACGAAGGCCTCGGGGCTGCAGTGCAGCAGGCAGCCGCCGTAGCTGGTGCCGCTCATACGGGCGTCTGACAGGCGCAGCATGTCGGTCACGCCTTGTTTGAGCAGCTTGGTGGGGATGGGCAGCATGCCCCACTCCGGCATGCCGGCGCCCTTGGGGCCGGCGTTGCGCAGCACGAGGATGTCGTCGCCGGTGACGTCGAGAGCCGGGTCGTCCACCGCGGCCTTCAGGCTGGGGTAGTCGTCGAACACCAGCGCGCGGCCGGTGTGCTGCAGCAGGTGGGGCGCGACGGCGCTGGGCTTGATGACGACGCCGTCCGGCGCGAGATTGCCGCGCAGCACGGCCAGCGCGCCTTCGGCGTAGATGGGGTTGTCCAGCGGGCGGATCACGTCGCTGTTGAAGACCTCGGCGCCGGCTATGTTGTCGGCCACCGTGCGGCCGTTGACGGTGAGTGCCGACAAGTCGAGCTTGTCGCGCATGACATTCATCATGGCCGGCAGGCCGCCGGCATAGAAGAAGTCTTCCATCAGGTAGCGGTCGCCGCTGGGCCGGATGTTGGCGATGACGCCGACGTGGCGGCTGGCCGCATCGAAGTCGTCCAGCGTGACGGGCAGCCCCGCGCGGCGGCTGATGGCCACCAGATGAATGATGGCGTTGGTGCTGCAGCCCATGGCCATCGCGACGGCGATGCCGTTGGCGAAACTTCCTTTGCTGAGCAGCTTCGCCGGGGTCAGGTCGTCCCACACCATTTGCACGATGCGCCGACCACACTCGGCCGACATGCGGACGTGGTTCGCGTCAGGCGCGGGGATGCTGCTGGCGCCGGGCAGCGTGAAGCCGATGGCTTCGGCAATGCCCATCATGGTGGCCGCCGTGCCCATGGTCATGCAGGTGCCATGGCTGCGGGCGATGCCGGCCTCCATCTCGGCCCAGGCCTGGTCAGTCAGGCGGCCGGCGCGGCGCTCGTCCCAGTACTTGAAGGCGTCCGACCCCGAGCCCAGCACCTGCCCGCGCCAGTTGCCGCGCAGCATGGGGCCGGCCGGCAGGTAGATGCAAGGCAGGCCCATGCTGAGCGCGCCCATCAAGAGGCCAGGCGTCGTCTTGTCGCAGCCGCCCATCAGCACGGCGCCGTCCACCGGGTGGCTGCGCAGCAGCTCCTCGGTCTCCATCGCCAGGAAGTTGCGGTAGAGCATGGAGGTCGGCTTGACCATGCTCTCGCTGAGCGAAATGGCCGGCAGCTCCAGCGGCCAGCCGCCCGCCTGCAGGATGCCGCGCTTGACGTCCTCCACCCGCTGCTTGAAGTGGGTGTGGCACTGGTTGGCATCGCTCCAGGTGTTGACGATGGCGATGACCGGCTTGTTGATGAAGTCTTCCGGCGCATAGCCCATCTGCAGCACGCGGCTGCGGTGGCCGAAGCTGCGGAAGTCGTCCTTGGCGAACCAGCGTGCGCTGCGCAGATTTTCCACTTTCCTCATGCCTGGCCTCGCGCATCGATCAGCCAGGCCGGCGCGTCCTGCAAAGCGACCGGGCGCAAGAAGCGCTCCATCGCGGCATAGCCGACGCTGGTGCTGAACCCATTCGTCGACGACGGCCACGGGCCGCCGTGCTGCTGGGCGGCGGTGACGGCCACGCCCGTGGGCACGCCGGCGAACAGCACGCGGCCGGCGATGGCCTGGGCGGCGCGCACCAGGTCGCGGTTCTCGGCGCTGTCTGCGTCGGCGCCCCAGAGCGTGACGGTCAACGTACCCTGGACGGCCTGCAGCACGCGCAGCGTCTCGGCGGCATCGCGCACGGTGATGGCGATGCAGCTCGGGCCGAAGACTTCTTCGTGCAGCAGCTCGTCGGCCAGGAAGCTGGCGGCATCGGTGGCGAAGAGATGGGCGCCCGGTGCCGCTTCGCGTGCGGGCAAGGCCACCAGCGACTTCACGCCGGTGCGGCCGTGCAGGCGGGCCACACCGGCGTTGAAGCCGGCGCGTATGCCGGCGTTCAGCATCGCGTGTGGCGTGGCGGCGGCCAGGGCCTCGGCCAGCTGGCGCACGAAGGCCTGGCTGGCTTCGTCGTCGCGGACGATGACGAGGCCGGGGCTGGTGCAGAACTGGCCACAGCCTTGCACGATGCTGCCGGCCAGCTGCGTGGCCAGCGCTGCGCCGTGGGTGGCCAGCACGCCGGGCAGGGCGACGACCGGGTTGATGGAGCCCAGTTCGCCGTAGAAGGGAATGGGGCGAGGCCGGGCATTGGCCTCGCGCCACAAGGCCACCCCGCCACGCACGCTGCCGGTGAAGGCGGCCGCGGCAATCGCGGGGTCGCGCACCAGCGCCACGCCGACCGGGATGCCGGCGCCCTCCACCATCTGCAGGATGCCGGCGGGCAGGCCCTGCGCGGCGATGGCGGCGGCGGCCAGCTCGAACATGGCGCGCGACAGCAGCGGGTGGCCCGGGTGGGCCTTGACGACGACCGTGCAGCCGGCGGCCAGCGCCGAGGCCGTGTCGCCGCCCAGCACGCTGAAGGCGAAGGGGAAATTGCTGGCCGCGAACATGGCCACCGGGCCGATGGGCACGGCCACACGCGTCAGGCGCGGGCGGCCGGCGGGCGGCGCGCCGGGCACGGCGGGGTCGTCCTGCACGGGTTGGGCGGCGCCGGCGTCCAGGCGTTCGGCAAAGCCGCGCAGCTGGAAGCAGGTGCGGTCCAGCTCACCGTTCAGGCGCGCCGGGCCCAGGTGGGTTTCCTCGTCGGCCAGCGTGACGAGGGCCTCGCGGGCGGACTGCAGCACGCCGGCCAGCGAATGCAGCAGCGCAGCGCGGCGGGCGATGGGGGCGGCGGCCCAGGTGGGCGCTGCTTCGGCCGCGGCCGCGCAGGCGGCGCGGATCTGCTCGGGCGAGCTGTCGGTGAGAGTGGTCATGGGCGGTGGCGGTGCGGTCAGCGCGCGGGCATTGCGCGCAGGGCGGCGGCTATGGCTGCGCGAAGGGGCTTGGCGTTGAGTTGATCGTCGTAGGGCAGGCCGCGTTTGGGCAGTTTGTCCTCGCGCGGGTCGAAGCCCTGCAGCCAGCTGTGCTTGTCAGCCAGACCCCAGCACAGGAAGCGGCGCAGGCGCGGCACCGCGAGTGTCACGTCCAGCCACTCGCGCGCATAGGCGGCCACGGCGGCATCGCGCTGGGCGATGTCGGCCGGCATGCCCCGGTCGTTCACATCGAACTCGGTGATGAGGATGTCCAGGTCCAGGGCCATCACGTCGTCGAGAAAGCGGCGCCATTCGGCAGCGCGCTGCGCGGGCACGTCGACGGGGTCGCCCGGCTTGACCCAGTTGCCGATGTGCGCCTGCACGCCCAGCGCCTGCACCGGCGTGCCGCGCCGCTTCAGGTCGGTCAGCAGTTTGAGCACGCCGGCGCGATGCTTTGCGCTGCCATGGCCCCAGCTCATGTAGTCGTTGTAGACCAGCTGGGCCGTGGGTGCGTGTTCGCGCGCGAGGCGGAAGGCGAAGTCGATCTGCGCCACGCCGCCGGCACTGCCGCCGCCGAAGGGCGCGCTGAAGACGTTGCTGTGCAACTCGCCGGTCTCGGGGGAGATGGCTTCGTTGACGACGTCCCAGCTCTCCAGGCTGTTGCCGAAATGGCCGCAGGTGGTGCGGATGTGCTCGGTCAGCACGCGGCGGGCGGCCTCGCCATCACCGGCGCCGTAGTTCAAGGCATTGACCCAGCCCGGCAGCCACTTGGGCTCCAGCCACAGCAGCGTGTGGCCGCGAAGCGCCATGCCGCGCCCCTTGGCCCAGGCGAACATCTCGTCGGCGGGGGCGAAGTTGTAGGGCTTGGTGGGGTCGGGGCGCAGCGCCTGCCACTTCGTTTCGTTTTCGGCAACGAGCACGCTGCACTCGCGGCCGGTGAGGTCGCGGTAGGCGAGGTCGTGAAACCGGGAGCTGCGGCCGATGCTGCCCAGCGTGCTGCCGAAGCGCAGGCCTTTGGCGCGGGCCAGCTGGTCCAGCGTCGGCTCACCCGCGGGCGTCGTGGCGCAACCTCCGAGTGCCGCAGAGGCGGCGCCGAGGGCCAGAGCTTGGGTGGCGGAGCGCCGTGACAGCGACATCTTGTTTTGAGGATATGTCTTCACACTGGTATCGCTATCATACGGATTGGTTCGGCCGCTGAACTTAGTGGTTTCCCTGGAGGGGTCGCAAGACTATATCTCCGTAAACTGCAAATGATCGCGCAACCATTTGACTCCATGACCTTCCTTTTTGAAGCCGGGACCCGGCTGTTTGTGTCCCGGCTCAAGCAGCTCGCCTTTGGTTTCGGGCTGGCCGCAGCCGGCGCGGGCGCCGCGGCCTGCGACAACCCGGCGTCGGTCTGCGCGCGCGACGTAGGGCAGAGTTTCGGCTTGGTGCGCGCCGGCCAACCGGCGGCCGTCATCGTCGAGGCCGGTGCCGATCCGGCGCTCAAGCATGTCGGCCGCAGCTTTGCCGCCGACTTGGGGGCCGTGTCCGGCCAGCCGGCCGCGCAATTGACCGGCGTGGCGGGTGCGCCGCGCGAGGTCGTGCTCGTGGGCGAACTGGGGCGCAGCCCGCTGGTCGATGGCCTGGTGGCTGCCGGCAAGCTCAAGAGCGCCGACCTGAAGGGCCTGAAGGGTGAGTGGGAAGCCTTCCGGCAGGTCGTCGTCGACAAGCCTTTCAAGGGCGTGGACCGGGCGCTGGTCATCGTCGGCTCGGACCGGCGCGGCGCGGTCTTTGGCGCCTACGACCTGTCGGCGCGCATCGGCGTCAGCCCCTGGCACTGGTGGGCGGACGTGCCGGTCGCGAAGCAGCGAGAGGTCTTCATCACCCCCGGTGCGCGCGGCGACCAGCCGGGCGTCAAGTACCGCGGCATCTTCATCAACGACGAGGCGCCGGCCCTCAGCACCTGGGCCGAGAAGAAATTCGGCGGCGCGAATTCGAAGATGTACGCCCACGTGTTTGAGTTGCTGCTGCGCCTGAAGGGCAACTACCTCTGGCCCGCCATGTGGCCGCCACGCGCCTTCAATGCCGACGACCCGAGGAACATGGTGCTGGCCGACGAGATGGGCATCGTCATGGGCACCTCCCACCACGAGCCGCTGACCCGTGCCCACGACGAGTGGCACCGCTTCAAGGGCGGTGCGTGGGACTACGCGAAGAACGCACCGCAGCTGCGCGAGTTCTGGCGCGGCGGTGTCCAGCGCATGATGGGCCGGCCCGACGGCAAGGCCTTCGACACGCTGGTGACCGTGGGCATGCGCGGCGACGGCGATGAGCCGATGAGCGAGGACACCGCGACGACGTTGCTGGAAACGGTCGTCAAGGACCAGCGCCAGATCATTGCCGACGTGACGAAGCAGCCCGCCGAGAAGACGCCGCAGATGTGGGCCCTCTACAAGGAAGTGCAGGACTACTACGACAAGGGCATGAAGGTGCCCGACGACGTGCTCCTGCTGTTTGCCGACGACAACTGGGGCCAGATCCGCCGCCTGCCGGAGGCGGACAAGAAGCGCCCGGGCGGCTACGGCGTCTACTACCACTTCGACTACGTCGGCGGCCCGCGCAACTACAAGTGGCTGAACACCAACCAGATCGAGAAGACCTGGCAGCAGATGGACCTGGCGCGCGAGCATGGCGCCGATGCGCTGTGGATCGTCAACGTCGGTGACATCAAGCCGGTCGAGTTCCCCATCAGCTTCTTCCTGGACATGGCCTGGTCGCCCAAGCGCATGACGCCGGCGGCGCTGGCGGCCTACCCGAAGGACTGGGCGGCGGCGACCTTCGGCGCTGCGCATGCGGCCGAGATCGGCGAACTTGTGACGCGCTACAGCCAGTACGCCGCGCGCCGCAAGCCCGAACTGGTGGACGCCAACAGCTTCCGGCTTGGCCTGGCCACGGCCGACGCGCTGGACGGTGGCGACTTCGGCCGTCGCATCGCCGAGTGGGATGCGCTGGAGGCGCGCGTCGCGAAGGTCAAGTCCGCGCTGCGGCCCGACCAGCTGGATGCGTACTTCCAGTTGGTCGAGCATCCGGTCATCGCGCTGGGCAACCTCTACCGCCTGTACTACGCGGTGGCCTGGAACCGCACGCTGGCCGCGAAGAACGACCCGCGCGCCAACGTCTTTGCCGACCAGGCCGAGGCCGCCTTCGCGCGCGACCAAGCCATCAGCGACCAGTACCACGCCATCGCCAATGGCAAGTGGGCCGGCATGATGCTGCAGGTCCACATCGGCTACACGAACTGGCAGCAGCCGGAGAAGAACCTCATGCCGGCCGTGAAGCGCGTGACCGGCACGGCGGATGCCGCGGCGGTGCGGCGTCAGCTGACGGTGGCGCAGCGCGCCGGCGCCTTTGACTCGCACGTCATCGAGGCCACGCAGTTCGCCCGCGCCAACAGCGCCAACAGCGCCAAGGGCCTGACGTGGACGGCCGTTCCCAACCTCGGCCAGCATCAGGGCGCCGCGATGGCGCTGCCGCAGGGCCGCGCCGCCACCACTGTGGCCGATGACGTTCGCGTGGAGTACGACATCGACATGCCCCAGCGCGGCAACTGGTCGCTGCTGCTGCACATGGCCCCCACCATCGACGTGCGCAAGGCCGATGGCATCCGCATCGCCGTGGCCGTCGGCGACGGCAAGCCGCAGACGCTCAAGCTCAACCTCATCCCCACCGCCGGTGCAGCCGATACGCAACCGCAGAAGGACTGGTCGCGCGCCGTCATCAACAACAACTTCGTGCTGCGCACCGACGCCGTGTCGCTGCCGGCCGGCAAGCACACCATCCGCGTCTGGCGCCTGGACGACAACGCCGTGCTGCAGCGCCTGGAACTGGAGCCCGTCGTGGTGGCGACGACCCCGCAGGTGTCGAAGGCGGCCGCCCAGACCGGCCAGTACCGCAACCTGCTGCGCGAACTGCGGCCCGACATCACGGACGCCGCCATCAACGCCAGGCTGGCCACGTACTGGACCTCGCTGTTCGAAGGCGGCAAGGACGAGCGCATCGTCTTCCCCGCCGCGGCCACGCCCGACGGCCCGGCGTCCTATGTGCTGGACGTGGGCAACAACGACGTGCGCAGCGAAGGCATGTCCTACGGGATGATGATTGCGGTGCAGATGGACCGCAAGGCCGAGTTTGACGCGCTGTGGAACTGGACCTGGACGCACATGCGCTACCGCTCCGGCCCGCGCCAGAGCTACTTCCGCTGGCAGTGCCAGCCCGCCGGCTGCGGCGATTTCGGCAAGGACGCCGTGCCCGCCTCCGACGGCGAGGAGTACTTCGCCACCGCGCTGCTGATGGCGGCCTCGCGCTGGGGCAACGGCAAGGGCGTCTACGACTACAACGCCCAGGCGCAGGAGATCCTGACGGCCATGCTGCACAAGGAGACGATGAACGGCGGCGTCAAGGAAGGCGCGCGTTCGATGTTCTCGCCGCAGCATGGCCAGGTCGTCTTCGTGCCGGTGGGCGACGCCGCCGACTTCAGCGACCCGTCCTACCACCTGCCGGCGTTCTACGAGATCTGGGCCCGCCGCGCCGCCAAGCCCGAGGACCGCAAGCGCTGGAGCGAGATCGCCGACATCAGCCGCGCCTATTTCAACAAGGCTGCCCACCCGAAGACCGGTCTGACGCCCGACTACGCCCATTTCGACGGCCGCCCCAAGGTGCTGGAGGGCCACGAGGACTTCCGCTACGACGCCTTCCGCACGGCGGTGAACTGGAGCGTCGACCAGGCCTGGTGGGGCAAGAACCCGTCCGCCATCGGCCTCAGCCACAAGCTGCTGAATTTCTTCGCCGCGCAGAAGCAGCCCTACACGCACCTCTACACGGTCGACGGCAAGCCGCTCAACGACGAGCCGTCCAAGGGCCTGATCGCCTGCAATGCCGTGGCCGCGCTGCTCGTCGACGAGGCGCAGGCCGCGCCCTTTGTGAACGCCTTCTGGGCGCTCGACCCGCCCACAGGCAAGTGGCGCTACTACGACGGGCTGCTGCAGTTCATGAACATGCTCCACATCACGGGGCGCTTCAAGGCCTGGTGAAGTCGCCGCGCTGACGGTAATAAATCTCAAGCCCCTGAGCAGTTGCGGGCTGCGGGCATCCCTAACATCGCGGCCGTGCACCATGCGGTGCACGTTGACAAGGGATGCAATGAACAACAACTGCTGCAGCCGTGCCCGCCTCGCGCTGCTGACCTTCACCCTGGCCGCCGGCCAGGCACTGGCGCAGACACCACCTGCGCCGCCTGCGCCGCCCGCATCGGCAGCGTCCGCCCCCACGCTGCCGGTGCGGCCCGGTTTGACCCTGCCGGACCCGGGCGAGCCCAAGCCCTTCGACAAGGTCATCACCGCGGAGGCCAAGACGCAGCAGGGGCTGTTCGCGGTCCACAGCCTCAAGAACAAGCTGTATTTCGAGATTCCCAAGACGCTGCTGGAGCAGCCCCTGCTGATGGTGGCCAACGCCACGGCTGTGCCGGCGGGCCTGGATCACCTCGGGCGCGCGATCAACCAGGACGTGCTGCGCTTCGTGCTGCACCAGAACCGCGTGTTGCTGCAGCTGGTGTCACACAGCGCCGTGACGGCGCCCGACAACGTGCTGGCCGATGCCGTGCGACAGTCCCAGCGCGATGCCATCCTGGCTGTCTTCCCCGTGGAGGCCTTCGGCAAGGGCGGTGCGCCGGTCATCGAGGTCACGCGGCTGTTCGCTTCGGAGGTAGGCGACTTCAGCGCCCGCACCATGGTGCGCGGCTCGATGGACAGCAGCCGCAGCTATGTCGAGAAGACCAAGGCCTTCCCCGGCAGCGTGCGGGTGGACGCGGTGCAGACCTACAACATCGCGGCGCAGCCGGCGCCCCTGCCCGCAATACCGGGCGTGACGATCGTGCCGCCGATGCAGCCCTCGCGCAGCGTGTCGCTCAACCTCGCCTACAACATCGTGCAGCTGCCCAAGCAGCCCATGATGCCGCGCCTGTTCGACGACCGTGTCGGCTTCTTCAGCATCAGCCGCATGGACTTCGGCGACGGCCTGCAGGAAGCCCGCCGTGAGCGTCTCATCACGCGCTGGCGGCTGGAGAAGAAAGACCGCGATGCGGCCATCAGCGAGCCGGTCAAGCCCATCGTCTGGTACATCGACAAGGCCACGCCCACCGCGCTGGTGCCCCATGTGAAGAAGGCCATCGAGGCATGGAACCCGGCCTTCGAGGCCGCCGGCTTCAAGAACGCCGTGCAGGCCCGGCCCTATCCGACAGCCGAGGAAGACCCCGAGTTCGACCCCGAGGACGTGCGCTACAGCGTCATCCGCTGGGTGCCGTCGCCCATTCCCAATGCCTACGGCCCCCACCTGTCCGACCCGCGCAGCGGCGAGATCCTGAACGCCAACATCGTGATGTTCCACAACATCCTCCAGCTGCAGCAGGACTGGTACGTGACGCAGGTCGGGCCGCTGGACCCGCGTGCCCGCAAGCTGCCGCTGCCGGACGACCTGGTGGGCGACCTCGTCGCGATGGTCGTCACGCACGAGGTGGGGCACTCGCTGGGCTTCCCGCACAACATGAAGGCCAGTTCGCTCTACCCCGTGGCCAGGCTGCGCGACCCGCAATGGCTCAAGTCCATGGGACACACGCCGTCGCTGATGGACTACAGCCGCTTCAACTATGTCGTGCAGCCGCAGGACAAGGTCGACCCGGCGCTGCTCATTCCCAGGATCGGGCCGTACGACGTCTTCGCCGCCCGCTGGGGCTATATGCCCATCCCGAGCGCCAAGACGGCGGAAGAAGAACGCCAGCAGCTCAACCTGTGGGCGCGCGAGCAGGAGGCCACGCCCTGGCTGCGCTTCAATGCGCCCAAGGCCGAGGGCGGCGACGTTGGCGAGAACGTCGAGGCCGTGGGCGACGCCGACGCGGTGGCGGCCACGGGCCTGGGCCTGCTCAACCTCCAGCGCGTCATGAAGATGCTGCCCGGCGTCGTGCCGCAGGACGGCAAGGACGACCAGCTGCTGGAGCGGCTGTACCGCGGGGTGTGGCAGCAGTGGGCCCGAGAGATGGCGCACGTCGTGGCCGTCGTGGGCGGCTCTGACGTGCAGAACAAGCACAACGACCAGCCGGGTGCCATCGCCGAGCCGGTGTCGCGCGAGCGCCAGGTGAGGGCGATGAAGTTCCTGGCCGAACAGGCGCTGGCCACGCCGCAGTGGCTGCTGGACGAGGCCATCGTCCAGCGCCTCAGTGCCTCGGAGGCGCCGATGTCGCTCAGCATGAACCAGCGCACCCTGCTGCGCCAGCTGCTGGCACCGTCGCGCACGCAGCGCCTGATGGCGCAGGAGGCCGCGCTCGGCGCCCGGGCCTATCGGCTGGAGGACCTGCTGGCCGACCTGCGCCGCGGCGTGTTCACCGAGCTGCCCGGCAGCGCGCCCATCACGGCGGCGCGCCGCAGCCTGCAGCGCCACCATGTCGACACCCTGACCGCCCGCCTCAGCCTCGGCAACCCGCTGGGCCAGGACGACGGCCAGGCCGGCATGAGGGCGGAACTGGTCGAGCTCAAGGGTGTCATCAGTGCCGGCGCCGCCCGTGGCGACCGCACGCGCCGGGCCCACTTGCTGGGTCTGGCCGACACCATCGCCAAGGCGCTGGACCCGCGCTCCGCGCCGGCGGCCAACCCGGGTGCGGCGCTGCTGCGCGTCATGGGTTACCAGGCCGATGAAGCCGCGGCCGCCCAGACCTGCTGGGGCCACGACACGCATTGAGACCCGGCTTTGAGGGGGCGTGTGCATGCCGCCCGCACGGGCCTGGCACTGACAATCGCCCTGATGACATGCAGGGGCATTGACACAGGACAGGGGAGGGCGGCGGCGTGCGCATGACCGGCGCCGCCGCGCTGCGTCTGATCCGCCGCCGACGGTTGCCACCGGCGCTGGCGCTGTCGCTGCTGGCGCATGCGCTGCTGCTGAGCCTCACCTTTGGTGGCAGCGCTGGCGCATTGCGGGCGCTTGAGCTGCCCGATCTGCGCGTGGTGCTGGCGCCGGCAGCGCCTGTGGCAAGCGAGCGCCCGGCACCGGAGGCCGCGCCCGCGCCGCCCGAGGCGCAAGCCGTGGCCGAGGCCAGGCACAGCGCGCCGACCGAGCCATCGCCGCCCGAGCGCGGCACCGCGCCGCTGGCCGTGGAACGCCCCGCGGCCTGGGCCGTGCCGGCGGCATCGGCGGTGCCCAGCGCTGTCTTCGCGTCCCTGGGCGCCGCATCGGCACCGGTGGTCGAAGCGCTGCGCCGCAGCGCCGACAGCCCGCGTCCGGCCAACGAGCGGGAGGCAGAGCAGCGCATTGCCGAGCTGGCGCCGCTCGACAGCAAGCAGGCCGCCCCCATCGCGACCTTTGCCGCTGCGTCCAGCCCGGCCGTGGAGGCGCTGCGCCGGCCGGCCGATGTGCAGCGGCTGGCGGCGAACAGTGGGCGCAGCGCGGAACTGGCGCAGCTCGCCACGGCCAGGCCGGCCGCCGTCGTGGCAGCCTTCGGCGCCGCATCCAGCCCGGCCATGGAGCGGCTGCGCGGTGCCAGCGATGCGCTGCGCGTGACCACCGAACGGAGCCGCATGGCCGAGCTGGCCCAGCTCGACACCGCCCGGCAGGAGGTGCAGCAGCGCGCCAGGCAACTGGAATCGGCACGCCAGGAAGCCCTGCGGCAGGATGAGATCCGGCAGGAAGCCGCGCGCCAGCAGGCCGTACGTGCCGAGGCTGCGCGCGTGGAGGCCGCGCGCCAGGAAGCGGCCCGCCAGGCCGCCGCCGCGCAGGAGTCGGCCCGGCAGGAGGCTGCCCGCCAGGACGCGGCGCGGGCCGAGGCGGCCCGCGCCGAGGCAGCGCGCGAGGAAGCTGGCCGGCAGCAGGCGGCTCGCGCAGAGGCCGCGCGGCTGGAAGCCGGCCGCATCGATGCGGCCAGGCTGGCTGCAGCCCAGGCGCAGGCCAGGGCCGAGGAAGAGCAGCGGGAAGCCCGCAAGCGCGCCATCGGCCGCCAGCTGGATGCAGAAGCCGCCCAACGCGACGCTCAACGTGACGGCGACCGCAAACGGCCCGACTGGGCGCCCGCGCGCCGTGGCCGCTTGCTCGGCCGCACGGATGCCAATGCCGACCTGGTGGCCTATGGCGAGGCCTGGTCGCGCAAGATCGAGTCCAACCTCGGTGTCGAACAGGCGCGCGAGGTGGCCCGGCAGCCGCACAGCGATGCCGTCGTCACCGTGGCCGTGCGCAGCAACGGTTCGGTGGAGAGCATCACCTTCGTGCGCTCCAGCGGAGTGCCGGCCGTCGACGATGCCATCACGCGCATCGTGCGCAGCCAGGAGAACTACCCGGCCTTTCCAGCGGCGCTGTTGAAGGACTTCGACGTTGTCGAGATTCGCCGCAGCTGGCATTTCGACATGGCGGTGCGCCTGTACTGAACGTAAGCAAGGCGCCGTCCTACGCCTGAGCAAACGCGAGGGTTGCAAGGTTGCGCTTTTCAACTCCCGGAGAACGCCATGCCTCGCGGTGACAAGTCGTCCTATACCGACAAGCAAAAGCGGCAGGCCGAGCACATCGAAAAGGGCTACGAAGCCCGCGGCGTGCCCGAGAAGGAGGCCGAGGCCCGCGCCTGGGCCACGGTCAACAAGGAGACCGGCGGCGGCAAGAAGTCCGGCTCGGGCCGTGGCCAGCCCGAGAACCACGAGCCCTCGCGCAAGGGCGGCCGGCTGGGCGGCAAGGCCGCAGCCAGCCGCACGGCGGCCGAGCGCTCGGCGTCGGCCAAGAAGGGCGCCGAGACGCGCAAGCGCAACGCGGCCGCCCGCGCCCGCGCGCACTGATCAGCCGGTCAGGATCGGCCGCAACGCGTCGATCTCGTCGACGATGAAGTCGAAGAAGGCGGCGACGCGCGGCGTCTGCCGCAGCTCGGTCGTCGTCAGCAGCCGCCAGATGCGTGTCAGCTCGGGCACCGGCGCGATCACCTGAATGAGGTCGGGCTCGGCGTCGCCCAGCGCTGTGGGCAGGGGCGCGACGCCGACCCCGGCCTTGGCTGAATAGACCAGACCCAGCACGCTGTTGCTGCGCGCCACGAGCACCGCGTCGGGCGCCACCGTGCGCAGCCAGCCGGCGATGCGGTGCCTGGCCATGGTCTCGTCGAAGCCGACGAGGGCATGCGCCGGCAGATCCTCGACGCGCGCGGGCCGGCCGTGGCGCTCGATGTAGCCGTTGCTGGCGTAAACGGCCCAGATGGAGTCGGCGATCTTGCGGCCGACAAGATCGCCGGCGGGCCCGTCTCCGGTGTCACCCGAGCGCAGCGCCACATCGGCCTCGCCGGCTGCGAGATCCACGTATTTGTCGCTCATGACGAAGTGCACCTGCAGCGCGGGATGGCGCTCGTTGAAGCGCTTGAGCAGCGTCGACTGGGTGATGCGGAAGACGATGGGCTCGGGGCAGGTCACGCGGATGACGCCCGACACCTCGGCGGTAGCAGCGACGAGCTGCTGCTTGAACTGCGTGATCGCCTCCTCGACGCGTTCGGCATGGGGCAGCAGGGACTGGCCGAACTCGGTGAGCCGGTAGCCGCTCGGCTGACGCTGCACCAGCGGCAGGCCGAAGCGCTTCTCCAACTGCGTCAGGCGCCGCTGCACGGTGGACTGGTCCAGGCCAAGCGCGCGGCCAGCAGCCAGCGTGCTGCCATGGCGAGCCACGGCCAGCAGGTGCTTGAGGTCGTCCCAGTCGAAGTCTTGCGGGCTATGCGCCATTGCGGCTCCTGTTCTGCAGATTTGCGGCTGACGGCAGCGTGCGCCGGGCCCTAGGCTGAAGCCATGGATGCATCTGTCACCGACTTCAAGGCCGCCGTGCGCAGCCACTGGGACGCCGCCGCCGCAGGCTGGGACCAGCATACGCCGGCCCTCCACGCATGGCTGCGTCAGACCACCGAAGCAATGATCGCCATGGCGGGCGTGCAGCGCGGCGCGCGCGTGCTGGACGTGGCCGCCGGTGCCGGTGATCAAACGCTGGATATCGCCCAACGTGTCGGGCCGTCCGGCGAGGTCGTGGCGGTCGACCTGTCGCCGGCCCTGGTCGCGCTGGGCGAGCAACGTGCACGGCTTGCCGGTCTTGCGCAGGTGCGGTGGCGCGTGGGTGATGGCGAGGACCTGGACGTCGAACCGGCATCCTTCGACGCGGCGGTCTGCCGGCTGGGGTTGATGCTCTTCCCCGACCCGCTGCAGGGCCTGCGCGAGATGCACCGTGCGCTGCGGCCCGGCGGGCGCGTCTGCACCGTCGTGTTCTCTGCACCGCCGCGCAACCCCTGCATCACGGCGCTGACGACGACGGCGCTGCGCCACGCCGGGCTGCCGCCGAGGGACCCGGGCGTGCCGGGCGGCCTGTTCAGCCTGTCCCGCCCCGGCCAGCTCGACGCGCTGTTCCATGAGGCCGGTTTCCGCGACGTCGCGACGACGGCGATGGACGCCGTCTTCCACATGCCGACCGTCGACGACTACCTCGCCTTCGTGCGCACCTCCGCCAGCCCCGTGCTGCAGATCCTCGACGGGCTCGGTGAGGCGGCGGCTCAGGCCGCGTGGAGCGACATCCGCCAGCAGTTGGAGGCTTTCGGCACGCCAGCCGGTTGGGCCGGACCGAACGAGCTGTTGTTGACGGCGGCGCGCAAGCCGGAGGGCAGCGCATGACCGGGGCCATGACACGGCGCGGGGTGCTGGCCGCGCTTGCTTCGCTGGGCTGCGGGCATGTTGGCGCAGCGCCGGATGGCGTCATGCGCCTGCTGTGCAGTGGCCCGGCCGGCAGCATTCCCGACCTGGTCGCCCGCGCCTTGGGCGAGTCGCTGGCGCTGACGCTCGGGCGGCACGTCATCGTTGACAACCGCCCCGGCGCGGCCGGCCAGCTGAGCGTCAGCGCGCTAAAGGCCGCGCCGCCGGACGGCTCGACGCTGCTGGTCGCCCAGGGCGCCGTTGCGACGGTCTACCCGGCTCTTTACGCCAGGCTGGCCTACGACGCCGCGATCGATCTGCTGCCGGTGAGCCTGGCCAGCGAAATGACGCTGGCCCTGGCCATCGGCCCGGCCGTGCCCGCCAGCGTGGCCACATTGGCCGACTTCATCGCCTGGCTGCGCGCCCACCCGGCCGCCGCCAACATCGGCTCGCCGGGGACCGGCACGCTGCCGCATCTGCTCGAAGCCATGCTGCTGGGCGAGGTCGGCGTCGCCTGGCAGCACGTCGCCTACTCCGGCGGGCCGCCGGCGTTGAACGACCTGCTGGGCGGGCAGATCGCCGCGCTGGTGCTGCCCGAGGGGCTGCTGCGCCAACACCACGGCTCAGGTCGGCTGCGCGTGCTAGCCACGTCAGGGGCGGTGCGCAGCGCCTATCTGCCCGACGCGCCGACGCTCGCCGAGCAGGGGCATCCGGGCCTAGTCGTGAAGGAATGGTTCGCGGTCTTTGCCCCGGGCGGAACACCTAACAACACAGTTGCAGGCCTGTCTGCTGCGGTCGAGACTGCCCTCGGCCGCGCTGAACTGGCCTCGGTGTTCGCCCAGGCCGGCATGGTGCCGGCAGGGTCGTCGCCCCGCGCATTGGCTGCGCGCATCGCGGCGGAGCAGCGCTACTGGAAGCCGGTGCTGAGGGCCCACGGCATCCAGGCCGAGTAGCGCATCCATCCAAGGTTTCACCAGGAGATTCGTCCATGCAACACCTCAGGTCACTGGCACTGTGCGCTGCCGCCTTGCTGCCTTTCGCTTCGTTCGCGGCGCCGGGCCTCGATGTCTATGCGCTGACCGCCGGAGGCAACTCGCAATTCGGCGCCAACGGCAACCCGTTCGGCTGTTCCACCTTCGCGCCCGACAGCGCCGCGCGGCTTTTCGGCCGGACGTTCGAGATTGGCCTGCCGACCGATGGTTCCATCTGCGGCGTGGGCGGCATCACGCGCAGCGCGACTGCAGCCGGCGGCGGCGTGCAGGTGGCCGCGCCACTGGCGGTGGGCTGGGGCCTGCCGACCGACCCCCGCACCTTCACCGGCAACGCGAAGGCGCGCGCCGGCTATGGCAACCTGGGCGTACAGGCGGTGGCCAGCTACACCGGCTCGTCGGACAACGGCACGGTCGCGGGCGCGCAGGCCGGTGCCCGGCAGGTCGACTCCCTGACCGTTGGCGGCGGCAGCGGCAACGGCGTCTACCGGCAGACCTTCACCATCGACGGCTCGCTGTTCAACATCGGCCGTGCCGACAGCGAGATCGAGTTCGGCTATTTCGCCGGCTCCGGCCCGGCGCTGATGGCTTTTCGCATCACCAGCCAGCAGGGCGGCGTGGTGGCGATGTATGCCAACGGCGGCTTCCAGGCGGCACTGCCGGGCATCAGCGTCACCGGCGACCTGGCGACCGGCTTCACGGTGGCGGGCAGCACCACGTTTTCCTTCGACATCCCCATCGTCTTCGGCGTTGCGCAGGATGTCGGCCTGACCTTGTGGGCCAGCACCCTGCCGCGCTCCAACCTTGGCCTCTCGACGCCGAGCGGCAGCGACGCCAGCTTCTTTAGCAGCGCCAGGCTGACCGGCATCCAGGTCTTCGACAGCGGCGGCCAAGCGGTCAGCAACTTCACCGTCACATCAGGCTCGGGCACGCTGTACGGCCCGGGCGGCGTGGTGGCCGTGCCCGAGCCGAGTGTGGCGTTGCTGCTGTGCCTAGGCCTGTTGTGCCTCGGCGGTCTGCGCCGCCGTTCGCCTTAACTGGACAGGCAGCTCAGGCCGGCGTCCACGACCGCCTGAACGGTGATGCCGAAGTGCGCGTACAGCGCTGCGGCCGGTGCGGATTCGCCAAAGGTGTCGATGCCGACGACCGCGCCTTCCAGGCCAACGTACTGGCGCCACGGCGCCGTGACGCCCGCCTCGACGGCGACCCGGGGCACGCCGGCAGGCAGCACCGCGCTGCGCCAGGCGGCGTCCTGCTTCTCGAACACGTGGCAGGACGGCAGGGACACGACGCGGGCATTGACGCCGCTGTCGGCCAGCTTCTTCTGCGCCTGCACGGCCAGGTCCAGCTCCGAGCCGGTGGCGATCAGCACGAGCTGCAAGGGCTTGTCCGCCGATTCGCGCACCAGCACATAGCCGCCGCGTTCGATGGCCGCGAGCGTCTCTTCATCACGCGCCTGATGCGGCAGGTTCTGGCGCGAGAGCACCAGCGCCGTCGGCGTGCTGCGGTGGCGCACGGCGGTCTGCCAGGCCACCAGCGTCTCGACGGCGTCGCCCGGCCGCCAGAGGTCGAGGTTGGGCACCAGGCGCAGCGTCGCGACCTGCTCGACGGGCTGGTGCGTGGGGCCGTCCTCGCCCAGGCCGATGGAGTCGTGCGTGAAGACGTAGATCGGGTTGGTGCGCATCAGCGCGGCCATGCGGATGCCGTTGCGTGCGTACTCCGAGAACATCAGGAAGGTGCCGCCAAAGGGCCGCCAGCCGCCGTGTAGGGCGATGCCGGTCTGGATGGCGACCATGGCGAACTCGCGCACGCCGTAGTGCAGGTAGTTGCCGCCGGCTGCGGCCTTCTCGACGGAGCGGCAGCCCTTCCACTGCGTCAGGTTGGACGGCGCCAGGTCGGCGGAGCCGCCGAGCAGTTCGGGCAGCAGCGGGGCCAGCGCGGTGATGCTGTTCTGCGAAGCCTTGCGCGAGGCGACGGTCTCCGCCTTGGCGACGGCGGCGGCGAGCAGGGCGCTGGCCTGCGCGTCGAAATCGGCGGGCAGTTCGCCACGCACGCGGCGTTCGAACTCGGCGGCGCGTGCCGGATCGGCGGCGCGGTAGTTGGCCAGCACGGCTTCCCATTCGCGCTGGCGCGAGGCGCCGCTGTCGCGGGCGTCCAGCGGCGCGCGGGCTTCCTCGGGCACGACGAAAGGCGGGTAGGGCCAGGTCAGCGCTTCACGCACGGCCAACACCTCGGCAGCGCCCAGCGGTGCGCCGTGCACGTCGTGGCCGCCGGCCTTGTTGGGCGATCCCTTGCCGATGGTCGTTCTGGCGCAGATCAGCGTGGGCTTGCCGATGTCTTCACCGGCCTGGTTCAGCGCGGCGTCTATTGCTGCGAAGTCATGGCCGTCGACGTTGCGGATCACGCGCCAGCCATAGGCCTCGAAGCGTGCCGGCGTGTCGTCGCCGAACCAGCCCTTGACGTCGCCGTCGATGGAGATGCCGTTGTCGTCGTAGATGACGACGAGCTTGCCCAGGCCCCAGGTGGCGGCCAGCGAGCAGGCTTCGTGCGAGATGCCTTCCATCAGGCAGCCGTCGCCGACGAAGACGAAGGTGCGATGGTCCACCAGCGCGTGATCGGGCGTATTGAACTCGGCGGCGAGCAGCTGCTCGGCGAGTGCCATGCCGACGGCGTTGGCCAGGCCCTGGCCGAGCGGACCGGTGGTCGTCTCGACGCCGGGCGTCAAGCCCACCTCGGGATGGCCGGGCGTCTTGCTGTGCATCTGGCGGAAGGCCTTCAGCTCGGCCATCGGCAGGTCGTAGCCGCTCAGGTGCAGCAGGCCGTAGAGCAGCATGCTGCCGTGGCCGTTGGACAGCACGAAGCGGTCGCGGCCGGGCCAGCGTGGGTCGGCCGGGTTGTGGCGCAGGTGGCGGCTCCACAGCACGGCGGCGATGTCGGCCATGCCCATCGGCATACCGGGGTGGCCTGAGTTGGCCTGCTGCACGGCGTCGACGGCGAGCATGCGCAGCGCGTTGGCGGCGAGGGTGAGGTCTTGCATGGTCTTAGCCTTGATGAGTGCGGATCAATTGCTCGAGCGTCTCGGTGTCGGCGATGAACTGCGTGATGCCTTCGGTGAGCTTGTCGCGGGCCATCGCGTCGGCGGCCAGGGCGGCGTGGAACTGGCTTTCCGTCAGCGCGGCAGGTGCGGCTTCGAGCTGGTCTTCGTGCGCCTTCAGCCGGCGCTCGACCGGCGTCGTCGCCTGGCTCAGTTCGGCCAGCAGCGCGGGACTGATGGTCATCAGGTCGCAGCCGGCCAGCGCGATGATCTGACCGCTGTTGCGAAAGCTCGCGGCCATCACTTCGGTCGTGATGCCGTGGCGCTTGTAGTGGCGGTAGATCTCCTCGACCGAGCGCACGCCGGGGTCGTTGGGACCGGCCATCGCGGCCTCGTTCCAGCTGTGGCCGGCGGTCTTCTTGAACCAGTCGTAGATGCGGCCGACGAAGGGCGAGATCAGCTTCACGCCGGCATCCGCGCAGGCCTGCGCCTGGGCCAGGCAGAACAGCAGCGTCAGGTTGGTGTGGATGCCCTGCTGCTCCAGCTCGCGGGCGGCCTGGATGCCTTCCCATGTGGAGGCCAGCTTGATCAGCACGCGGGCCTTGGGCACGCCGGCAGCGGCATACAGCTCGATGAGGCGCCTGGCGGTGGCGATGGATGCCGCCGTGTCGTGCGACAGGCGCGGGTCGATCTCGGTGGACACGCGGCCCGGCACGACCTTCAGGATCTCCACGCCGAAAGCGACGAGCAGATGTTCAGTCACCGTCGTGGCCGATGCGCCCGGGTTTGCGGCGACCGCCTGTTCCAGCAACGCGCGGTAACGCGGCTGCTGCACGGCCTTGAGCACGAGCGACGGGTTGGTCGTCGCGTCCTGCGGGCGGAACTGCGCGAGCTGGTCGAAGTCACCGGTATCGGCGACGACGGTGGTGTGTTGGCGAAGGAGGTCGAGGCTGTTCATTTGGGCAAAGCGCGGCCCTGCCACGGTGAAGTGGCACAGACCTTGGTGGTGAAGAAGAGGGTTAGACGAACTCGCTGCGCAGCGCGTCGTAGAGGCGCTTGAAGCGGGCGTGGCGGGGCTGCAATGCTGCTGCCAGTGCGGGGTCGGGTTCGGCGACGCGGGCGATGTCGGGTGTGCGGCAGACCTCGTCCACCGAACCGCCGCAGGCGAGCCAGGCCAGGCGCGCAGCGCCCAGGGCGCCACCGGCTTCGGCGCCAACGCCGTTGACGAGGCGCACGTTCAGCAGCGACGCGAGCAACTTGGCCCACCACTCGCTGCGGGCGCCACCGCCGACCAGCCAGAGCTGCTCGGCGTTGCCGCCGCCGGCCTGCAGTGCCTGCCAGCCGTCCAGCAGCGCGAAGCCGACGCCTTCGAGCACCGCGTAACCCATCTCGGCGGCGCCATGCTCATGCGTGAGGCCGAAGAACACGCCCTGCGCGTTGGCGTTGTTGTGCGGCGTGCGCTCGCCGCTCAGGTAGGGCAGGAAGATCGGCGCCTGCTGGCGCTGCGTGTCGGTCAGCGCGGCGGCCTTGGCGATGAGGTCGGCCTCGCCGCCGGGCATGCCCAGCATCAGCGTGGCCCAGCGCAGCGCGCTGGCGGCGCTGAGCACGACGCTCATCTGATGCCAGGTGTCGGGCAGCGCATGGCAGAAGGCATGCACCGCGCGAGCCGGGTTGGGGCTGAAGGCGGGGTTGCAGAGGAAGATGACGCCCGACGTGCCGAGCGACAGGAAGCCGTCGCCGGGCTTGACGACGCCCATGCCGACGGCGCTCGAGGCGTTGTCGCCACCGCCGCCGGCGATCCGGATGCTGGCGGACAGGCCCCAGCGCGCGGCCAGTTCCGGCTTCAGCGTGGCGCTGGCTTCGCTGCCTTCGACAAGGCGCGGCATCTGCGCTTCGGTCAGGCCGGTCAGCGCGAGTGCTTCGGGCGACCAGCGGCGCTTCGCGACGTCCAGCCACAAGGTGCCGGCGGCGTCGCTCATCTCGCTGACGTAGTCGCCGCTGAGCTCGAAGCGCAGCCAGTCCTTGGGCAGCAGCACCTTGGCGACTTGGCCGAACAGGTCGGGCTCGTGCTGGCGCATCCAGGCGAGCTTGGGGGCCGTGAAGCCCGGCATCGCGAGGTTGCCGGTGATGGCCGGCAGCTCGGGGCAGGCGGCCATCATCTCGGCGCACTGCGGGCCGCTGCGGCCGTCGTTCCACAGGATGGCCGGGCGCAGCACCTTGGCGGCGGCGTCCAGCGTGACGGCGCCGTGCATCTGGCCCGACAGGCCGATGCCACGCACCTTGGCGAGCGCGTCGCCGTGCTCGCTCTTGAGTTTGGCCATGCCCTGGTCAAGAGCTGCCCACCAGTCGGCGGGGTTCTGCTCACTCCACAGCGGCTGGGGCCGCTGCACGGTGAGCGCCACGCCGGTGGTGGTGACGATGTTGTGCTGCTCGTCGAGCAGCAGCAGCTTGATCTCGGAGGTGCCGAGGTCGATACCGAGGAACATGGTGGATTCAGCTCTGGTTGTTGGCGGCCGTCGTGCTTTCACGGGCCGAGCGCCGGGCCGCTCCCAAGCCGGCCCGTCCTGGCGATGTGCTTGCGGCTCAATGCCGCAAGCATCGCCATCCCCTCGGGGGATCGGCCAGCTCGCTGGCGTTCAGCACAGCGAGCTGGACGAGGGGCTTCGCGTTCAGACGAAGTTGTTGACGATGTTCTCGAGACGCTCTTGACGGCCGGAACGCGGCACCGGCGAGATGCCTTGTTCGTGCACGATCTTGGCCAGGTCATCCAGGCTGGCGCCGCCGGAGATCTTCTTGCCCAGGTCGCCTTCCCAACCGGCATAACGGTCCTTCAGCGCGGTTTCCAGCTGGCCGCTCTCGTACAGCGCGGCCGCGTTCAGGAAGGCGCGGGCCATCGTGTCCATGCCGCCGATGTGGCCTTCGAGCTGGTCGGTCGGGTCGATGGACTGGCGGCGCACCTTGGCGTCGAAGTTCGTGCCGCCGGTCGTGAAGCCACCCGCACGGATGATCTCCAGCATGGCCGGCACGAGGGCCGCGTGGTTGTTGGGGAACTGGTCGGTGTCCCAGCCCAGCTGCTCGTCGCCGCGGTTGGCGTCGATGGAGCCCAGGATGCCCAGGGCCGCGGCGGTGGCCACTTCATGCTCGAAGCTGTGGCCGGCCAGCGTGGCGTGGTTCACCTCGAGGTTGACCTTGACTTCGTTCTCCAGGCCGTAGGTCTTCAGGAAGCCGTAGACGGTGGCGCTGTCGTAGTCGTACTGGTGCTTGGTGGGCTCCTGCGGCTTGGGCTCGATCAGGATGGTGCCCTTGAAGCCGATCTTGTGCTTGTGCTCGACGACGGCGGAGAGGAAGCGGCCGTGGTTGGCCAGCTCGCGCTTCATGTCGGTGTTCAGCAGGGTCTCGTAGCCTTCACGGCCGCCCCACAGCACGTAGTTCTGGCCGCCCAGGCGGTGAGTCCACTCCAGCACGTGCTTGACCTGCGCCGCGGCGAAGGCGAAGACTTCCGGATCGGGGTTAGTGCCGGCGCCGCTCATGAAGCGGGGGTTGGAGAACAGGTTCGCCGTGCCCCAGAGCAGGCCGATGTTGCCGTCCTGCATCTTCTTGCCGGCGGCTTCGAGCAAGCCGTCGAGGATGCGGTTGGACTCGGCCAGCGTCGCGCCTTCCGGGGCCACGTCGCGGTCATGGAAGCACCAGTAGGGCAGGCCCAGCTTGCCGAAGAAGTCGAAGGCGGCGTCGAGCTTGCTGTAGGCAGCCTTGACCGAGTCGGGTTCGGCGAACCAGTGGCGCGCGTGGGCGGTGGCGCCCAGGCCGAAGATGTCCTCGCCCTTCCAGCAGAAGTTGTGCCAGTAGCAGACGGCCGGGCGCAGATGCTCGGCGAGCGTCTTGCCGAGGACGACGCGCTTGGCGTCATACCAGCGGTAGGCGAAAGGGTTGGTGGACTGGGGGCCTTCGTACTTGACGACGGGGAGGTCGGAATAGGCGGTGCTCATGGCAAGGTCCTGACTGCGGAAAAAGTGGTGGTGTGGATAAGGTTAGGCGGCCGTCGGCTCGATGCCAGCCTTGCGGCGGCGTTCGGCGAGTTCGTCGGACATTTTTATGGTGGTTTGCTTGTCGAGCTTGTTGGCCAGCAGGCTCAGGGTGCATCCGGCAAACAGCAGGCCGACGACGATGCTGGACGCGACTCTGTAGCCCTCGATGGCGTTGGGCGCCGTGGGCATCTGCGTGTCGTAGCCGAAGAAGCCGGCCAGGATCCACAGGAAGCTCGCCGAGCCCAGCGCGAGGCCCGCCTTCAGCGAGAAGCCGATGGTGGCGAACACCATGCCGGTGAAGCGGCGGCCGGTCTGCCACTCGGAGTAGTCGGCGGCATCGGCGTACATCGACCACATGACCGCCACGCTCGGTGCGTAGACGATGGCGCTGAGGATGTGCAGGCCCAGCATGCCCCAGACGGCGTCGGGCGGCAGCAGGTACATCGCGAAGGCGGTCAGCGTCGACAGGCCGAAGCTGACGATGCCCACCGCCCGGCGGCCATAGCGCGCCGACAGGCCCACGGACAGCGCGATGACGATCATGGTCGTCGCCGTGCCGCTCATGTTGATGAGGCTGTTGAACACGTCGGCCACGTTGGAGCTGCCGAGCTGGTCTCGCGTGCCGTGCACGATGTAGCCCAGCCAGTCGGCCAGCGTGCCGGTGCTGGCCGCATCCGGCGTCGTCAGCCCGACCGCAGCCAGGAAGTCGAACATCGCCGCCTTGTCGGCGTAGTGGTGGTAGTAGTTGAAGTGGGCGCCGCCGCGCAGGGCCAGCATGCCGAAGTGGAAGACGGTGTAGGCCACCAGCGCGATCCACGGGCCGTTCTTCAGCAGGTCCGTGAAGTCCTGCTTGGGCGACGAATGCGTCTCCACCAACGGCTTGATGCGCTCCTTCGTCGTGAAGAAGGTGACGAGGAACAGGATCAGGCAGGCCACCGCCCAGATCGTCATCGTCATCTGCCAGCCGTAGGCGCGGTCATGCCCCTGTGCGAACTTGGCCACCAGCGGCAGCGTCAGGCCGCCGACCAGGAACTGCGCGGCGTTGACCGACACGAAGCGGTAGCTGTTGAGCTTGGTGCGCTCGTTGAGGTCCGCCGTCATCACGCCGCTCATCGCCGAGTAGGGCATGTTGTTCATCGAGTACAGCGTCATCAGCAGCGTGTTGGTGATGCCGGCATAGGCGACCACCATGCCAACGCTCCAGCCCCAGCTCGGATCTGGGGTGGTGTAGGCCAGGATCATGACGACGCACCAGGGCACCGACGTCCACAGCACCCAGGGGCGGAACTTGCCCCAGCGGGTATTGGTACGGTCGGCCAGCACGCCCATGATGGGGTCGAACACGGCATCCCACAGGCGCGGCCACAGCAGGATGGCCGCCGCCGTGCTGGCGCTAAGCCCCACGACGTCCGTGTAGAAGTTGAGCTGGAACAGGATCATGGACATGAAGACCAGGTTCGCAGCGGCGTCACCGCAGCTGTACCCGGCCTTTTCCATGAAGGAAAGGCGCTGGTGAGTCATTTGTCTCCTCTTATGGTTTTCTGAGGTCGTCTTCTCTGGTCAGCCGTTGATCACGGCTTGGCTTCGTATGAGAGGTAATCGAAGTCTGCGGTCGTGCGGGTGCCGGCCAGGTCCTGGCAGGCAATGCCGATGAAGTTGCCGGTGAAGCCGAAGCTGTTGGCGAAGCCGTTGATGAAGCGGGTCGCGAACTCGTCGCTCAGCATGGCCGCGTCCAGCGCCGGGCCGATGGGCTGCCAGGCCGCGTCGCCCTGGCGGAAGGAGAACTGGTAGGTGTCGTGGCTGAATTCGACGGCCAGGTCCACGGGGCCGGCGGCCAGCGGAACGGGCGTGGCCGGCCCGCTGATGGCGCCGTCGCGGTTGACGGTCAGGTAGACGACGCGGGCGCTGCTATCCGGGTCGCGCGTGACGTGCAGATAGGCGTGGTTGCGGGTGTTGTAGTAGGCGGTGAGGCCGGCCATCTGGTGGAAGCTGTCGGGCTCGAACTCCACGCGGGTTTCGACGCGGCAGTTGAAATGCTGCTGGCGGCGCGCGACGAGGCTCTGGTCGAACAGGCTCATCAGCGACTCGCGGCCCGTCAGGCGCAGGTGGCCTGGGCGGGCCGTGAGCGAGGCCCAGCTTTCGTCGAAGGGCTTGCGCAGCGAGTTCAGGTGGCCGTTGAAGGTGGTCGAGTCGAAGTCGTCACGCGCGGGCTCGGCGGGGAAGGGGTGCGGCGGCAGATCGGGCAGCGCGATGTTGACGCTGGGCTGCTGGCCATTGCCGCCGACCACTTCGGGCCAGTCGTCGTCGCGCCAGTGCAGGCGCTGCAGCGCGGTCTCGCGGCCCAGCGGGCAGTGCAGGCCGGCGTAGCCACCACTCGGATTGTTCTGGTGCGCGTTCGGGCCGGTCCATTCCAGCGGGCGGCCGCAGAGGTGGGCCATGAACCATTCGCCGCTGGCCGTCTCGACCCAGCTGGCGTGGCCGCTGCGCTGCAGGCCGTCCGTGGGCTTCTGCCAGGCCGTCAGCAGCGGGTTGCCGGGCAGGGTCTCGTAGGGGCCTTCAAGGTTGCGCGAGCGGGCCAGCGTCACGGCGTGTTCGTAGAAGGTGCCGCCTTCGGCTGTCAGCAGGTAGTACCAGCCGTTGCGCAGGTAGAGGTGCGGGCCTTCGACAACGCCCAGCTCGGTGCCGGCGTAGATGTTCTTGATCGGGCCGACGAGCTTCTTCGCTTCGTGGTCGTACTCCTGCAGCAGGATGCCGTTGAAGTGGTGCTTGCCCGGCCAGTGGATCCACTGCTGGTTGATCAGCCAATGCTTGCCATCGGCGTCGTGGAACAGGCTGGGGTCGAAGCCCGAGCTGTTCAGGTAGATGGGCTCGCTCCACGGGCCGTCGATGCTGGGCGCCGTGATGAGGTAGTTGTGCGTGTCCTTGAACGCGCCGATGGTGCTGCGCACATCGGTGTAGATCATCCAGAACTGGCCGTGCGAATACGTCAGGCAGGGCGCCCAGACGCCGGCCGAATCGGGGTGGCCGTTCAGGTCGAGCTGGCTGGTGCGCGTGACGGCATAGCTGTGGTGGCGCCAGTTCACCAGGTCTTTGGAATGGTGGATGCGCACGCCTGGCCACCATTCGAAGGTGGACGTGGCGATGTAGTAATCGTCACCGCCTTCACCAGGCACGCGGCAGATGGACGGGTCGGCGTGGAAGCCCGGCAGGATGGGATTGGCAATCATCGTCAAAGGAGGCGTTCAGGCGAGGGTTGAAGCAGCAGGCCCGGCGCGGCATGTGGCCGGCCGGCGTGGAGAAGCAGGGCGCCGATGAGCACCAGGCCGCCGGCAGCGGTCAGGGCCTGGACGGCGCTAGGGAACTTGGCGGATGCGACATCAGCATCCCGCCAGATGACGCAGGCACCCGGCAAGGCGTTGAAGCAACCGGCTGTTGGCAGCGGACCATGCGCGCGGATGAAGTCGCGGCCGGCAGCGATGCTGCCACGCTCGATCCAACGCTGGCGGCCCATGGCCGCGCCCGCTCCAACCGGCATCACGCGTTCCGCCCAGGGAGCTTGGTAGCGCTAGCGGATGAGCTCCGGGTATACCCCTGCCGCGGCAGCGACATCAGGGTGATTCCGGATGCGGGTTGTTTCAAGACGTTGTCTCCGAAGAAATACCGGGCTTGGTGCGTGATTGTGCCGGCTTGCGGGAATGAAATGTAGCGCTACCATTTGCATTCGCGCAAGCCGGGATTGCGTGGAAGAAGCACGCTGAATGGCGGGAGACAAGATGACGACGAGTTTCAAAGGGCTGGTGATGGCCCTGTTGCTGGCGCTGTTGCCCACCTGGGCAGTGGCCGAGGACGGGCATGAGCTGTGGCTGCGCTACCGGCCGCTCGCCGGCCAAGCGAGGGTGCAGGCCGGTGTGGGCGCCATCATGCTGGCGGCGCCCGACTCGGCGACGACCCAGGCCGCCATTGCCGAGCTCCAGCGAGGAATGAAAGGACTGACGGGACGTGAGCCCCCGCTAACCGCGCATGTCAAGGCTGGCACGCTGATGCTGGCGACGCGCGCGCAGGCACCGGCCGGCCTGAACCTGGCCTGGGATGAACTTGGCCGTGAGGGCTATGCGCTGCGACGCCTCAAGCTGCAAGGCCGGGAGGTGACCGTTATCGCCGCCAACAGCGACATCGGCCTGCTCTATGGCAGCTTCGCGTGGCTGCGTGCCGCCCAGACCGGCGTCGACCTGGCCAAGGTCGATCAGCGCTCCGTGCCCAAGGTCGGTCTGCGCCTCCTCAACCACTGGGACAACCTGGACGGCCATGTCGAGCGCGGCTATTCGGGTGCGTCGCTGTGGGACTGGTGGAAGCTGCCCGACATCCTCGATGCGCGCTACGTCGACTACGCCCGTGCCAACGCCTCGCTCGGAATCAACGGCACGGTGCTGAACAACGTCAACGCCAAGGCCGACTCGCTGACCGCGCCCTACCTCGCCAAGGCGGCGGCGCTGGCCGGCGTGTTCCGGCCCTATGGCATCAAGGTCTATCTGTCGGCGCGCTTTTCGGCACCGGTGGAGCTGGGCGGCCTGAAGACGTCCGACCCGCTGGACCCGGCCGTGCGTGCCTGGTGGAAGGCCAAGGCGGATGAGGTCTACAAGACCATTCCGGACTTCGGCGGCTTCCTCGTCAAGGCCAACTCCGAGGGCCAGCCCGGCCCGCAGGACTACGGCCGCAACCATGCCGACGGCGCCAACATGCTGGCCGAGGCGCTGGCGCCCCACGGCGGCGTCGTCATGTGGCGGGCCTTTGTCTACGCGCCGGACGCCAAGGACCGCGCCGCCCAGGCCTATGCCGAGTTCCAGCCGCTGGACGGCCAGTTCGCCGCCAACGTCATCGTGCAGGTGAAGAACGGCGCCATCGACTTCCAGCCTCGCGAGCCCTTCCACCCGCTGTTCGGCGCCATGCCCAAAACGCCTATCGCGCTGGAGCTGCAGATCACCAAGGAGTACCTGGGCTTCTCGACCCACCTCGTCCACCTCGGCCCGCTGTTTGAGGAGGTGGTGCGCGCCGACACGGGCCACGGCGGCACGGTCGCCCGCGTCGTCGACGGCAGCCTGCACGGCCACAAGCTCACTGCGATTGCCGGCGTCGCCAACATCGGCCAGGACCGCAACTGGAGCGGCTCGCAGTTCGACCAGGCCAACTGGTATGCCTTCGGCCGCATGGCCTGGGACCCGGACGTGAAGGCCGCCTCGGTCGCTCGTGACTGGGTGGCGCAGACATTCACGCCCCGTCCCGCCGCGCGCGACGCCATCGTCGAGCTGATGCTGGCCTCGCGCGAGGCCGTCGTCGACTACATGACGCCGCTGGGCCTGCACCACCTGATGGACACGGGCCACCACTACGGCCCCGGCCCCTGGGTCAACAACCTGGAGCGCGCCGACTGGAACCCGACCTATTTCCACCGCGCCGCACGCGATGGCATCGGCTTCGACCGCTCGCCCAACGGCAGCAATGCCGTCGCCCAGTACGCGCCGTCGGTGGCGCGCCGCTTTGCCGACCCAGGCACGACGCCGCCCGAGCTGCTGCTGTGGTTCCACCATCTGCCCTGGGACTACGCCATGCCGTCCGGCCGCACGCTGTGGGCTGAGCTGATTGCACGCTACGACCGTGGCGTGGCGACCGTGGACGACATGGGCCGCCGCTGGGCCGCGCTAAAGGGCGACGTCGACGCCGAGCGCCATGCCGAAGTGACCGCCTATCTCGCCGTGCAGGCCCGTGAGGCGCGCTGGTGGCGCGATGCTTGCGTTGCCTATTTCCAGTCGGTCTCGGGCCTGCCCTTGCCGGCCGGCACGCGGCCACCGGAAAAGGACTTGGCGGCCTACAAGGCCTTGCGCTTTGGTTTCGCGCCGGGCCGTTGAGAAGGCAGCATGGGCATGGTAGAGAATCACGACTTCGGCCGCGCAGCGCTCGCCGGCCGCCTAAGAACAATGAAGACTCGAGGTGCAGATTGAAGCCAAACATGCGTCATGGGCGCAGCACCAAGGTGGCCACAATCGCCGACGTGGCCAGCCTGGCCGAGGTGTCGCCGATGACCGTGTCGCGGGTCGTCAACGGGGAGCTGAACGTGCGCCCCGCCACCCGCGAGAAGGTGCAGGCGGCCATCGCCGCGCTGAACTACGTGCCCAACCAGGCGGCGCGCCGCCTGGCCGGGTCGGAGCCCATCCGCATCGGCATGCTCTACATCGACCCGACGGCGGGTTACCTCAATGAGTTCCTGATCGGCCTGCTGAACAAGGCCAGCCTGCGCCACGTGCAGCTGGTCGTGCAACGCTGCGACGCCGCGCGCGACGGCGAAGAAGCCCCCGTGGCCGAGATGATCGCCAACGGCATCGACGGCCTCATCCTGCCGCCGCCTTTCTGCGACTCCCAGCCGCTGCTCAAGCTGGTGGCCGAGACCGACACGCCGGCCGTCGTCGTCTCCAGCGGCGTGCCGCCTGAAGCCGTCTGCGCCGTCGGCATCGACGACTACCAGGCCGCCTACGAGATGACGCGCCACCTGCTGAACCTGGGCCATCACCGGCTGGGCTTCATCATCGGCGACCCCTACCAGAGCAGCAGCTCGCGCCGCCTGGCAGGCTTCCATGGTGCGATGGCCGATGCCGGCCTCAACATCGCTGAGGAGGAGGTCGTCGCTCAGGGCATGTTCACCTACCGTTCGGGCCTGGACGCGGCCGAGTTCCTGCTGTCGCAGGAACAGCGGCCCACGGCCATCTTTGCCAGCAATGACGACATGGCCGCAGCCACCGTCGCCATCGCCCACCGCATGGGGCTGGACGTGCCCAGCGACCTGACCGTGGTCGGCTTCGACGATGCCCCTTTGGCCACGACGATCTGGCCCGAACTCACCACCGTGCGCCAGCCCATCATGGAGATGGCCGGCGCCGCGGTGGACCTGCTGGTGCGCCACATCCGTGCGCGCCGCAATGGCGAGCCTCTGCCCTGCGAGCACGAGCTCCAAGACTTCGAACTGGTCCGACGCCAGTCCGACGCCGCGCCCCGCCTGCGCCCTCCGATACGCCTGGGTGCCGGCAGCTGACGCACGACGACACCTCTCCTTCGGGGCCCGACGCCGGGCCTGAGAACCCCATGCAAGAACTGACTGGATTGCGCTTCAAGCGCCTGCTGTTGACCGGCGCCGCCGGTGCCCTGGGCCGCATGCTGCGCCCGCGCATGAAGCGCTACTGCGAGACGCTGCGCGTGTCTGACCTGGCCGCGATGGACCCGGCCGGCGACGGCGAGGAAGTCGTCATCGCGCCGCTGGAAGACGAGGCGGCGATGTACGACCTGCTCGACGGCGTGGACGCCGTGCTGCACTTCGGCGGCGTGTCCATCGAGAAGCCGTTCGGCACCGTGCTGCCGGCCAATATCGTCGGCGCCTACAACCTCTACGAGGCCGCGCGCCGCCGCGGCACCAAGCGCATCATCTTCGCCAGCTCCAACCATGTGACCGGCTTCTATGGCCAGGGCGAGACCATCCCGGCCCATGTCGTGCCGCGGCCGGACAGCTACTACGGTCTGTCCAAGGCCTTCGGCGAAAGCCTGGCGCAGTTCTACTTCGACCGCCACGGCCTGGAGACGGTCAGCATCCGCATCGGCTCCTGCCTGCCCGAGCCGCTGGACCGCCGCCATCTGTCGAGCTGGCTGAGCCACGACGACATGGAGCGCCTGCTCGTCGCCGCATTGAGCGCGCCGGTGGTCGGCCACAGCATCGTCTATGGCGCCAGCGACAACCGCACGACCTGGTGGGACAACTCACAGGGCCGCCACGTCGGCTACCGGCCGCAGGACAGCTCCGAGCCCTGGCGCGCCGCCGTCGAGGCGAAGCAGCCGCAGATCGACCCGACCCTGCCCGAGGCCCGCTACCAGGGCGGTGCCTTCGTCGTGCTGGGGCCGTTCGCGTTTGCCGGCCAACCGGGCGCGGACGGCGCATGACCGGTCCCCGCATCCCCTTCCAGCCGGCTTCGCGCCTGCCGGATGCCGCCGTCGAGATTCTCGCCCCGGAGGGCCGCGAGCTGCGCCTGTTCTCCGCCTGCGTCGAGCAGCTCGCCACCGGCCTGCAGTGGGCGGAGGGGCCGGTGTGGTTCGGCGACGGCCGCTATCTGCTGGTGTCGGACATCCCCAATGACCGCATCCTGCGTTGGGACGATTGCAGCGGCGCCGTCAGCGTGTTCCGCCAACCCGCCGGCAATGCCAATGGCCATGCACGTGACCTGCAGGGCCGGTTGATCTCGTGTGAGCACCTGGGCCGGCGCATCACGCGCACCGAGCTGGATGGCCGCGTCACCGTGCTGGCCGACCGCTTCGACGGCAAGCCGTTGAACTCGCCCAATGACATCGCCTGCGCGCCCGATGGCGCCATCTGGTTCACCGACCCCGACTTCGGCATCCATGGCGACTGGGAGGGCGCACCCGCTACGCCCGAGCAGCCGCACGGTGTCTACCGGATCGACCCGGTCAGTGGTGAGTTGCAGCGCGTGCTGGACGACTTGGCCGGCCCGAACGGCCTGGCCTTCACGCCCGACGGCAGCCGCCTGCTCATCGTCGAGAGCCGCGCGCAGCCGAATCGCTTGATCTGGAGCTACGCCGTCCATGGTGCGAGATTGGGCGACAAGCGCATGCTCATCGACGCCGGCGGTCCAGGCGCCTTCGACGGCATCGCCATCGACACCGCCGGCCGCGTCTGGTGCGGCTTCGGCAGCAATGGTCAGCCCGGGGCGGACGCTGCGACGCTGGATGGCGTGCGCGTCTACAGCGCCGAAGGCAAGCCGCTGGCCCACATCCATCTGCCCGAACGTTGCGCCAACCTGTGCTTCGGCGGCGCCAAGGGCAACCGCCTCTTCATGGCCAGCAGCCATTCGCTGTATGCCCTCTACGTCAACGCGCGCGGGGTGATCCGTTGAGCAACACCGAACCCCGCGTCTCCGTGCGCGACTACGGCCGCCTGCCTGACGGCCGGCAGGTCCACGAGTACCGTCTCGACAACGGCCGCGGCCTGGTGCTGACGGCGCTGGACTGGGGCGGCATCGTCACCGGTCTCTGGACGCCGGATTCTTCTGGCCAGACTGACAACGTTGTCCTGGGGCTGGCCAGCCTTGAGGCCTATCTGGCCGGCGCCGGCTCCCACCTCGGTGTCATCGCCGGGCGCTATGCCAACCGCATCGCCGGGGGCAGCTTTGAACTCGACGGCGCGCGCCACCAGCTCGCCATCAACGACGGCCGCAACTGCCTGCACGGAGGCCCGGCCGGCTTCGGCGCATCGTTGTGGCGCGGCCTGCCGCAGAAGCCCGGCGCGGACGGCAGCGTCAGCCTGCGCCTGGAGCGTGTCAGCCCGAACGGCGAGATGGGCTTCCCAGGCACGCTGCATGTCGCCGTGACCTACACGCTGGGTGCCGACATGAGCTGGCGCGTCGACTACGAGGCGACCTGTGACCAGGCCACCGTCATCAACCTAACCTCGCATGCCTACTTCAACCTGGGCGGTGCCGAGTCAGGTTCCGCCTTGGGCCATCGCCTGGCGCTGAACGCCGGCCGCTACACCGTGCCCGATGCGAACGGCATCCCGCTGCGCCATGTGCCTGTCGAGGGCACGCCCTTCGACTTCCGCCGTGAGCGCACCATCGGCACAGAGGTCGGCTATGACCACAACTGGCTGCTGGACCATCCGCTGGACGGCGCGCTGCACGCCGCCGCCGGCCTGCACGATCCTGTTTCAGGCCGCAGCATGCAGATCCTGACCACCGAACCGGCCATCCAGTTCTATGCCGGCACCTGGCTGAACGGCTCGCTGAAGGGCCCGGGCGGTCAGCCCTTCACGCGCGGCGCCGGCGTCTGCCTGGAGACCCAGCACAACCCCGACTCGCCGAATCGCCCCGTCGGCCCTGACTGGCCCAGCACCGTCCTGCGGCCGGGCGAGGTGTTCAGGTCAGCGACGCTGCATCGTTTTCAGGTCGCTGGCGCTAAAGAATGAGGTAGTCGGGATAGCGCTGTTGAATCTCGTCCACCGAGGCGAGGGTGCCGGAGAGGTGGTCTCGCACGGCGTGTTGCGCCGCCTCGACGTCGCGCGACTCGATGGCCTCCAGGATGGCCAGGTGGGCGCTCAGGGTCGACTCGGCCTTGCCGACGGTGGGAATGTGCAGCAGGCGCAGGCGGTCGACGTGGCCTGACATGCGCACCACCACCGACCAGAGACGCGGAAGGCCAGCCGCCACGTACATCAGTCGATGGAATTCCTTGTCGGCGGCGATGAAGCCGAGGAAGTCCTTCTTTTCGGCGAGCGCCACCTGCCGCGACAACTGCGTGCGCAGGTCGGCGATGACGCTATCGTCATGCCTCATGGCCAACTGGCGTGCAATCTCGATCTCGATGGAGCGGCGCAGGAAATGCGCCTCGCGAGCCGCCGGCACGTCGATCCGGCTGACCTGGGTCGTGTGCTGGGCCCGGATGATGACCAGGCCCTCTTCGCTGAGCCGGATGAGGGCGTCGCGCACCGGCGTCTGGCTGATGCCGAAGCGCTGCGCCAGCTCGCCCCGGTCGAGGGCGATGCCGGGCGCCAGTTCCATGGAGATGATGGCGGCTCTGAGCGCTTCGACGACCTGGGGTGCTGCGTGACGGGTGGGGTCTAGGGTGAAATTCATCTCGGCCATAAGCCGATTTTTGTCACTGATGCCCTAATGCACTAGAGCGTTAATGCTTATGGGTGAGATTCTGGCTCGACCCCACCGGCATTGAAGAGCGAGTCAAAAAAACGGCGGCTCCGCGCAGGGCGGGCCGCCGAAAGGAAAAGGACGCCCACCAGCCCGGGCGTCCGACCAGAGATCAGGATGACATGCGCTGCCGTGGCGGTTGCCCGAACGCCGCGCTCTTGCTGCGGGTCTGCCGCGAGGCGACCAGCGCGGTCGGCAGCCCGGCCTGCACGCGTGCCGGTGTCAGACCCACCGTAGAGGTGACCCCCGCAACATCGTGCCGATCCAGCCACGCGGGCAACGTCGCGTAGAGGGAGACGCCTCCCACCCTGTCGGCGCTGCCGGCGTCTGCCGGGAGGCCCGTAGGCTGAGAAGTGTTGCTGTATGGCATCTCTAGGCTCGGCGCAATGGACGCCATTGTGAGCGCTACCTATCACTCTGCCAACTTGGGGTCATCACCTGTACTCCAGTGCTGTTGTTCACTAATACATTAGTACACACCCTGGTTGACTGCCTGCGTGCGCAGCCGTAAATTGGAAATGAGCGCGCTACCATTTTGCTGGCGACCGCATCAGTTACTCGCGAATGCGAGCTATAGAACCATAGAGGAGACAGCATGAACATGACCTTTTCGCGGCCGAGCCGTCGCGCTTGCGCAGGCCAGCTGGCCTTCGGCACCACGCTGCTGGCCGGCCTGATTGCGCAGGCCTATGCACAGACGGCTGCCCCGGCCCAGGACGCCGCCAAGCTCGACACCGTCGTCGTCACCGGCATCCGCGCCTCCCTGGAAAGCTCGGCCAATGCCAAGAAGAACGCGGTCGGCTTCATCGACGCGATCACCGCCGAGGACATGGGCAAGTTCCCGGACAGCAACATCGCCGAGTCCATCTCCCGCATCCCTGGCGTCACGCTGACCCGCGAAATCACCGGTGAAGGCTTGCAGATCCAGATCCGCGGCCTGGGCACCAACTTCACCCGCGTGCTGCTGAACGGCGCGCCGGTCGCCTCGGCCTCGACCGGCCGTACCGACACGGGCAGCGCCAACCGTGAAGTCGACATGGACTTCATGCCCGGCGAACTGTTCAGCCGCGTCACCGTTGTCAAGAGCCCGACCGCCTCCATGCTCGAAGGCGGCGCCGCCGGCATCGTCGACATGCGCAGCGCCCGCCCCTTCGACAAGAAGGGCTTCCGCACCGCCTTCACGGTGACCGGTACCAAGAACCAGCAGGCCGAGAAGTGGGGCAACCGCGGCTCCGCTTTGATCAGCAACACCTGGGACAACACCTTCGGCGTGCTGGCCGGCGTCGCTTGGTCGACCAACAAGGTCAAGACCACCGGCTTCGAGTCCATCGGCTGGACCAACGCCAACCTGTCCGCCACGCAGGGCGCCAGCCTCGGCACGGCGCGCAACAGCACGGGCGGCGGCAACTGGACCATTCCTGGCACCGTGCCCGCCAATGCCGGCAATGGCCTGGTGACCGGCGCCGTCATCGACGAGGCCTATCTGCTGTCCAAGAACCCCGGCCTGACGATCCAGCAGATCGACAACGCCATCATTCCGCGCCTGGGCCGCGCCATGGTGGCCGAAGGCAGCCGTGATCGCCAAAACGCCATCCTGTCGCTGGAAGCGCGACCGAACAGCTCGACCAAGTTCTTCCTGGACGCCATCTACGGCCACAAGAAGAACGAGTTCGAGCGCGTCGACATGAACTGGGTGGGCCGCAACGGTTCCGCCATCCCGATCAACATGACGGTGGACAAGAGCGACTGCGCCAACGGCTGCACCGTCACCAAGGGCACCTTTGCTAACGCGCAGTACTTCATGGAGTACCGGCCCTACACGGAAGAGACGAAGTTTCATAGCGTCAACCCCGGGCTGAACCTGAAGATCACCGACGCGATCAGCGTGGACGTGCAGGCCAACATCACCAAGAGCGACTTCCACCGCCAGTCGCCGACGGTGCTGTTCCAGACCGTGGGCAGCTCAGGCATCACGACCGAGTACGACAACAGCAGCGGCGTCCCGCGCCTGAGCGCCACCAACGCGGCCGGCGACAAGGATTTCCTGAACAACCCCGCGGCCTTCGGCTGGAACGGTGGTCGCCTGAACCAGCAAGACGAGATCCGTTCGATCCGCACGCATGGCCTGCGTGGCGCCATTGACATCGATGCCGGCATCTTCGACATCAAGTTCGGCGGCGCCTTTGACAGCGTCTCGCGCCGGATCAGGACGCTCGACAACAGCGGCTATTGGGAAAACATCGCCTGCCGCCGCAACGTCAACGTGTTCCTGCCGGGCCCCAACACCGTCAACCCGGGTGCCTGCAACGGCGCGGGCGCTGCGGGCCCTGCGGCCAGCACGTATCCCGGCTATGGCACGGGCTTCACCGCCGGCGCCAACCCGGCATCGCTGCAGTTCCTCGGCTCGACCATCCCGAACTCCGCCGTGCCCGGCTACCTGAAGGCCACCTCCAACGGCTTCGTCACCCTCGACTGGGCCCGCTTCGCCAAGGACTCCGGCTACCAGCAAGCGCGCGACGCTGCGCTGTACGGCACCGCCAACTCCAACAATAACGTCGCCCCTGGCTTCTTCCAGGAGAAGGTGACCTCGATCTTCAGCGAGATCAACGGCGACACGACGGTGCTGGGCAATGATCTGCGCTACAACGTCGGCGCCCGCTACGCGACCACACAGCAGACCTTCGCCTCGCTGACGCAGCCGGCCGACCCGCGCAACGCCGCCCAGAACCTGGCCGATGGCGGCCGCTACCCGGCGGCGGTCGTCGAGACTTATACGACGACAACCTACGGCAATTTCCTGCCCTCTGCCAGCTTGGCCTACAACCTGCGCAAGGACGTGCTGGCTAGGGCTTCGATGTCCAAGACGATCACGCGCGCCGACCCCACGCAGCTGCGCGCGCTGGCGCTCAGCTTTACCGACCCGGCAGCGCAGAACGGCCAGCTGACCAACCCGGACCTCAAGCCCTACGAGTCCAAGAACACCGACCTGGGCCTCGAGTGGTACACGGGACGTGAAGGTTATGTTGCCGTGGCTTGGTTCAAGAAGGGCATCAAGGGGTTCACCGCGAACCGCACGTTGAACGTCAGCTTCGCCGACCTGAATACCTACGGCGTCAACTGGACGCAGGGTGGCCTGACGGACACGCAGAAGCAGGGCCTGTACACGCAGGCCGGCGTGACGCCGGTGCCGACCGATTTGGCCGCGCTGCCCACCGCATCGCAGCTCGCCGCGATCAACGGGCTGGGCGTCGTGCTGACGCAGACGCAGAACACCGCCGACGAGCTGGTGATCAAGGGACTGGAGCTGACGGTGCAGCAGCCGCTGGACATCATCTCGACCTATCTGAAGGGCCTGGGCGTCAGCGCCAACTACACCAAGGTCAAGCAGTCAGGTGCCAACGTAGCCACGGGTGTGCCGCCCTACACCTACAACCTTGCAGCCTATTACGAAGGTCGCTTCGGCGGCTTCCGCGTGACCAAGACCTTCACCAAGGGTTCGCAGACCAGCGGCACCGGCCAAAACGGCATCACCGCTGCTGCCTTCTACGGCCTGGACTACGCCCAGGTGGACTTCACGTCGCGCCTGAACCTCGGCGAAGTCACCGGCTGGAAGAAGGACCTTCAGCTGACCTTCGACATCTTCAACGTGACCCGCGCCAGCCAGCGCACGAACTTCCAGTTCGCCAACGCACCGTACGCGATCTACGAGCCGGGTCGCACCTACCAAGTCGGTCTGCGAGCTAGTTTCTGACGCCCCTCGCCCAGCTCGCCGCGCTGAACACGGGCGAGTCTGGTCGGTCCCCCGACGGGACGGTGATGCTCGCGGCCTTGAGGCCACGAGCACATCGTCAGGCGGGCCGGCTTGGGAGCGGCCGGGCGCTCGGCCCGGAATGCCTAAAAGGGGCTCCCGCGAGGGAGCCCTTTTGTCGTTAGCGTGCAGTGCAGCGCTTGTCCAGCCACTCCACCGGAAACGCATCGGCCATGGCCTGGTAGCCCGCCATCGACGGGTGCAGGCCGTCGTTATCGAGTTCGCGCCTCAGGTGCGAAGGGCGGACCGGGTCGCGCGTGAGGGCGTCGAAGTCCACCACGCCGTCGAAGCGGCCAGGCTGGCGAATCCAGCTGTTCAGCGACTGACGGTCGGCTTCGTTCTCCGCCTGGGGCTGGTAGTAGCCGCTGCCGCCGTAGGGCATGACGGTGGCCACGAACAGGCAGACGCCGCGTTCGCGTGCCTGGCCAGCCAGCGTGCTCAGGCCCTTTTGCAGATCGGCCAGCAAGGTGGCGCGGGATTCGGGCGTCGTGGCGCGCTGGCGGTGGCTGGTGCCCAGGTCGTTCACGCCCTCCAGCAACACGACATGCGTGACGCCGCTGCGCGCCAGCGCGTCGCGTTCGAAACGGTCCATCACGCGCGGCCCCAGGCCGTCCTGCAGGATGCGGTTGCCGCCAATGCCGGTGTTGACGACGGCGGCTGTGCGACCCTGCGCCACCAGGCGGCGGGTGAGGGCGTCGGTCCAGCGCTGGTAGCTGCCGGCCGTCACGCCGTAGCCGTCGGTGATGGAGTCGCCGATGGCGACCAGCACCGGTTGCGGCGCGCTGCTGCCGACGTCCACCGCAGCCAAGTGCCACCAGCCATCCCTGGCCGTCGGGTCCACCCAGTCGGCGGTGTCAGCGCGGTTGCCCGGCAGCGTCCAACTGCTGATGCGCGAACCGGGGTGGGCGGTTGCCGGCACCGGCGCCGAGACGACGTGCATCTGCACCGCCACGTCGGCCACCCGCGGCAGCGCCAGCGCCACCGGGTCGCTCCAGACTTCAGTGCCGGGCGCCACGCTCAGCTCGCGCCGGCCCTCGAAGCTCAGCGGCTTGAGGCTGCCGGCCTGCAGCTGCGGCCGCCCGCTCTCGGTGCCGGGCTGGAGCAGCGCCACGCTGGCGGCATTCAGCACGAGGGGCTCACGCCCGAACAGGTTGCTCACGCGCACCCGCAAAGTTGCGCCCGCCACCGTGGTGCGCACGACCTGGCGCAGGCTCACGTCGCGCAGCGGCGCGCTACCCGCCACGGGCGCATGAGCCAACTGCGCGCTGCCCCAGGCGGCCAGCCAATCGGCCGCAGCCGGCGCGCGCGGCACCTGGCCGCAGCCAGCCAGCAGCAGGGTGGCAAGCAGGCTCAAAGGCCAGCGGGGGAGAGGCTTCTTCATGGCGCGTCCGTGCAGATCGGGCGCAAATGATATCGCTACCAAATGCCATGCCACTTCGGGAAGACGCTTGGCAAGTCGGCTTAAAGTACTGTATAAATAAACAGCCTTCAAAACCGAGCCAACGCCATGCCCAGCCAGTATCGCCAGAACTACATTCCCAACCGCCCGCTACCGCGATGGCTGCAGCGCCTCATCAACTGGCTTTAATTGCGCCGCACGGCCGGCGCGTGCGGGTGCAATGGCTGTGAGGCGAACGTTGTTGCGGGCGGCTGCCAGCCTGTGACAGCCCGGCCTCGTCAGGTGGCGCTGTTTGCCGAGACGGCGCCAGCGGGAGCTGCGGCAAGACCGGTGTTGTGCGGCGAGGTGGCAAATTCTTGCTGCAGGCGTTGCAGCAGATCTTCGCGGTCCGGCAGCGGTGCGCCGCATGAAATGCGTGAGGCGATGGCGCGGTCCAGTGCCCCCTCCAGCCCGTTGCACTGCACCGAGTAAGAGGTGTGATGCGGTTGGCCCTGGCGGTCGGTCCAGGTGGCCACGACGCGCAGCACCGGCCCGCAGCTGCGCATGGCCCATTCAAAGCGGATGCCGGCCGTGCGCGTGCGGCTGCGGCGCATCAGGCGGCCCATGGTGCTGCCGCCGGGACGGCGCTGGCGTTCGGGCTGTGGCTCGCTGCCGAAAGCTTCGTCCAGCTTCGGGGCGATGCCCGCCGGGCGCGACGGTTCGTAACGATGGGTCGTTGCGGCGGTTGCGCCGGCGGAGAGACCTTCAAAAGCCATGGCATGACTCCTTGACTACAAAAAAGAATGAGGCCCAGCGTTGTGGCAAGTGGTGTTCCACCCCGACGTCAGAGCAACGGCTCGATGACACGCGCCAGGCCCTCCATCAACCGCTGGCCCAGGCCGCGCCGCGCCCAGCTCGTGGCCTCGATGCGTTGGGACACGGCCAGGTCGCGCTTGAACAGCGCCTGCATCTGGTCACCAAAGTCGTCGCCCAGCACGATGACGTCGATCTCGTTGTTGCCGACGATGCTGCGCCAGTCCAGGTTGCTGGAGCCAACGCTGGAAAGCACCCCGTCGATGACGGCCGTCTTGGCATGCATGACGACCTGCGACATCTCGCTGATCTGCACGCCCGCCTCCAGCAACTGCGCATAGCGTGAGCGTGCGGCGTGCAGCACCATCTTCACGTCGCTGCGCCCCGGCAGCACGAGGGAGACAGCGACACCGCGGCGAGCCGCAGCGCACAGCGCGTCGATGAGCTCGGGACCGGGCGCGAAATAGGCCATCGTCAACTGCACGCTGCGCTGGGCCGCGCCTATGCCCTGCAGCAGCGCGGTGTAGGTCGGGTTGATGCCGTTCTCGGGGTCGCCCGCCACCAGCTTGACGACGCGCTGGCCCGGCGTGGCCACGCGCGGTGCGGGCGCCGGCGGCAGCTCACCCACGCAACCCTGGCGCGCCCACGATTCGCGGAAGACGACGGCCAGCGCCGACACGACCGGCCCGCGCAGCTCCACCTGCGTGTCGCGCCAGCCCTGGCGGTCGGCGTCGTCGGGCGGGCGCTGTTTGCGGCGCGCATTGCTGAAGGAGCCGGAGCCTTCTGCGTAGACGTTGCTGAGATTGATGCCGCCGGTAAAGGCGACGTCGCTGTCCACCGCCAGCATCTTGCGGTGGTTGCGCTGGATCAGTCCCCAGTGGCCGGGCCGCTCCAGCGGGTTGACCGGGTTGAAGGCGCAGACCGCCACGCCGCCGCTGCGCAGCCTGTCGAAGAAGGCGCGCTCGGTGCCCATCGAGCCGACGCTGTCGTACAGCATCGCCACGTTGACGCCCTCGGCCGCCTTGCGGATCAGCAGTTCGGCCACCTCGGCCGCCACACCCTCGTCCTCGACGATGTAGAACTCCACCAGGATGCGGTGCCGCGCTGCGGCTATGGCTGTCTTCATCGCGGCGAAGGTGTCCGGCCCGTCGATCAGCAAGCGGGCCGCGTTGCCGCGCAGCAGCCGGTTGTCCCCCTGGCTTGCCAGCACGCCGAGATGCCGCTCGAACAGCGCGGTATTGCCTTCGGCGCCCACACGCGCCAGGTCGCGCGCCTCGGTAGCCGTGCCGACCGGCCCGTCGCGGCCCACCAGCGTGATGCGCTCGGCCACCGGCTGCGATGGCTGCGCGAGAGGCTGTGCCTGCGCGGGGCGGTCGCGCGCCGGCAGGCTGCCGCAGGCTGTCGTCCCGGCCAGCACGCAAAGCCCAGCCCACATCCCTACCCAGCCGGCTTGGCGCCGGCTCCGAGCTTGCTTCATGAGGTCCTGAAAGTTGTCAGCGCAAGTCGCTGCAAGTCTCAAACCGCAAGAGGCGTGCCGTTGGCGTCAGGGTGAGGGTCGGTCGCGTGGCTCGGGCGTCGGCGGCACTGGGGGCTCGGGCACCTCGCCGAGGCTCGCGCCGGGGTCTTCCTCGCCGGCCACGGAGTCATCGTCGGGTTGGACATCCGGCAAATGAGGCTCCCGCGGCCGAGTGCCGGGCGCAGGCTGCGAAAAAGCTGCGGCAAATCCTGCCGACTTGTCTGGTGATGTCATGGCTTGCTCCTTGAGGAGGCGACCGTGCTGGCCGCATGCTCGGCGGGCAGAGGCCGACCCCCTTCGCTTTCCCACGTCTGCACCTCCTCCGGCGCTCGGGCGCTGCGTGCCGAGCAGCGCCGCCGGTGCCGGGCGCTACAGGCCCGCCAGGCCAGCGCGAGCAGGGCGCCGAGCGCGAGCACTTCAACGAGCTGCGCAGGCGCAAGATCCCGCGTCCGATAGGTGCCGAAAGGGTTCATGATGTGCTCAAGCCTGACTTGTCATGCCATGGCGGGCAGCAAGCTGCATGCCTGTTACACGCTTGGCATTGCGCTGATGGCCTCTGCGACGCGCAGTTTTGATGACAATGGCGGTCCGCTTCAAAGCGGAGCCAACAGTAAAGGAACCGACGCCGATGCCCCATGCCCTGGTGGTGGATGACGATCACGATTCAGCCGCTTCCTTGCGCGCGCTGATCGCGGGAGAGCAGTTCACGGTCGCCGTTGCACATAACCTTCGGGATGCACGGCGTCAGATCGCGCTGCAGCAGCCCGACATCATCCTGCTCGATCTGCGCCTGCCCGATGGCAACGGCATGGACCTGCTGGCTGACCCCAAACTGGTGGCCAACTCCGAGGTCGTGCTGTGCACGGGCCACGCCAACCTCGAGACCTCCATCCAGGCGCTGCGCCTGGGTGCGGCCGACTACCTCATCAAGCCGGTCAACCTCAAGCAGCTGCAGGGCGTGCTGTCGCGCATCATGAAGCCCGCGACCCTGCAGGCCGAGGTCGAGGACCTGACGGCCAACCTGGCGGAGTCCGGCCACTTCGGCCTGCTGTGGGGCCGCAGCACGCCCATGCAGCGCATCTACCAGCAGATCTCGCGCGTGGCCGGCACCAGCGTGTCGGTGTTCATCACGGGCGAGTCGGGCACCGGCAAGGAGGTCGTCGCGCAGACCGTGCACGACCTCAGCCGCCGGCGCAAGCAGCCCTTCCTTGCAGTGAACTGCGGCGCCATCAGCCCCAACCTGATCGAGAGCGAAATCTTCGGCCACGAGAAGGGCAGCTTCACCGGTGCGGAGCGCCAGCACCAGGGCTTCTTCGAGCGCGCCAGCGGCGGCACGCTGTTCCTGGACGAAATCACCGAGATGCCGCTCGAGCTGCAGGTCAAGCTGCTGCGGGTGCTGGAGACCGGGCGCTTCATGCGCGTGGGCAGCACCACCAGCCAGGAAACCGACGTGCGCATCATTGCGGCCACCAACCGCTCGCCCTACCAGGCGGTGGCCACGGGCAAGCTGCGCGAGGACCTGCTCTACCGCCTCAACATCTTCCCCATCGAGCTGCCGCCGCTGCGTGACCGCGCGGCCGACATCCCGCTGCTGGCCAACCATTTCCTGGCTGCCATCTGCGAGCAGGAGGGCGCCCTGCGCCGCTTCACGCCGGCGGCACTTGCGGCGCTGACGGAGTACCCCTGGCCCGGCAATGTGCGCGAGCTGCGCAACGCCGTGCAGCGTGCCTTCGTGATGGCCCAGGACGAGTTCATCGACGAGACCTGGCTGCCCACCACCACCACCGGCGGCGCGGGCATGGGCTCGGGCTGGAACACGCAGGAGGCCGCTCTCCCGTCCGCCCCTGCGGCACCCGCCGTGCGCGCGCCTGAGGCCGAGCCGGTGCCCAGCATCACGCTGCCCATAGGCTCGAGCGTGGCCGAGGCGGAGCGCATGTTGATGCTGGCCACCTTGCGTCATTTCAACCACCACAAGGAGCGCACGGCGGCTGCACTGGGCATCAGCCTGAAGACGCTCTACAACCGGTTGAAGGAATACGCCGCCGAAGGCGCCGAGGCCGAGCGGCCCTTGCAGCGGGACTAGCGCCGCTCCGTGGGACAGGGCCCGGGCCCGCCGATTGCCATGGGTTGACGTCCTCAATCTCTCTGGAGTCAGCACCATGGGTCATGCCGATCTTTACGCCACTGCGACCGAAGCCTCCCGTCAGGGCCTGCAGAAGGTCGAAGGCGCCGCGCGCCGCGGTTTCGATCAACTTGCCGACGGCGTCGACCGCATGCGCACGCAGGTTGCGCGCGCCTCGGACCGCACCGTTGGCTATGTGCACGACGCGCCGGTGCGCTCCGCGCTGGTCGTGCTGGCGGCCGGTACGCTGGTTTATGCGCTGGTGCGCGCGCTGAGTCGCGACCGCTGAGTTCGGGCCACAGCGGCCTTATGGCCGCCTCGCGAGCTGGGCGGCTTCGCCCAGCCGCACCGGCACCCGCTCGCGCAGCGCCTCAAGCAGCAGCCCGCGCCAGCAGCGCAGGATTTCGGGGTGATCGGCATCGTCCGGGTGCAGGTCCAGCCGCAGCAGCCGGGCGTTGCGGCTGCGGCGGGCAAGGTGGTTGTTCCAGGCCAGCGAAAGCCACCGGCGCCAGCCGCTGCGCGTGCTGAAGACGAGGCTTGGAGCGGCCAGCGCCCGGCACTGGGGCAGGGCGATCACCTCGGTCAACGTGCAGGTGTGGCCGAAGCCCGCTGTGGCCACCGCCTTCAGGCTGGCCGGGCTGAGCAGCCACGCGGGCGGCACGAAGCCCTCCATGTCAAGGCCCAGCGCCCTCGCCCAGGCGCGGCCCTCGCGCAGGCGGGCGGCGGCCTGGTCCTGGGACAACGCGGCGAATTCGCCCTCACCCGCGGTGTAGACGCGGCGCAGCAGGCGCTGGCGCAGGCTGCTGGGTGGCGGGCCCTCGTCGCGATGCGTCAGGCCGTGCAGGGCCAGTTCGTGCCCGGCGGCGGCCTGCGCGTACAGCCAGCGCAGATAGGGCGCCGGCACTTCAGCGTTGCCGTGCATGCGTGGCACGACGAGCAGGGTCAGCGGCAGCGTCACGCCGGCCTCGCGTGCGCAGTTGTCGAGCTCTTCCATCACGCGCTGGCAGCCAGCCCAGCGAGAAGGAGCCACGTCGTGCAGCACGACGCAGAGGTCGCGCGCGGTGCAGGTTTCCGAGACGCGCGTGGCCGGTCGCGTTGAAGGGTCCTTGCGCAGCGCCAGGCGCATCGAGGCATCGCTCGCGCCCATGGCGTTCAACGCAGGCGTGCCAGCGCGAATTGGCCTGCGGGGCGCGCCGGGGCCGTGGGGCGGTGGAGCAGGGCGGCGTAGTGCTGCGTCAGCTGCGCCATCACGTGGGCCCAGTCCTGCGCCTGCGCACGTGCCAGCGCGGCGCGGCGCAGCACCGCGTTGTTGCCGGCCAGGCTGGCCGTCATCGCCTCGGCCCAGAGCGTGGGCAGCGGGCGGTGCACGAGCAGGCCGGCGTCCCGTGCCAGTTCGGCCAAGCCGCCCGAGTCGGCCACGACGACCGGCGTGCCGCAGGCCATGGCCTCCAGCACGCCCAGGCCGAAGGTCTCCTGGTCACCGGCATGCACATAGGCATCGGCGCTGGCCACCATGCGCGCCAGCACACGGCTGTCGTGCTCCGCTGGCAGCACCAGCACCTGCGCGCCGGTGGGTGGCTGAGGCCCGCTGCCCACCGCGACGAGCATGTGGCCGGGGCCGAGCAGGCGCACCGCGTCGGCCAGCAAGCCGAGGTTCTTTTCGGGGGCAAAGCGGCCGGTGTAGACGAGCAGCCGGGTCGCGGCAGGCAGGGCATGCGCGCGGCAAAACTCGGCGCGCCAGGCGTCGTCGCGCGCCTGCGGCGTGAACACGGAGCAGTCCACGCCCAGCGGCTGCACCGCCACGCGCGGCACGCCCCAGGCCTTCAGGCGCTCGGCGAGGCTGGAACTGGGCGCAAGCACGAGGTCGAATCGGCGGTAGAGGTTGACGAGGTAGCGCCGCGCCAGCCGCTCGGCCAGGCGGCCCGCGCGGCCCTGGCTCGGCCCGCCGAGCAGGCGCGCCGCGAGCGTTGGCAGGTCGCTGTGGCAGAAGGCCACGGCCGGCACCTCCAGGCGGCGTGCGGTGGCCAGCGCCGCCCAGGCCAACGTGTAGGGGTCGGCGGACTCAATCACGTCCGGTGCCAGGAACTCCATCTGCCGCTCGGCCCGCGCGCGGTTCAGAACCAGGCGGTAACCGCCAGTGCGTGGCATGGTCAAGCCGCCGCAGTCGATGAGACCGCTGCCTTCCGCGCCGGGCGCGACGATGGTGTGGCGCCAGCCCAGCGCGCGCAGTCGCTCATGCTTGGTGGTCAGCACGCGCCGCACGCCGCCGGTGGGGCCCCAGAACATCGACACGTCCAGCAGATGCGGCGTGTGAGGTCCGAGAGGCAGCGTGGCTTGATGCATCCGCGCACGGGAGCAATCGGCGTGCCTGGTGGCCGCGACGGTCGGCATGTGTCCTGCTTCAGCGGCTGCATGCTTTCCCCCACCCTTGCCGCCCGGCACGCCGGCCTGCGCTGGACCCGCGACGATCAGCCCGGCTTGACGCGCCACGCCCGTCGCGGCGGCTTCGACTACCGCGACGCCCGTGGCCGGCCTGTGCGGGACGATGCCACCCTGGCGCGCATCCGCCAGCTCGCCATCCCGCCGGCCTGGGTCGACGTGTGGATCAGTCCGTGGGCCGACAGCCATCTGCAGGCCACCGGCCGCGACGCGCGTGGCCGCAAGCAGTACCGCTATCACGCTGACTGGCAGGCTGGCCGCGGCGAGACCAAGTTCGACAGCCTGCGCCGCTTCGGCGCCGTGCTGCCGCGGCTGCGCCGGCGCGTGCAGCAGGCGCTGGCCGGGCCCGACGAGCCGACGCGCGAACGCGTGCTGGCCGCGCTGGTGCGCCTGCTGGACACCACCTGGCTGCGCATCGGCAACGCCAGCTACGCGCGCGAGAACGGTTCCTACGGGCTGTCCACGCTTCGCAACCGGCATGCGGGCGTGAAGGGCGATCAGATCGAGCTGTCCTTCGTGGGCAAGAGCGGCGTGCGCCACAGCGTGCGCCTGACCGACCGGCGCGTGGCCCGCATCGTGCGGCGCTGCCGGGAACTGCCGGGCCAGGAGTTGTTCCGTTATGTCGATGGCGACGGCATCAGCCACACGGTCGATTCGGCGGACGTGAACGCCTGGCTGGCCGCGGCGGCGGGCGAGCGCGTGACGGCCAAGGACTTCCGCACCTGGCATGGCAGCGTGCTGGCGCTGGAGCTGACGCTGCAGGCTTGCGGCGAGCAAGCGCAGGCCTGCCGGCCCGCCGAGGTGGTGGCTGCCGTGGCGCGGCGGCTGGGCAACACGGCCGCCGTTTGCCGTAAGGCTTACATACATCCGCGCGTGCTGGCGGCCGCCGAGGCGCTGGGCGACGACGCTGCGCGCGCCGCGCTGCGCGGCCTGCCTTGGGTCGGCGCGCCGGCCGCCCGGGCCGGTCTCAGCGCGGCCGAACGGCGCCTGCTGGGGCTGTTGCGCTCGCGCGCCTTCCTCAGGCAGAAATGAGCAGCCGCTCCGGCAGGTCGGCCCAGGACGCGCACTCCACATCGGGCCGGCGCAGCGGCGTGCGGTTGGACAGATCCTCGCCACCCGCCAGCAACACCGTGCGGCAGCCGGCGCGGTGGCCGGCCTCGATGTCGTCCAGCCCGTCGCCGACCATCCAGGAGCGTGTCAGGTCGATGTCGTGGCGCCGCGCGGCGCGCAGCAGCAGGCCCGGCGCTGGCTTGCGGCACAGGCAGGAGGGGCCGCCGTCCGGCCCCGGCGCATGCGGGCAGACGAGAAAGTCCAGCAACTGCACGCCCGCCGCTTCGTGCAGCAGCTTCTCCAGCGCCGCCTGCAGCCAGGCGAACTCGGTGCGCGTGTAGTAGCCGCTCGCCAGGCCGCTCTGGTTGGTGGCAACCAGCAATGCAAAGCCGCGCTCGGCCAGCGTCGCGAGCGCCTCGGCGGCGCCGGGCCTGAGCTTGAGCAGAGCGGGGTCGACGTTGCCCGGCAGGTTCTCCACCAGCGTGCCGTCCTTGTCGATGAAAACCGCCGGCCGCCCCGGCCGCAGCGCCCGCTCGGGCGCCGGCGGGTCCGCCTGCACCGAGGTGCGGCGCCAGCGCAGCGGGCCGGCTGCGAACAGCATCATGACGGGGTGGAGTGCGGCGGAATTCTGGTCATGCTGGTTGCCACAGCAAGGTGCATGCCGGGACGCTGGCCCGGTCGGGCACCGGGCTTGCCAGTAGCGCGGTTCAACCCAGGACCGAGGGCCCGCCTGTGCGCATTGCCTACGTTACCGAGACCTTTCCTCCAGAGATCAACGGCGTGGCGCTCACTGCCGAGCGCACCGTCAGGCACCTGCGTGCCAGTGGCCACGCCGTGCAGCTCATTCGCCCACGCCGCCATGACGAGGCCGCCCGCGCCGATGCCGACGAATGGCATTGCGCCGGGGCGCCCATCCCGATGTACCCCGAGCTGCGCTACGGCCTGACCCGCCCGGGCGCGCTGCGCGAGCTCTGGCGCAGCAGCGCCGCGCCGCCCGACGTCGTGCACGTCGTGACCCCGGGCCCACTCGGCTGGGCGGCGTTGCGCGCGGCGCGCGAGGAGGGCATTCCCACGAGCGCCGATTTCCGCACCAACTTCCACGCTTACTGCAACCATTACGGCATGGGCTGGCTGGAGCCGGTCGTGCTGGGCTACCTGAGGCGTCTGCACGCGATGGCCGACCTCAACTTTGTGCCGACGCCCGAGTTGGCGCGCGAGCTGCAGGGCCACGGTTTCGAGCGGCTCGAGGTGCTGGGCCGCGGCGTCGATGCACGTCAGTTCTCGCCGGCCCGGCGCGACACCGCATTGCGCGAGGAATGGCGCGCTGGCCCGGAGCACCGCGTGCTGCTGCATGTGGGCCGGCTCGCGGCGGAGAAGAATGCCGGCCTGGCGCTCCAGACCTTCGAGCGCCTGAGCGCGCGTCGACCGGGCCTGCGCATGGTGGTGGTGGGTGACGGGCCACTGCGCGCCAAGCTGGAGCGTGCCCACCCGCGAGCGCGCTTCGTCGGCATGCAGACGGGCGCGGCGCTGGCGCGCCACTACGCGAGCGCTGACGTCTTCCTCTTTCCCAGCCTCACCGAGACCTTCGGCAACGTGACGCTGGAGGCGCTGGCCAGCGGCCTGGCCGTGGCGGCCTTCGACACCGGCGCCGCCGCCCAGCATGTGCGCAACGACGTCAATGGCTGCCTGGCGCCGCCCTGCGAGGGCCTGGCCGCTGCTGACAGCTTCCTCGACGCTGCCACGCGAGCCCTCGATGCCAGTGCACCCGACGGGTCGCTGAGGCTGCAAGCGCGGCTGGCGGCCTGCCAGGTCGACTGGGACGGCGTGCTGCGCCGCTTCGAGCAGCAACTGCGCCGGGTCGCAGCCGACCGCCAGACGGCCCCGCGCTATGCCGCAATGGCTTGACAGCGGCCGCATGCGCTCCGCCGCCGAACTGGACCTTCGCGGCGCCCAGGCGCTGCACCGCGCCTCCGCGCGGCCATTGCCGCTGCGCCTGCTGACCTGGTGCAGCCGGCTGGCCGACGGGCCGCTGTGGCTCGTCGTCATCGGCCTGGTCGCCCTGTCCGGCGAGACCCGCCATGCGCTGCTGATGCTGGCGCTGGGCGGCCTCAACCTGGGCATCTACTACGCCGTCAAGCGCGGGACGCGGCGCCAGCGGCCCTTCGAGCGCTGCACCGACATCCATGCCTGCCTGAAGGCGCCCGATGCCTTCAGCTTCCCCAGCGGCCACACGCTGCATGCCTTTGCGTTTGCCGTGCTGCTGTCGGCCTTCTACCCGCCCGTGGCGCCGCTGCTGTGGGCATTTGCGGTGCTGGCGGGGCTGGCGCGCGTGGTGCTGGGCCTGCATTTCCCGAGCGACGTCGTCGTCGGCGCAATGATCGGCATTGCCACGGCCAGCGTCGTGCTGTTGGCCGCGTGATGGTGCCGCTCGCCGCCGCCGCGCGTTCGGTGCCCGTGCCCACCACGCCACGGGCCTTCAGCTGCGCCTGTGGCCGACCCGTGTTCTTCAGGAACAGCCAGTGTCTGGCGTGCAACCGACCGCTTGGTTATGACGCCGTGCGTGGCGTGCTGCTTGCGCTGGAGCGGATGCGCTCTGGCGGCTGGCGGCAGGCGGGCGCTGCGCCTCGCCGCGCGCCTCGCTACGCTCGCTGCGCCAACCTCGACACGGCCGCCGCCTGCAACTGGCTGCTGGACGCGGCCGAGGTGCAGGCCGGCTTCACGCTGTGCCGCTGCTGCCGGCTCACGCGCACCTTGCCCGACCTGTCGCAGCCCGGCGCCGATGTTTGGTGGAACCGCATCGAGCAGGCCAAGCGCCGCCTCGTGTCGTCGCTGATCCGCCTGAAACTGCCGGTGCAGGCCAAGGCCGAGGTGCCCGACGGGCTGGGCCTGGCGTTCGACCTGCTGCTGGCGCCGCCCGGCGGGCCGGCCGTCATCACCGGCCATGCCGATGGCGTCATCACGCTGGATGCCTCCGAGGCCGACGATGCGCGCCGCGAGGAGCGCCGCGGCTGCCTGGGCGAGCCCTACCGCACGCTGCTGGGCCATCTGCGCCACGAGACCGGCCACTACTACTGGCAGCTGCTCGTCGAGCCGAGCGGGTGGATCGAGCCCTTTCGGGCGCTGTTCGGTGATGAACGCGAGGACTATGGCGCGGCGCTGCAACGCCACTACGCCGGCGGCCCGCCGCCGGACTGGGGCCAGCGCTTCGTCAGCGCCTATGCCAGCGCCCATCCGTGGGAGGACTGGGCCGAGACCTGGGCGCACTACCTGCACCTGACCGACACGCTGGACACGGCGCGCAGCTTCGGCCTGGACGGCGAGCGCGTGGAACTGAGCTACGAGCGCTTCGGGCCCGAGGCGCTGGCCGACTCGGGGGATGCGGATGCGCAGAGCTTCCTGAGCCTCATCAACAGCTGGATGGAGCTGACCGGGGTGCTCAACGAGATGTCTCGCAGCATGGGCGTGCCGGACTTCTATCCCTTCGTGCTCTCGCTGCCCGCAGTGCGCAAGCTGCATCTCGTCCATCGTGTCATCCGCGCGCCGGCGCAGATGCCGGCCGCAAAGACGGAGCCGCTGCTTCAGGCGGCCTGAGCTCGCGGGCCCGGACGCAAAAATGGCCACCTCGCGGTGGCCATTGCCTTGGCTGGGCAACGCTCAGTTGCGGTCGGCGCGCGCGGGGCGGTCGTAGGTGTCGGTCGCGGGTGCGGCCGGCGCAGGCATCGGCTCGGGCGTGGCCGCGACAACCGGTGCGGGATCAGCTGGCGCCGGTTCCGGCATGGCCGTCGTCACGGCGGGCGCCACAGGGGCTGCGGGCGTCGCCACCGGGGCCTTGGTGGCGACGGGGTCTTCGACGTTGCTGACGTTGCCCGCCTTGATGTCCGTCGAGCGGATGGCGGGGGTGTAGACGCTGCCGTTGTTGCCACCAGGACCGAAGCGGCTGTCCGTGCTGTTGGACTTCAAGTCGCCGGCGGGCGTCGCCGTGCGCGGCTGTGCCGAACGGTTCTCGCCGGTGACGTTCTGGTCATTGGTCTGGGCGAAGGCAAAAGTGGCTGCCGACACGACGGCCACGGCACCGGCGATTTGGGAAACGATCTTTCTCATGTCTGACTCCTGAAGTGGGTTGCAAGGCCGCCCGCCTCAGCCATACCCGGCGGCACGGCGGACATCTGCACGGTAGTGCGGGCCAGGGGTGCCGAGGTGTCGGACAAGGTGTGGTTCAAGTGCAGGCCGTCAGGCGCCGATGCGCTCAGGCCAATGCGCCGAATTGCGATTGCAGCACCTGTGATTCGCGCAGCGACCGCAGCGGCGTGGGCGGCAGGCCGGTCAGCGCGCTCAAGCGGGCCAGCACATGCACGAGGTTCAGCGGCTTGGACCACAGCTCGCAGAAGCTCGTGCCCTTGATGTCAAACAGCGCATCGGCCGTCACGGCCACGGCCGGTACCGTCTCCAGCCCGGGCAGCGCACGCAGCCGGCCCAGCAGCTGGCTGCCGTGGCAGTCGGGCAGGCCCAGGTCCAGCAGCAGCAGCGCGGGGCGCAGGTCGGCCGCCATGCGAAGGCCCTCCGCGCCGTTCGTGGCGATCACCAGTTCAAGCTGGGGACAGCGTTCGAACAGGGCCGCCATCAGCAGCGCGTTGACGGGATGGTCTTCAACGTAGAGGACGGTGCGGCGATCGGACATGGCGGGCTCCAGGGCGAACCGTTTGTTCAGGCAACTGGTGTGCCCGGCACACGGTTTTTGCCTTGGCACCGCGTTTGCCGTGTCGGGGTTCCAGCAACTCAGAACAAAGGGACCGCCATGTCCGACGACGCACAACAGAGCTTTGGTGTCTTCAAGCCGGTGGGCCATGTGGTCATCTCGATGCCGGACGCGGCCAGCGCCGACAAGGCCGCTGCAGCGTTGGAACAGCTGGGGCTGCGCGCCGGTGCCGTCCGCCGCTACAGCGACCGCGAGATGCTGCGCCAGATCGACGCCGACATCGCCAATGCCAGCCCCATCGCGGCCATCGGCCAGGAGATGAACCTCATCCTGGCCCATCGCGTGCTGGCCGAGCGCGGTTTCCACTGGCTGGTGGTCTATGCCACCGGCGACGAGCAGGCCGCGCAGATCGCCCGAGTGGCTGAACGCGAAGGCGCGGAGCGCGCCCAGCACTACGGCCACTTCATCATCGAGGAGCTCATCGCGCGCCCGGGCGACGTGCCCCAGGTGGCCGAGTCCCCCGACCGCGGGCTGGATGCCCAGACGCCGTCCGGCAAGGAAAGCGAGGCCGCCGAGGCGCGACGCCCAGCCGGGTGACGCAGCGGCGTTTCTTACCGCAACGCTGACATGAAAGGCCAGCCATGAGCACTGACGATGACACCCTCAAGACCCAGCGCCGCATCCAGCAGCGCCAGGATCAAGCCGACGCCGAGCAGCCGTCGAAGGAAAACGAAGGCGGCGCCGTGCAGGCCGGCGCGCGCGAGCGGCCCGAGACCCTGCCCGCCCAGCACGTGGAGAAGCCCGGCCGCGAGGCCGAGCTGGAACTGGCGCCGCGCTTCATGGCGCCCGATTACAAAGGCAGCGGCAAGTTGCAGGACTTCGTCGCCCTGATCACCGGCGCCGACTCCGGCATCGGCCGCGCCGTGGCCGTGCTGTTCGCCCGTGAAGGGGCCGACGTTGCCGTGGCTTTCCATTCCTCCGTCGAGGACGCCGAGGAAACCCGCCGCTGCATCGAGGCCGAAGGCCGGCAATGCCTGCTGCTGCAGGGCGACGTCAAAAGCAGCGCCTGGTGCGACAGTGCCGTGGCCCAGGTCGTCGCGCGCTTCGGCAAGCTGGATGTACTCGTCAACAACGCCGTCTTCCAGGAGCATGCGCAATCGCTGGAGGACCTCGACGACGAGCGCATCCACGAGACGCTCGACACCAACATCGGCGGCTACCTGCGCATGGCGCGCGCGGCCCTGCCGCATCTGAAGAACGGCGCCTCCATCATCAACACCGGCTCGGTGACCGGCCTCCGCGGCAGCCCTCACCTGGTGGATTACTCCGCCACCAAGGGCGCCATCCATGCGATGACCAAGGCCCTCGCCAGCCAGTTGCTGGAACGCGGCATCCGCGTCAACGCCGTTGCGCCGGGGCCGGTGTGGACGCCGCTGAACCCGGCCGACTCGCCGGCCGACAAGGTCGCGGAGTTCGGCAAGAGCACTGACATGAAGCGCGCGGCCCAGCCCGAGGAACTGTCGCCGGCCTACGTCTTCCTGGCCTCACCGGTCTGCGCGGGCTACATCACCGGCATCGTGCTGCCGGTGACGGGCAGCGTCGGCGCCATTTGAGGGGGGCGGCACACCGTTTGCCTCGTGTGTCTGTTCATCTCTTTCGTTCAACCTTTTTCCGAGGATCACCATGGCCACCACCACGCCTTTCCCGACTTCATCCGCATCGCCCGCCACGCCCGCCGCGCCGGCCACGGCGACCGTCAATGACATCGCGACCAAGGCCGACGACGCCGTCGACAAGGGGGCTGCCGCCGGTCACGATGCGCTGAACCGCGTCGTGCAGAGCGCCCACCAGGCCATCGACCGCCTGGCTGGCACCGCCGGCCCTGCCGTGCAGCGCGTGCAGGACGGCGTGCACGCGGCCAGCGAGGCGATCACCCAGAAGGCCCATGACGCTCGCGAGCTGGGCGACGAGTGGACCGAGACGCTGCGCTCCACCGTGCGCGACAACCCGCTGACCGCCATTGCCACCGCGCTGGCCGTCGGCGTCGTGATCGCCCGACTCACGCGTTGAGGCGTCGCCTTGTCCGATGCCGCTTCCATGCCCGATACGCCCGTGCCACCGGGTATGCCCAGCCCGGGCGGCGCCGGCGAAAGCACGCCCCCGGACTCGCTGCTTCAACAGCTGAAGGGCCTGGCGCGCGAGCTGCCAGGCCTGGTCAGCGACCGGGTCGAGCTGCTGACGCTGGAGCTGCACCGCGCGGCGCAGTCGCTGGTGCAGATCGTCGTGCTGACGGTGGCCATCGCCATCCTCGGCGTGACGGTCTGGTTTGCCCTGTGGGCTGCGCTGATCTCCGTGCTGGTGCAGCAGGCCGGCCTGCCGCTGCTGGCGGCGCTGCTGCTGACCGTCGGCATCAACGGGCTCGTCATCGCAGCCGCAGTCGGTCGTGTCCGCAAGCTGCTGCCGCGCCTGCAACTGCCCGCCACGCGACGCCACCTGATGGTGTCGCCCAACCCTCGCCAGGAAGAACCGGCCGATGAACGCTCCGCTGTTGTCCAACGCTGAGATCGAGGCCGAGGCCGATATCGATGTCCGCATCCTGCTGGCTGAACAGCGGCTTATAGCCCGCCAAGCCAGGCTGCGTCGCGACGTGTCGGCCTTTGGTGAGCAGGTTCACACCGCCACGCGGCCGGGCCGGTTTCTTCAGCCCGCCCTGCTGACCGCCGCGGTGGCGGTGATCGTGCTGGCATGGCCGTCGCGCAAAACCCCAAGGGCACATGCGTCACAGCAGCAGCCAGGCGCTCGCGCCTCAGCAGGCATGGCGCGGCCGGCAATGTTTGCGCTGCTGGCCGGCATACCCTGGACGCGCCTGCTCAGCCATGCCTGGCCCATGTTGCCCGGGCGCTGGCGCGACCGGCTCAATCCCGCCACGGCGGCCAGCATCCTCACGTTCGGCCTGCCGTTGCTGGAAGGTTTGCTCGCGAGGCGTCGCCAGGACAAACCTGCCGAGCCTCGCTGAGCTGCTCCGCCGTTTCACCGCTCGGCGCTTGTAATTCGGCCGAACGCCGGGCCGCTCCCAAGCCGGCCCGGTTGGCGATGTGCATGCGGCTCGATGCCGCATGCATCGCCGTCCCCCTGGGGGACCGACCAGTCTTGCCCGCGTTCAGCAGGCAAGACTGGGCGAGGGGCTTAAACGGCCTCGCGTGCAGCGTCCCGCAGCGTACGCACCTGCAGGTGGTTGCGCTTCACACCCTCGTACTGGCGTTCGACAACCACGCGCACGTCTGGCGGCAGGGCTTCGTCCAGCGCCTTGCGATACGACGCCAGCGCGCTGTCCTCGCCGCGCTCGGTCTCTTCCAGGATGGCCTTGTCGGTGTAGCCGGCCAGCGTGCCCTTCACGGCCACCCAGCCGCGGTGCAGTGCGCCGGCAGCCGTGCCGCTGTCCTCGGCGTCGCCACCCAGGCTCACCACCAGTTGCTGCAGCTCGGCAGCCGCCTGGCGGCATTCCTCGGCGCGCCTCGTGAAGCTCTGCTTCAGCGTCGCGTCCTTCAGGTATTCGGCCGACGTGCGGAAACCGTACTCGCCGTCCTTGCTGGTTTCGATGAGGTCGTTCAGCGTGTCGATGATGTCGTCGTTGCTCATGGCAAGGTCCTTTCAGGAGGTGGAAAAGGCGCTTCGCTGCAGTCAGCAAGCTCAGCACGCAGACCCACTCATTGGCAGGTGGCGTGCCCGCCTTGCCCTTGCCGCTAAGGCAGCTTTGCCGACCGGGACACGGCCAGCGCGGCCTGCAGCGCCGCCAGCAGTTCGGTCGGTGCGCAGGGCTTGCGCAGCAGGGTGAACTCGCCCTCGGCCATCGGCCGGTTCGTGAAGCCGCTGATCAGCACCACGGGCAGCCCGGGCCGTTGCTCGCGCAGGCGCCGGGCCAGCCCCACGCCGTCCATCGTGCCGGGCATGACGATATCGCTCAGCACGACGTCGATGCTGGCGCCGGCAGCAAGCAGGCGCAGCGCGGCGTCGGCCTGCGCGGCCCGCATGACGCGGGCGCCATGGGCCTTCAGCAGCGCGGCGGTCACGTCGCCCAGGGCTTCGTCGTCCTCGACGAGCAGCACGGTGGCGCCGTTCATGCTCTGCGGGGCCGCCTGCGCCAGCGGCGCCTGCGGGCCTGGCTCTTCATTGCCGGCCACCGGCAGCAGCAGCGACACCGTCGTGCCCAGGCCCGGCGTGCTGGCCAGGCGCGCAGTGCCGCCGGACTGGGTCGCAAAGCCGTAGACCTGGCTCAGCCCCAGGCCACTGCCCTGGCCCACCGGCTTGGTCGTGAAGAAGGGTTCGAAGGCGTGCGCGGCCAGGTCCTTGTCCATGCCGATGCCGTCGTCACCGAGGGTCACCAACACGTACTCACCGGGCAGGAGTTGCGGCAAACCTTCCAGGTCCTCCGGCGTCGCCATGCTGGCGCGCAGGCGCAGCTCGCCGCCGGAGGGCATGGCGTCGTGGGCATTGAGCGCGAGGTTGACCAGGGCCAGATCCAGCTCGCTGGCATCCACGCGCACGGGCTCGACGTCGGGCGCCACATTCACCTGGACCTCGATGCGCCGGCCCAGCACGCTGCGCAGCAGCTCCTGCACCTCGGGCAGGTAGCGGGTCAGCGACAGCGTCTGCAGGCGCACGCCGGGGCGCCGGCCCGAGACGCGCAGCAGGTGCTGGGTGAGCTGGCTGCCTCTGTCCACGGCCCGCTGCGTCGCCCCCAGCGGCCCTTGCAGCTCGCCGGCGGCGGGGTGCCGCAGCACCAGATGGACGCTGTTGCTGATGATGCCCAGCAGGTTGTTGAACTCATGCGCCACGCCGCCCGTCAGCCGGCCCAGCGCCTCCACGCGTTGGCTCTGCGCGGCGCGTTGCTCCACCAGCCGTGTGCGTTCAGCGGCCTGGACCACGCTGTGCTCCAGCTCCTGCTGCGCGCCGGCCATGCTGCGGCCGGCGACGGCCAGCGCGTCCGCGACTTCGTCGCACTCCACCATGCCGGTCGGGCCAGCCTGCACCGGCCGGCCGGCCTGCAGGGCCTGCGCGGCGGCCTTCAAGGTGCGGATGGGATGCTCGATGCGCCTTGCCACCCAAATCGCGCCGGCCACGGCCAGGGCCAGCAGGGCCAGCGCGCCGACGACGAGACGCACCACCGCGCCGGGCAGCCGCCCGGCAAAGGCCTCGCGCGGCATGGCGCTGACATAGCTCCAGCCCAGCGGCGACGTGCTGAAGTAGCCGGCAGTGGGCACGCCGTCCAGCGAGACCGAACGGAAGCTGCCTTCACGCGCGGTGGCCATGCTGGCGCGGATGTCGTCGCCCACGACGCGACCGGCATAGGCGCTGCCGCCTGGCTGGCGCGCAACGACACGACCCGCGTTGTCCACCACCGTCCCTATCCAGCCCGGGTTGGCTTGCGTCTGCACGACGCGCTGCAGCTCCGACGGCCGCACCGTGACGACCAGGTTGTAGAGAAGTTCACCGTTGCGTTGCACCGGCTCCACCCAGGCGCCATAGGCCTCGGGCGCCACCTGGCCGGCGGGGCCACCGGTCGGTGTCTGCAGCGGCTGCATCAACGCCTTCGGGCTGAGCGTCGCCGGGCCTGGCGCCTCGCTGCTGCTGCCCTCCGGCAATCGCGTGCTCAGCAGCACGCGGCCAGGCGCACGCAGCTCCACCCAGCCACCCAGTCCCTGCATGGCGCGGCGCGCCTGCTGCTCGAAAGCCAGGCGCCGGTCCTGCTCCAGCGGAGCCGGGCCGTCGAGCTCGGGCGACTGCGACAGCACGTGGGCGATGGTCGCTCGGCGCGACAGTTCGCCGTCCACCAGCATGGACAGCGCTCGCGCCGTGTCGCGCAGATATCGCTCGTGGGCCTCGCGCTCCGCCGCGTAGGTGCTGGCGATCAACCAGCCAAAACCGAGCATGCCGGGCAGCAGCACGGCCAGCACGAGCAAGAGCAGACGGGAGCGGATGGTGACGGGCATCGAGAGGCGCGGCTGCCGCCCACCCGGCATGGGCAGGCGCAGCGTCTGGGGCGCGAGCGTATCGCCATGTGGCAAGGGCGGCATGGCGCGAGACCGGCAAGCTGCACGCCTGCCGGTGATCGAAACGTGCAGGGTCGCCGGCCGGCGGACGTCAGTTCGTGGCGGCGCGCACGATGATGTTGTTGCGCACGTCCTTCACGTCAGGCACGGCCCGGGCAAGCTGCCCAGCGCGGTCCTTCTCGGCCTGCGACGTGGCGAAGCCGGCGAGCTGCACGGTGCCCTTGAGTGCCTCGACCTGGATGCGCATGGCGCTGACGCCCGGGTCTTCGGCAAAGCGAGCCTTGACACGGGTGGCCACGGTGGCGTCGTCGACGTACTGGCCTACGGTGGTCTGGCCGCTGGTGACGGCGCAACCGGTGGTGGTGAGCGCGCTCAGGGCGACCAGGGTGGCGATGAGGATGTTCTTCATGGGGCGTCTCCTTGAGGCGAGGCGGTGTGCTCGCCGACCTGGAAACGCAAGGTGCGTGCCCAGGCTTCAGATCGAGGCGCAGTGACCCTCAGTTCAACCGCGACGCCCTGTAACTCGATGTTGGGCGTCTTTGTCCCTTGGTCGGATGGCGGCGCCGGCAGATGCAGGCTTTACCGAATTTGACGTGTCCGCCCGAAGGGGATCGGTAAATCCTTCGCGCCGTCGTTTCGCAAAAGCTGCCGGCCCGCCGGAACACCCCCGCAGACAAGGGTGCCGAGGGACTTGCTACTTAGGGGGCACCGGCGGCACGGAGGTTGCGTAGATCCAAGCTGGACCGCGTGGCACGACCGCGCGAAATGCCTCAGCCAAGCAGTAGAGGAACGCCCGTGAATTCTCTGGACATCCGTGCCGAGCACCGACAAACGCAGACCTTGTCACCCCGCCTGCAGCACGCCGTGCGCCTGCTGCAGATGTCCTCGCTGGACTTCGCCGCCACGCTGCGCGACACACTCGGCAAGAACCCTTTCCTGGAGGTGGAGGACGGCGACGGTGCCGACGGCGCGGCGCCACTGCCCGACGCGCTGGACGGCGAGGCCCCGCACAACGGCCTGATGGATGGCGCCGCCCACGCGGCGCCCGAGGCGACGAGCCTGGCGGCCGATGCCGACTTGCCAGGCCCTGCCGATGGCGCTGACGGCGACCGCGAGTCGTCGGTGGACATGGACATGGAAATGGACATGAACAGCGACCGCGAGCTGTGGGCCGCCGACGGCGGTTCGGGCCTGAAGCGTGGCGAGGACGGCGAGCTCAGCGCGCTGGACCTGATGGCCGTGGAAACCTCGCTCAACGACCACCTGCGGGGTCAACTCAATGTGCTGCCGCTGTCCGAGCGCGACCTGCTGCTGTCGCATGCCATCGTTGAATCGCTGGACGACGACGGCTATCTGCGCACGCCGCTGGAGGAGTTGATCGACGTGGCCGGCGTGGACCCGGCGCCCGACCTGCAGGAGATGCAGATCGCGCTGAAGCGCGTGCAGGCGCTGGACCCCGCCGGCGTCGGTGCGCGTGACGTGGGCGAATGCCTGCTGCTGCAACTGCCAGCCATCACCTGCGACGAAACCCGCGCGCTGGCCCGCATCATCATCAGCGAGCACCTGCCCGCGCTGGCATCGCGCGACGTGGCGGGGCTGTCGCGTCATCTCGGCCAGCCGCCGGCGCAGGTCGAAGCCGTCTGTGACCGCATCCGCCGCCTCGACCCGCGGCCGGGCTGGCGCGTTGGCTCATCCCATGTGCCCTACGTCGTGCCAGACGTCATCGTGAAGAAGGTGCGCGGTCAGTGGACGGTGCAGCTCAACCCGGCGGTGGTGCCCAGGGTCAGGCTCAATCAGGTCTATGCCAAGCTCTTCCAGCGCCACCGCACGCCGGCCAATTCCGAGCTGGGCGCCCATCTGCAGGAGGCACGCTGGACGCTGCGCAATGTCGAGCAGCGCTTCTCGACCATCCTGGACGTGGCCGAGGCCATCGTGAAGCGGCAGCAGAACTTCCTGGACTACGGGGCCATGGCCATGAAGCCGCTGGGGCTGAAGGAGATTGCCGATGAGGTCGGCATCCACGAGAGCACCGTCTCGCGCGTGACCAACAACAAGTACATGGCGACGCCGGTGGGCGTGCTGGAGCTGAAGTATTTTTTCAGCCGCGCCATGATCAGCGCCAATGGCAGCGCCTGCTCGGGCACGGCCATCCGCGGGCTGATCAAGGACATCATCGAGGCGGAGCCACACGAGGCGCCGCTGTCCGACGCCGAGATCACCCGCCAGCTCGCAGAGCAGGGGCTGATGGTGGCGCGGCGCACCGTCACCAAGTACCGGCAGATGTTGAAGATCGAGGCGGTCGACCGACGCCGCCGCGTCGCCTGACGCGGTGGCGCGTCAGCAGGGCGCCACGCGCCATGCAGCGTTGCCCACGTTGTCGCTACGGGCAGCGCGCAGCGTGACGCGGTTGGCAGCCAGCGCGAGCAGTCCAGCCCGGCGGTCGCCGGCTGGACGGTGCGCACGCTGAGTGGCCGCCGCCGCGCAACTCGCGGCAACGGCCACTTGAGTGGTTAGCGGAAGAACAGATAGACCAGCAGCAACACAATGCCCGGAACGCCGAGCAGCCAGGCTAGGAAATACTTGCCCATGGTGAGTCTCCTGAAAAAGTGGCGATGGGTGAAGCATCGGCTCGGCCGCAGCGCGTGGGGAGCGGACGACGCCCGGCGGTGGCGTAGGACGTTCGGCAGTGAGACGTGCCGTAGGACTCGACCCACCGCCTGACGCGACCCGCTCCGGCGCCGCAGGCCTTCGTGCGGGCATACGCTGAATTCAGACCGCCAGGCATCCCGCCTTGACGGCAAGCGCATAGGAGCAGCACATGAACAGCGATCAAGTGAAGGGCAGCGTCAAGGACGTCGCCGGCAAGGCGCAGCGCAAGCTGGGCGAAGCCATCGGCAGTACCGATCAGCAGGTCAAGGGCGCCGCCACCCAGATCGAAGGCAAGGCCCAGAAGACCATTGGCAACGCCAAGGAAACCTTCAAGGACGTGCACGCGACGACCCGCAAGATCTGACCCTGCCCTCCGAAAGGCCGCCGCAGCCCACCCGGGCCGGCGGCCTTTTCCGTACTGCCATCTCGATCAGGAGCCTGCATGAACACCACCCCTTCTTCCCCCATTCGCCGCGTTGGCATCGTCGCGCTTGCCGCCGCGCTCGCCTTCACTGCCGGCTGTTCGTCCATGAGCGAGCGTGAGCGCGGCACCGCCCAGGGCGCCGGCGTCGGCGCCGTGGCCGGGGCTGTCATCGGCTCCGCGACCGGCGGCAGTACGGGCCGCAGTGCTGCCATCGGCGGCGTGCTCGGCGCAGTGGCCGGCAACCTCTGGTCCAAGCGCATGGAGGACAAGCGCGAGGCACTGGCCCGCGCCAGCCAGGGCACCGGCGTCGAGGTGGCACGCACCGACGACAACCGCCTCAAGCTCAACGTGCCGAGCGATGTCTCCTTCGACACCGGCCGCGCCGACATCAGGCCGCAGATGCGCCCGGTGCTGGACGAGATCGGCCGCAACCTCGACGCCAACGTGCGCGTGACCGTGGTCGGCCACACCGACAGCACCGGCAGCGACCAGATCAACGACCCGCTGTCGCGCGAACGGGCCCTGGCCGTGCGCGACTACCTCGGCGCCCGCGGCGTCTCGTCCTCGCGCATCAGCATCGCGGGGCGCGGCTCGCACGAGCCGGTGGCCAGCAACGACACCGAAGCCGGCCGCGCGGCCAACCGGCGCGTGGAGATCTTCCTGTCGGAGCCGGGCACCTCGGGCTGATGCCCTGAGCGGGGATTCCTGGGATGCGCGGTTGGCCGCGCCGAGATACAAAGGTCTCGGGCTATCTGACTGGAATCCCCCATGCGCAAGCTTGTTGCAGTCGTCGTCGCCGGCCTGGTATCCGGCGCGCTGGACATCGTCGCGGCGTTCGCGAGCTATGCCTCCCAGGGCGCCACACCCGAGGGCATCCTGAAGTACATCGCCAGCGGGGTGCTCGGCACGGCGGCCATGCAGGGCGGCATCGGCATGGCCGCGCTGGGCCTGCTGCTCCACTTTGCGCTGACCACGGGCATGGCGGCCATCTTCCTGGCTGCGGCGTTGAAGCTGCGCGTGCTGGCCGCGCGCCCCTGGCTGTGGGGCAGCGTCTTCGGCGTTCTCACCTGGGTTGCCATGGTCTATGTCGTGGTGCCGCTGTCTGCCGTGCCTGGCTGGAAGCTGCCGCAGGGATGGAACATCGTCAGCGGCCTGCTGGCGCACATCTTCTATGTCGGCGTTCCCATCGCCTTCATCACGCAGCACGGCCTGCGTGTGACCGAAGGCCGCAAATGAACGCGGTCCTGCAAATCGAAAACGCCTTAGCCACGACCCAGCGTCTTGCTGGAACTGGACTGGCCACGGCCGGCAGCTGTGGCGTGCGGTGGGTGCGTTAGTCGAGGGACGCTGAAGCGGCCAGCCCCCGCAGGGCGGCGCGGTCTGGGAACTGCCTGACCCGGTAGCGCGCGGGAACATGCTCGGTGGGCTCCATCAGGTGGCCGAACTGTTCCAGCACCGTCGCCCACGCCAGCCGTGTGTGCCAGGTCTCCTCGCCGTCTCGGCAGAGCAGCACGATGCTCTGGGCCTGCGGCAGTAGCGTGTCGACACCGTCCGACCACACCGAGTAGCTCGTCAGCGGGCCGCCTTCCTTCTGCATCAGCGTGTAGCTGGCCACGAAGAGGTCGATGTTCTGCGCCTCGTGCTGGCCTTCCAGCACTTGCCGCTGGCCTTCGTAGTCCTCGGCCTGGCTGCGCACGAGCATCTGCGCCTGCCGCGCCGCAGCTTCGCCCTGCAACTCGACGCGGGCCCATGTCGTGCCTTGCAGGCGCAGCAGTTCGAACGAGACCCAGCGGCCCTGCGTGTCCAGCGCGTCATGGGCGATCTGCACGAGGCGCTCGACGCCAGCGGCGTTGGCGGCCGAGGTGACCAGCAGCGCGTTGCGGAACGGCGCCATGGCGACCGGGTCGGCAATGCCCAGCCGGTAGATGAGGTCGGGCAGCAGCAGGCGTGAGCTTTCGTAGGTGTCGCCCCAGGCGCCGCTCCAGACGCCCGGCGCAATCTCCGACCAGCCGCCGTGCTCGGGCAGGCCGCGCAGGTTGTCCAGCGCGTCCTGCAGGGCCTGCTCCCAGGTGACGCCCCAGTCGGTCAGCGAGCGCTCCTGCACGTACATCATTGAATCGGGGAGGTCGATGACCAGGGCGACGACGACGTCGGCCACCAGCGGCCGCGATGCGGCCTGTGTGCCCGGCTGCGCGTCTGGCAGGTGGGTGGATTGGCGGGCGATGCCCATGCCACCGGTCGAGCGCACCACCGGCATCAGCTTGGGTCGGGCCTGCTCGTAACTGCTGGGGAGGGCGTGGTCCACCAGCAGGCTGGACAGGAACTTGTTCAGCAGCGCCTGGCGTTCGCCGCGTGGCGTCTGCTCGTATTCGCGACGCAGGTTGGTCAAGGAGATGGTGTGCACGCCACCGTTCCGGCTGGCCTTGATCTCCAGGCGCTCGGGATAGGCCTGGATGTCCGAGCAGCCCTGGCCTTGCAGCCAGCGGGTGACGTCTTGAATCAGGCCCTCCAGGGTGGGGCGGCCGAGGAGGCGGTCGAAGAATGACATGCGGTCATTCTGGAGGTCTTTGTTTAGCCGGCGTCACCGTGATTCGGGACGACCCCCAAAGACGAAGGGCCCGATCTTTCGATCAGGCCCTTTTCTGTTCTGGTGCCGGCAAGAGGAGTCGAACCCCCGACCTTCGCATTACGAATGCGCTGCTCTACCAACTGAGCTATGCCGGCCGTGACCGTGAAGTCAGCCAAAGATTATAGCGACTAATTTTGAGCGGCTTCCCGGTGGTAGCTGGCGATGCGCTCGACTTCGTTCTTTGAGCCCAGTGCCACGGCCACGCGCTCGTGCAGCTTGCCGGGCTTCAAATCCATGATGCGCTCGGTGCCGTTGACGGCCGCGCCGCCAGCTTGCTCGACGAGGAAGGCCATCGGGTTGGCCTCGTACAGCAGGCGCAGCTTGCCGGGCTTGTCGGGCTCGCGCTGGTCCCAGGGATAAAGGAACACGCCGCCGCGGGTCAGGATGCGGTGCACGTCGGCCACCATGCTGGCGACCCAACGCATGTTGAAGTCCTTGCCGCGCGGACCGGTCGTGCCGGCCAGGCATTCCTCGATGTAGCGCGTCACCGGCGGCGCCCAGTGGCGAAGGTTGGACATGTTGATCGCGAATTCCTTGGTGTCCTCGGGAATGCGCACCTGGTCCTGCGTCAGCACCCAGGAGCCGGTCTCGCGGTCCAGCGTGAAGACGGCCACGCCGTCGCCAACCGTCAGCACCAGCGTGCTTTGCGGGCCGTAGACGCAGTAGCCGGCCGCCGCCTGCTGCTTGCCGGGTTGCAGGAAGTCCTCCTCCGACACGCCGCGTGAATGGCCCACCTTGCGCAGCACGCTGAAGATGGTGCCGATGGACACGTTGACGTCGATGTTGGACGAACCGTCGAGCGGGTCGAACAGCAGCAGGTATTCGCCCTGCGGGTAGCGGTTGGGCACGACGTAGATGCCGTCCATCTCCTCGCTGGCCATGGCCGCCAGGTGACCGCCCCATTCATTGGCCTCGATCAGCACCTCGTTGGCGATGATGTCCAGCTTCTTCTGTACCTCGCCCTGCACGTTTTCGCTGCCGGCGCTGCCCAGCACCTCGCCCAGGGCGCCCTTGTTGACGGAGATGGCGATGCGTTTGCAGGCGCGGGCCACCACTTCGATCAGCAGGCGCAGCTCCTGCGGGATGTGGCCGTGCTCGCGTTGCTGCTCGACGAGGTATTGGGTGAGGCTGGTCTGGCGGGTCATGACTGCTTAGTTTCCAGAGGCTAGGGCGCGTTCGACGATCTCACGCACGTCGGAGGACAGGTCGGGCTTGGCGGCCACGCGGGCAATGGCTTCGCGGGCGGCGCTGCGGTAGGGCTCGGCGAGCTGGGCCCAGCGGTCCATCGCGCGGGCGATGCGGCTGGCGAGTTGCGGGTTGATGGCGTCCACGGCCAGCACCTGCTCGGCCCAGAACACATAGCCCGCCGCATCGCTGCGGTGGAAGGCGGCCGGGTTGAACATGCACAGCGCCGCCAGCAGGCTGCGCGCGCGGTTGGGGTTCTTCAGAGTGAAGTCGGGGTGCTTCATCAGCGACTTGACGCGGGCGAACACGCGGCCGTTGCTCTCCGGCGCGCGGGCCTGCAACGCAAACCACTTGTCGACGACGAGGGCGTCGTCCTTGAACACCGCGTGGAAGCGCTCCAGCGCCGGCTGGGCCAGCTCGGCGCCGGCGTTGACCAGGGCCGCCAGCGCGCCCATGCGCTCGGTCATGTTGGACGCGTCCTTGAAGCGCTGGTAGGCCTTGCCGGGCCAGACCGTGTCTCCAGTGGCCTGTGCGTCCAGAACCAGCATCGACAGCGCCAGGTTGGCCAGCGCGCGCTTGCCGGAGGAGACCGGATCGGGCGTGTAGCCACCCTGGATCTGGTGCGCCTCGAAGGCTGCGGCCCAGTCATCGCGCAGGGCGCTGGCGAGCTGTTGCTGCGCAGCCATCACGGCGGCGTGGATGGCCTGCGGGTCGACGACGTCCAGCTGCTCGGCGATGTAGGCCTCGCCCGGCAGCGTCAGCGCCAGTTCCTTGAAGGCAGGGTCCAGGTCGGGGTGGTTGAGCACGACGCGCATCGCGTCGATGAAGACGGGGCTCAGCACCAGCGGCTGGCCGGCCCTCAGCGCGTGCAGGATGCGGTTCAGCGCCAGGCGCTGGCCGGCTTCCCAGCGGTTGAAGGGGTCGCTGTCATGGCGCATCAGCACCAGCAGCGCGGCGTCGGACAGGCCGTCGTTCAGCACCACCGGTGCCGAGAAGCCCCGCAGCAGCGAGGGCACGGGCTCGCTGTCGATGTTGTCGAAGACGAAGGTCTGCTCGGCCTGGTCGAGCACGAGCACCCGTTCAGTGGTGCCGTTCGCATCCAGCGGCAGCGCCAGGCCGTGGCGGTCCAGCAGGCCCATGACAACCGGGATGACCTGCGGTTGCTTGGTCGCCTGGCCCGGCGTCGCGGGTGTCTGCTGCGACAGGCGCAGCGTGTAGGTGCGGGTGGCGGCGTCATGCTCACCGTGGGCGGTCACTCGCGGTGTGCCGGCCTGCGAGTACCAGCGCTTGAAGGTGTCCAGGCGGGTGGCGAGTTCGGAGCCGGGGTTGGCGTCGGCAATCGCGGCCGCGAAGTCGTCGCAGGTCACGGCCTGGCCGTCGTGGCGCTCGAAGTAGAGCTTCATGCCCGCCTCGAAGCCCTTGCGGCCGACCAGCGCCTGGTACATGCGCACGACCTCGGCGCCCTTCTCGTAGACGGTGGACGTGTAGAAGTTGTTGATTTCGCTGTAGCTGTCAGGGCGCACCGGGTGGGCCATGGCGCCGCTGTCCTCGGGGAACTGGCTGGCGCGCAGCTGGCGCACGTCCTGGATGCGGCAGACGGCGCGTGCCGACGGCGTGCCGGCCATGTCCATGCTGAATTCCTGGTCGCGGAAGACGGTCAGGCCTTCCTTCAGCGACAGCTGGAACCAGTCGCGGCAGGTGACGCGGTTGCCGGTCCAGTTGTGGAAATACTCGTGCGCGACGATGGACTCGATGCGGGCGAAGTCGGCGTCCGTCGCGGTCGCGGGCGAGGCGAGCAGGGCGCTGGTGTTGAAGATGTTCAGCCCCTTGTTCTCCATCGCGCCCATGTTGAAGTCGGACACGCCGACCACCATGAAGCGCTCCAGGTCCAGCGGCAGGCCGAAGCGGGCCTCGTCCCAGACCATGGAGGCGATGAGGCTGTTCATCGCATGCTCGGTCTTCTCCAAGTCGCCACGGCGCACATAGACCTGGAGCAGGTGGTCCTTGCCGGCGCGGGTGCGCACACGCTGCTCGCGCGCCACCAGGTCACCGGCGACGACGGCGAACAGATAGCTGGGCTTGGGGAAGGGGTCGGCCCAGACGGCGAAGTGGCGGCCGTTGTCCAGCGCCCCGCTGCTCGTCAGGTTGCCGTTGGACAGCAGCACCGGGTACTTGGTGGCGTCGGCGCGCAGCGTGACCGTGTAGACGGCCATCACGTCCGGGCGGTCCAGGAAGTAGGTGATGCGGCGGAAGCCCTCGGCCTCGCACTGCGTGAAGAAGCTGCCGCCCGAGGTGTACAGGCCCGACAGCGCGGTGTTCTTGGCGGGGCAGGTGGTGTTGCGGATCTCCAGCAGGAAATCGTCGTCCGGCGGGTTGTCAATGACGAGCTCGTCGCCCTCCTGGCGGAAGGACACACCGGCGCCATTGATCAGCACGCGCAGCAGGTTCAATTCCTCGCCATGCAGGCGCAGCGGGCCGTGCGGCACGGCGCGGTTGCGCTCGACCTGCATCTTGCTCGTGACCAGGGTCTTGGCCGGGTCAAGGTCGAAGGTCAGGTCGACCTTGCGGATCCAGAACGCCGGCTGCTGATAGTCCAGCCGTTGGATCGTGGGAGCAGTGCCTTCACGCATGAGGGGCTTCCTTGGGAATCGGTGAATTCAATCGAAACGCAGCGCGTCGACCATGAGGGCGGCGCGCTGCGTTTCGGGGTTGGCGATCAAACGCCTTGCTTCAGGGACTCGGTGATGAACGGATCGAGGTCGCCGTCCAGCACCTTCTGCGTGGCAGACGTTTCGTAGTTCGTGCGCAGGTCCTTGATGCGGCTCTGGTCCAGCACATAACTGCGGATCTGGTGACCCCAGCCGACGTCGGTCTTGGTGTCTTCCAGCTTCTGCTGCTCTTCCTGACGCTTGCGCATCTCGTGGTCGTACAGCCGCGAGCGCAGGCGCTTCCAGGCGACGTCGCGGTTGCTGTGCTGGCTGCGGCCGTCCTGGCACTGCACGACGATGCCGGTCGGGATGTGCGTCAGGCGCACGGCCGAATCGGTCTTGTTGATGTGCTGGCCACCGGCGCCGCTGGCGCGGAAGGTGTCGGTGCGCACGTCGGCCGGGTTGATGTCGATCTCGATGCTGTCGTCCACCTCCGGGTAGACGAACAGCGACGCGAACGACGTGTGGCGGCCGCCGGAGCTGTCGAAGGGGCTCTTGCGCACCAGGCGGTGCACGCCGGTCTCGGTGCGCAGCAGGCCGAAGGCGTACTCGCCCTCCACCTTGATCGTCGCGCTCTTCAGGCCGGCCACGTCGCCGGGCGTCTCGTCTTCCAGCGTTGTCTTGAAGCCCTTGCGCTCGCAGTACTTCAGGTACTGGCGCAGCAGCATGCCGGCCCAGTCGCAGGCCTCGGTGCCGCCCGCGCCAGCCTGGATGTCGACGAAGCAGTTCAGCGGGTCCGCCGGGTTGTTGAACATGCGGCGGAACTCGAGCTCCTCGATCTTCCCGCGCAGGTTGGCCGCATCGGCCTCGATGGCCAGCATGCCGGCCTCGTCGCCTTCCTCGCGGCTCATCTCGAACAGCTCGGCGTTGTCGGCGAGCGAGCTGGTCAGCAGCGTGATCGTGTCGACCACGGCCTCCAGCGTGCGCTTCTCCTTGCCCAGTTCCTGGGCGCGCTTCTGGTCGTTCCAGACGTTCGGGTTCTCGAGGGAGGCGTTGACCTCGTTCAGTCGCAGTGCTTTGCGATCGAAGTCAAAGATACCCCCTTAGCGCGTCGGTACGCGCTGTGAGGTCGGCCAACGAGTTGCCAATTTGGTTGATGTGTTCGATGTCCATGACAGTCGTTCTACTTCTTGGGAAAACGCGGATTTTCTCATGGGCCAGAATAGGTTCATGAAGGTTTCACCCCCTGACGATTACTGGCGCCGCACGCGCCGCCTGACGGTCTGGCTGCTGCTGGCCTGGGGTGTTGTCGCCTTCGTGCCGGTGGTCTTCGCCCGTGAGCTCAGCGTCGAGGTGTTTGGCTGGCCGCTGGCGTTCTGGCTGGCGTCGCAAGGCGCGCTGCTCGGCTTTTGCGCCATCGTCATCGTCTACGCGCGGGCGATGGGGCGGCTGGATGCCGAAGCGAGCGAGGTCAGCGAGGCCGCTGAGCCTCGGCCCTGAACCGGCGGCGCGCCTCGGTTTTCAGGGGCTGTCCAGGAACGGTTCGAGCACCGCGGCCAGCGCCTCGGGCTGGTCGTGGTGCAGCATGTGGCCGGCGTCCTGCAGCACGGCGCGCGCAAGACGTGGCACCACGGCCAGGCGGGCCTCGAACTCCTCGCGCGGGAAGCGGCCACCCCAGAAGCGGCTGAGCTGGTCGTCGCTGCCTTCGACCCACAGCGTGGGCGCGGCGATGCGCTGCCAGCAGGCCAGCACCTCGGCCTTGCGGTAGAGCACCGGATTGGCGAGCTTGTGGGCGGGGTCGGCGTTGAGCAGGAAGCCCTCGGTTGTTTCGCGCGCCCAGTGCCTGGCCAGCCAGGCGGCCTTGTCATGAGCCAGCCGGGAGTTGTTCTTGCGCAGGCGCTCGGCCACGTCGGTCAGCGTGGCGTAGGGGCGCAGCGAGGGTGGGTCCTTCAGCTCGTCCAGCCAGCGCGTCAGGCGCTCGGGCGCAGCAGCCGGAGCCACGTCGGGCATGCCGAAGCCTTCGAGATTGACGAGGCGACGTACCCGTGCGGGACGAACCCCCGCATAACTCATGGCCACGTTGCCGCCCATGCTGTGGCCGAGCAGGTCGACGGGCGCATCGGGGCTCAACGTGTCGAGCAGGGCGTCCAGGTCGCCGAGGTAGTCGGGGAACCAGTAGCAGTCTGTGCCGGGCGCCTCACTGAGGCCGAAGCCGCGCCAGTCCAGCGCAATGATCTCGCGTTCGGACTGCAGCGCATCGACGACGAACTGGAAGGACGCGCCGACGTCCATCCAGCCATGCACCATGACCAACGGCGGCTGTCCCGAGCGCGACTCGCCCCAGCGCAGGATGTGGTGGCGCAGGCCGCGCAGGCTCAGAAATTCGTCGCGATGCGTGCGACTGGGGGTGTAGACATCGGGCATATCCGCACTTTAGGACACGGCCGTCCGCCGACAATGGGCCATGCCCGCACCCCGCCACGACATTCGCGCCGCCGAGCCGCGCGACCTGAGCATCATCGTCCAGCTCATCAGCGAACTCGCCGAGTTCGAGAACCTGACGCATCTGCTCGAGGTCACCGCTGACAAGCTAGACGTCCATCTTTTCGGCGATTCGCCGGTTGCCGAGTGCATGGTCGGCGAGGTGAATGGCGAGGTGGTCGCCTTCGCGCTGTTCTATACGAACTTTTCAACCTTCCTGGCCAAGCCTGGGCTCTACCTGGAAGACCTCTACGTGCGCCCCGCCCATCGCCGCAGCGGCCTGGGGCGCGGCCTGCTCGTGCACCTCGCGCAGATCGCCTGCGAGCGCGGCTACGGTCGCTTCGACTGGACGGTGCTCGACTGGAACGAGGACGCCATCCGCTTCTACCAAAAGCTCGGCGCCGACGTGATGCCCGAATGGCGCATCTGCCGCCTGACCGGCGACGCGCTGCAGCGCTACAGCGACGGCGACCGCCCGAGCATGTGGTCGCCTTCCGCCTGGTTGGGGCTGTAAAGGTTTTGGCTGACAGCCCGGCGTCGGCTCCGGGCAATCCATGACGCCAGCGTGAGCCCCGCTGGCTAGCATCCGCCCCCTTGTCCCAACCGGGGGTGGCCCATGCAAGACCGTTACGAGCAGCTGCACGCCGCCTTCCGCTGGCAGGTGCCGGACGACTTCAACATCGCCGAGGCCTGCTGCGGCCGCTGGGCGCGCGACACGCCCAAGGCCACGGCCATCTACTTCGACAGCGAGAGCGGCTGCCGCACGCAGTACAGCTATGCCCAGCTGCAGCGCGCGGCCAACCGGCTGAGCAACGCCCTGCTCAACCAGGGCGTGCGCCGCGGCCACCGGGTCGCCATCCAGTTGCCGCAGCGCTTCGAGACGGCCGTGGCCCACATTGCCATCCAGCAGATCGGCGCGGTGGCGATGCCGCTGTCCATGCTGTTCGGCGCCGAGGCGCTGGAGTACCGCCTGCAGGACAGCGGCGCGGTGCTGGCCATCGCGGCCTGTGAGGCACTGCCGGCGCTGCGCGAAGTGAAAGGCCGTTGCCCGACGCTGCGGCGCATCCTCGTCGTCGGCGAGTGCGCGGTGGACGCCGACGAGCTGCCGTGGATGGAGGCCCTGCAGGCGGAGGAGGCGCGTTTCAGGCCCGTTGCGACCCAGGCGGGTGACGCGGCCATCCTGATCTACACCAGCGGCACGACGGGCAACCCCAAGGGCGCATTGATCCCGCAGCGCGCGCTGATCGGCAACCTGACGGGCTTTGTCGCCAGCCAGAACTGGCTGGGCTTCGATCCCTTTGATGCGAAGCAGCCGAGCGACGCGATCTTCTGGAGCCCGGCCGACTGGGCCTGGACCGGTGGCCTCATGGACGCGCTGTTGCCCACGCTCTATTTCGGCCGCCCCATCGTGGCCTACCAGGGGCGTTTCTCGGCTGCCAAGGCATTCGAGCTGATGGCAGCCTACGGCGTCACGCACGCCTTCCTGTTCCCCACGGCGCTCAAGGCCATGATGAAGGCCGAGCCGAGGCCCCAGCGCGACAAGCTCAAGCTGCGCGCGCTGATGAGCGCGGGCGAGGCGGTGGGCGACGCGGTGTTCGGCTGGTGCCGCGACGCCCTGGGCGTGCCCGTCAACGAGATGTTCGGCCAGACCGAGATGAACTACGTCGTCGGCAACTGCCAGGCGCTGTGGCCGGCGAAGCCCGGCAGCATGGGGCGCGCCTACCCGGGCCACCGCGTGTCCGTCATCGACGACGACGGCCGTGAATGCGCGCCGGGTGAGACCGGCGAGGTGGCCGTGCATGCCCGTGACCGCCACGGCGACCCCGACCCGGTCTTCTTCCTCGGCTACTGGAACAACGACGCCGCGACGCGTGCCAAGTTCACCGGCGCGCCCGACGACAGCTGGTGCCGCACCGGCGACCTGGCGCGCAGCGATGCCGACGGCACGCTCTGGTACGAGGGCCGCGCCGACGACGTCTTCAAGAGCGCCGGCTACCGCATCGGCCCTGGGGAAATAGAGAACTGCCTGCTCAAGCACCCGGCCGTCGCCAACGCAGCCGTGGTGCCCAAACCGGACGCCGAGCGCGGCGCGCTGGTGAAGGCCTATGTCGTGCTGGCGGAGGGCCACAACGGTGACGAGGCGCTGGTGAAGGCGCTGCAGGCGCACGTCAAGGCAAGACTGGCGCCCTACGAATACCCCAAGGAAATCGAGTTCATCGCCGAGCTGCCGATGACGACAACGGGCAAGGTGCAGCGCCGCGTGCTGCGCCTGCGCGAGCAGGCCGCAGCCGTCACCTAGCTTGCAACGCACGGCCTGGCGGTCGTTCCACTTGTGGCAGCATGAAGCCATGGTGAGCCCGACCCCCGACACGCCCGGCGACGCAACCGTGACCCGCTTGCTGCACGCCTGGAAAGCGGGCAACCGCGACGCCTTTGCGCGGCTCGTCGGGCAGCTCGAAGGCGAGTTGCGCCGGCTCGCCACCTCGCGGCTGCGGGGCGTCGAGACACCCTCCCTGGCCGCAGGCGACCTGCTTCAGGAAGCACTGATGAAGCTGATGGAGAACCCGCCGGCCTGGCAGGACCGGAGTCATTTCTTTGCCACCGTCAGCACGGCCATGCGCAGTGTCATGGTCGACCATGCCCGCGCCCGGCAGGCCGACAAGCGCGGCGGCCACGGCGAGGCCGCCTGGCGGCGGGTCACCTACACGCTGTCGGCGCACGGCGAAGACAGCTGGGTGGCCGACCTGCTGACGCTGGATCAGCTGCTCACCCGCCTGCTGGCCGAGGACCCGCGCGCCCATGAGGTGCTGGAGTTGACCTATTTCGGCGGCCTGCAGCGCGACGAGATCGCCGAGGTGCTCGGCGTTTCGGTGCCCACCGTGGACCGCGAACTGCGCTTCGCCCGCGCCTGGCTGTCCGAGCAGCTTGGCCGCTCGCTCGAAGCGTGAGCAGCCTCGGCCGCATCAAGTCGCTGTTCAACACGGTCGCCGACACCGCCGACCCGGCGCGCGCGCTGCGCGAGCAGACCGATGCCACACCCGAGGAGGCCGCCCGCGTGCTGCGCCTGCTGGGCCACGCCACCGAGCCGACGCGCTTCTCGCTGCCGCTAGCCCAGGCCGCCCAGGCGTTGCAGGCGCCCGAGCTGCATCCGGGCGACCGCCTCGGCGCCTGGCTGATCGGCGAGCCGCTGGGCGAAGGCGGCATGGGCCTCGTGTTCAGCGCCGAGCGCGATGACGGCCACTACCGCCAGCGCGCGGCCGTCAAGCTGCTGCGCGGCTGGAGCGGGCAGGAGGGGCTGGCGCGCCTGGCGCGCGAGCGGCAGATCCTCGCGTCGCTGAACCACGCGCACATCGCGCGGCTGCTCGACGGCGGCACCACGCCGGCCGGCCAGCCCTATCTCGTCATGGAGTACGTCGACGGCCAGCCCATCGATGCCCACGCCGACGCGCAGGGCCTGGGGCTGGATGCGCGGCTGCTGCTGTTCGAGGAGGTCTGCGGCGCGGTGGCGCATGCGCATGCGCGCCTGGTCATCCACTGCGACATCAAGCCGGGCAATGTGCTGGTCAACAGCGAGGGCCAGGTGCGCCTGCTGGACTTCGGCATCGCCCAGCTCGCCGGGCAGGGCGACGCGCAGGACTTCAGCCCCGCAGCCACGCCGGGCTTCGCGCCGCCCGAGCAGCTGGCCGGTGACCACCCCGCGCCGGCCTGGGACGTGTTTGCGCTGGGCCGCCTGCTGGAGCGCCTGGCCACCGCCCAGGCAGGGCGCCGCGCCCGGGAATTGCGCGCGCTGATCGACTGCGCCTGCGCCGCCGAGCCGGCCCGGCGCTACGCCGGCGTGCCCGCCTTGCTGGACGACCTGCAGCGCCTGCGCCACCACGCGCCGCTGGCGGCGCTGCGCACCAGCGGCCCGGCCTACCGGTTCGGCAAATGGCTGCGGCGGCGCTGGCCCTGGGCCTTGACCGGCGGGCTGGTGCTGGCTGGCAGCGCCGCCTTCACGCACCGGCTGGTGCTGGAGCGCGACCGCGCACAGCAGGAGGTGGTCACCACGCGCGAGGTCAGCGAGTTCGTCGTCTCGTTGTTCGAGGGCGCCGACCCGAGCCAGGTCGGCAGCCGGCATGACATGACCGCCCGCGAGCTGCTCGACCGTGGTCGCGCTAGGCTGGAGGCCCAGCTGCAGGCGCAGCCGGCCCAGCGCGCCCGGCTGCTGGAGGTGCTGGGCGATGTCTACGACCGGCTGGGCGCCTTCCCCAAGGCGCTGGAGGCCTTCGACGAGGCGTTGAAGACGGGCGACCTTCCGCCCGACCGCGAGGCCCGCCTGCAGGCCCGGCGCGTGCTGATGCTTGCCAACAGCGGCCGTAGCGATGAAGGCGTCATCGCCGGCCAGCGCGCCCTTGTGCTGGCGCAGGCGCTGCAGCCCGCCGACGAGGCGCTGCTGGCCACCATCGAGAACCGGCTCGGCGTCGCGTTGACGAACAGCGGCCGCTTCGCCGAGGCCGAGCCGCTGCTGCAGTCGTCGCTGGCGCGTTATCAGAAGGCACCGGTCCAGCCGAACGAAAGCACCGGCTCGCTGCTGCACAACCTGGCCCGCCTGGCGGTCAAGCGCGGCGACCTGGCTGGGGCTGAGTCTCTCTTTCGCCGCGGGTTGGCGGCCATGCAGCAGACCCTCGGTCCGCGCTCCGACACGGCGCTGGACACCCAGACCCAGCTGGCCCGGCTGCTTGCTGACCGGCGTCAGTTCCCCGAAGCCCTGCGCCTGATGCGCGAGGCCGTGGTCTCCCGCGAAGCGGTGTGGGGCCCGCAGAACGAGCACGTGGGCTTGGCGCTGAACGAGCTGGGCACGATCGAGCTCGATGCCGGCGAGACGGCCGCGGCGGGGCTCACGCTGCGCCGCGGCCTGGCGATCGAGGAGGGGCTCGCCGGCGGCAAGCCGAGCCGCCGGCTCGCCATGGTCCAGCACAACCTGGGCAAGCAGCTGATGGCGGTGGGCGATGCCGAGGCCGGTGAGCTGCTGCGGTCATCGGTGGCCGAGCGGCTGCGCGTGTCGGGCCGCAGCGACGCCGCGTTCGTGCAGCCCGCCCGCACAAACCTGCTGCGCTGGCTGCTGCTGCAGGGCGAGTTGGCCGAGGCGCAGACGGTGTTCGACGCGCTCTGGGCCGAGCGCGCCAGCCGCAAGCCGGCTGATACCGACCGCCTGTTCGCCGAACTGCTGGGTGTGGAGCTGGCCCTGGCCCGCGCGCCCGGCACCGACGGCCTGCCGGACCGGCTCGACGCGCTGCAGCGCCAGCCGCTCAACGAGAGCCAGCAGGCACACGCCCTGCGCCTGCGCGCCGCGCTGGCCGAGCGCGCGGGCGACGCCGCGGCGGCGCTGCGCTGGAGCCGAGAGTCGTGGGCGGCGCTGCAGGCCAGCCTGGTGCCTGGCCATGCCGGGCTGCTGCCCTTCGGCCTGGTGCACCAGCGGCGGCTGCGCGAAGCCGGCCTGGCCGACGAAGTGCGGGCCCTTCGGCGCCTGCTGGCGCCAGCCGCAGCCGCCCACGCCGCCGCGTCGCCCTGGCGCCTTCGATTCATGAAAGACGGCTGATAGGCGCCCGGGCCGCAATCCGTTGAGTCATCTGAGGGCCGTCCACAGGCCCAAGGGAGATCTCGATGGACCTGATGCTCAAAGCCTTCGCCACCGCGGTCGTCGTCGCCGGCCTGCTGGTGCTGCTGCGGCGCGCCGGCCCGCGCTTCGGCGGCCTGGCCGCCGCGCTGCCGCTGACGTCGGCGCCCGCGCTGTTCTGGCTGGGCGTGGAGCAGGGCGCGCCCTTTGCGGCCAAGGCCGCCACGTCGGCCTTGCTGTGCACGGCATTGACGCCGCTGCTCGTGCTCGTCTACGGCCGCCTGAGCCTGCGCCATGGCCCGTGGCGCTGCCTGGCCGCCGGCCTGGCGGCGGGCGCGCTGGGCGTCGTGCTGCTGCAGCCCTGGCTGGGCGGCAGCGTGATGGGCGGCCTGGTGCTGGCTGCGGCCTTGAGCGCGCTGGCCCTGCGGCTGATGCCCAAGCCTGCCGCCACCGCGGCGCGGCCCGGCCGCTGGCATCGCGAGCTGCTGCTGACTGCAGGTGTGTCTGCGCTGCTGACCGCGCTGATCGGCGCGTTGGTCCAGATGGGCGGGCCGAGCCATTGCGGTCTGCTGGCAGCCTTGCCCGTGGTGGGCATGAGCACCTTGCACGGCCTGCATGGCCGGCAAGGCGCGGCCGTGGCCTGCCGCTTCCTGGGCGGCTACCTGGACGGCACGGCGGCCAAGGCGGTCTTCCTCGCCGTGCTGGCCGCCACACTGCTGGCGCTGCCGGCTGCCGCCGCCTGGGCGCTGGCGCTGGGCGCCGCCCTGTTCACGCTGGTGCTGCTGCGCCAGCCGCCGCTGCGCCGTCGCGGCGCCGCCCTCATCACCTGAGCCCTGCTGGACGAAGCCGGCGGCGTGCCGGTCGGCGTTGGTGCAGCCTAGGGTGTTGCCGGGTCCACGTGCGTTGCATAAATTGCTGCATCGGTTGTCGAGAACGCCGCCGCCCAGTCGTCGTCAGAAGGCGGCCCCCGCCGCCTTGCCAACTTCCAGGAGTGCCTCATGAGTCTCAACATCGTTGAACGCCCTGCGTTCACCGTCGTCGGCATGCAGATCCGCACCGTGCCCATGTCGCCCGACATCCCCGCCCTGTGGCCCAGGTTCGTGGCACGCATGGCCGGCATTGCCGGCCGGACCGAGCCTGGTGTCACCTATGGCGTCATGGCCGGCGCAGCAGGCCAGCTGGACTACATGGCCGCGGTGGCGGTGGCAGGTGAAGGCCCGCCGCCCCAAGGCATGGTGCGGCTCGCCATCCCGGCCGGCCGCTACGCCGTTTTCGCGTATCCGCTGTCGGGCCTGGCGGCGGGCTTCGGCGAGATCTTCGAGCGCCTGCTGCCGGCGTCCGGCTTGGTGCAGGGCGACGGCCCGATGCTTGAGCGCTACGGCGAGGCCTTCTGCCCGGATGACGCCAGCTCGCTTGTCGAGATCCACGTGCCGGTGCAAACCGCGGGCCGCGCCTAGACGCCACCGCGTGGTCCGGCGTGGGTCGCTCAGCGCGGTGTGGCGCTCCGCAGCGCGGCGTCCCAGTGGTCCAGCTCCTCGGCCAGCGTGCCGCGGCTGCGGAAATGCCGGTTGGCCTTGCCGTACCAGTACTCGGCGTCCTCCAGGTCACCCTCCTGGATGTGCAGGATGCCATGCAGCCACGCGGCCAGCGGCGAGTCGTCGTGCTGCACGAGGTCGTGCGCCTCGGTCCACTGCCCCGCGCGGAGGTGGGCCAGGACCGGGCGGAGATCAGCGGGACGCGCCTCGTTCATGGCGTGCAGCCATCGATGCCGCAGACCGGCAGCGTGCCCAGCTCGGCCACTTCATCGGTGCCGCTCAATTGTTCAGTCAGCCAGGCCTGCCATGCCTGCGGCCGGCCGAGGTAGGGGCTGATGTCCACGAGCGTGAAGCGGCCGCCGTGTTCGAGCGCGAAGGTCGGGAATCCGCGGCCGCCGACGCGCGCCAGCAGCGCCCGGCTCTGCTCGATATGGGCTTGCGTGGCGGCGCCCTGCAAGCGCTGAAACGCGCTGCCGAAGGCGTCGGCGCTGATGCCCAACTCGGCTGCCAGCCGCGTGAGCACGGCGACGTCGGCAATGCGCTGGCCATCGACGTAGTGGGCCCGCTGCAGGCGCGCCAGCATGTCTAAGCCCAGGCCGGCCAGCTCATCGGCAGCCAGCATGGCCGTGATCGGCGGCGCCGAGTCCAGCACCGCGTCGTTATCACGCAGCAGGCCCTCGAAGTAGCCCGGCCCAAAGGGCTGGCCGCTGGCCTGGGCGATGCGGCGGTCATGCGTCATGACGAATGACCGCAACTCGGGCGTGACCTGGCGGCGCGCGGCGCCCGCCATCATGCCGCCGCCGTGGGCCTGCACAGTCAGCGTGTCGCGGGCCACGCGCACCAGTGGCGCGGCGCCGTAGCACCAGCCGCACAGCGGATCGTAGATGTAGTGCAGGGTCGGGGTGTTCATATCGTGCTCATGCGTTGTGCATCGGAGACCGTTGCTTGGCTCACCACTTCATCTCGCCCTTGTTGACCTTGGCGCCGATCTCCAGCGCGATACCCAAGCCGGCGTCCGGGTAGGCCTTCTTCATGGCCTCGATCAGCGCGGCGCTGTTGGCGGCCTTAGGCAGTTCATGCTCGTAGCGGGTCAGGTAGGCCTGGCTCCAGGCCAGCTGCGAGGCGTCCTGCTTCTGGCCGGGCAGGCTGTGACCCGGGATCACCGTCACGGGCTTCAACGCGGCCATGGTGCCCAGCTTGCCGGCCCAGTCGGCGCGCTCCTGCACGCTCTGCGCGTCGGCCGTCCACAGATGCAGCCCGGCGTACACGTTCACGCCGCCGGCAATCGTCCTGATCGACGGGATCCAGACATAGCTGCGGTGCGGCAGGCTGTCATCCAGCCCTCGGATCTCGAGCACCTGGTCTTCCAGCTTGATCGTGTTGCCGGCCAGCACTTCGGGCAGCGGCACCTGCTTCGGTGCGTTGGCGCCCATGCGCGGGCCCCAGACCTGCAGCTTGTTGGCCAGCGTCGCCTCGATCTTCTTCAGCGTGGGCGCCGTCGTGACGACCCGGGCATCCGGGAAATACTGCTTGATCACCTCGATGCCGAAGTAGTAGTCCGGGTCGGCCTGGCTGATGTAGACGGTCTTCAGCGTCTTCTTGCTGTCCAGCACCATCGCCGCGATGCGCAGCGCATCGGCCCGCGTGAAGCCGGTGTCGAGCAGCACCGCATCGGTCTTGCCGGCCACCAGCACGGCATTGACGTGGAAGCTCGCCCCGTCAGCGTTGTAGACCTGCACGGTCAGCGGCGGCGCTGGCTGCGCGGCAACGTCGGTGGCAACGACGCCTAGCGTCATGGCTGCGGGCAGGAGGGCCAGGGGCAGGAGGGTGCGGCTTTTCATCGGGATTCCTCAGCGGGTGGATGGTCGATGGCCGCACTCTATTGATTCGGAATCAGGCGATAAACAAGCGTTTGCTCAATAAATTGTCAACTGAACCGATTCAATTGCACCTTCAATCACCGGGCCTTCTGCTGCGTGACCATGCCCTGGCCGGCCGCCCAGGCCGCGATGTCGTCGCGCCGGATGGCCGCGGCCATCAGGCCGGGAAAGGCGTCCGGCGTGCAGGCGAACGACGGCACGCCCAGGGCTGCCAGTTTGGCGGCCAGGCCGTGGTCATACGAGGGCGCGCCCTCGTCGCTGAGCGCCAGCAGCGCCACGAACTGCACGCCGCTCTCCACCAGCTCGGCCGCGCGCTTCAACAGGCCTGCCTCCACGCCGCCCTCGAACAGGTCCGAGATCAGCACGAGGATGGTGTTGCGTGGTTCGCGAATGACGGATTGGCAATAGCCCACCGCGCCGTTGATGTCGGTGCCGCCGCCCAGCTGCACGCCGAACAGCAGCTCCACCGGGTCGTGCAACTGCTCGGTCATGTCGACGACGGCTGTGTCGAAGACGACCAGCCGGGTGGCCACGGCCGGCAGGGACGCCATCACCGCGCCAAAGATGCTGGCGTACACGACGGAGTTGGCCATGGAGCCGCTCTGGTCGATGCACAGCACCACCTCGCGCTGCGGCCGCCGCGCCTTGCGGCCGTAGCCGACGAGCGTTTGCGGCACGATGGTGCGGTAGGCCGGTTGCCAGTGGCGCAGGTTGGCGCGAATGGTGCGGTGCCAGTCGATCTCGGCGTGGCGCGGCCGGCGGTTGCGCTGGCTGCGGTCCAGCGCGCCGCTGATGGCCGAGCGCAGCGGCTCGTCCAGGCGCCTCATCAGCTCGTCGACGACGCGTTTCACGACCAGCCGCGCCGTGTCCTTGGTGCCGGCCGGGATGACGCGCGACAGCGCCATCAGCTGGGCGACGAGGTGCACGTCGGGCTGCACGGCGTTCAGCATCTCGGGCTGCAGGAGCATGTCGCGCAGGTTCAGCCGCTCCAGCGCGTCGCGCTGCATGACCTGCACCACCTGGCTCGGGAAGTAGTTGCGGATGTCGCCCAGCCAGCGCGCCACGCTGGGCGCCGACTTGTCCCGACCGCCGCGGCGCGACTGCAGGCCGCCGGGGCCTTGCGGGTCGTACAGCGCGGTCAGCGCGCGGTCCATCTCCTGCGCCGGGCCTTGCAGGCCACCGCAGGCGGCCTCGGCCTCGCTGCCCAGCACCAGGCGCCAGCGGCGCAGGCGTTCGGTGTCGTCCGTGCTCATTTGTGCACCCTTCGGCCTGCGGCCTCTCCCGCCAAGCGGGAGCGAACTTGCTTGGGGCGGCCCGGCGCTGCGCTCATGAATGCAGATCCAGCAGGCGCCGCAACAGCGGCAGGGGGAGTACGGCGCGGGCCTCGTCCCAGTCGGCAGCACCGCTCACTTGAGCCGTCACGGCGCCACGCGCGGCGCGTGTGCCCAGGTCGCGCCGCTCACCGGCTGCGAAGTGGGAGAAGCTGCGCCGCACCAGCGGCAGCACGCCGATGAAGTGGTCTTCGCTCAAGGCCGCCAGCCAGTCGTCGACGAGGTGCCATACCGCGTCGTCATTCAGCAGCACGACAGCATTGCGGTTCAGGAACCCGTCCAGCCACGCGGCCGCATCGGCTGCCGGCGCGCCGGAAGACAGGTGCAGCGACAGCTGCTGCGCCACACGCTCGCTGCCCCAGTCGCCGCCGTCAAGCAGCAGCCGCGTGGCCAGGCCTTGCAGCAGCTCGTGGGCGGTTGGCAGGCCGGCGAGTTGCTCCAGCGCCTGGCGCCAGGCGGCGCTCTGCGCCTCGCCCGCACGCAGGCCTATGGCGGCATGGGCGGCCAGCAGGTGCTCGCGCAGTGCCTCGGCGGCCGTGCCGTCCAGCGCGGTGCAGGCCAGCGGCAGCGCCAGCGCGGCGCGCACGATCAGGCCGTCGAGCAGATGGCCCACCATGGCCGCATCGGTCTGGCGCACATTGCCGTAGCGGAAGACGTTGGCCAGCGACGGCAGCGCGGCCAGCAGCTGGGCGGCGTCGCCGGTCAGCGCAGCACGGTCCTCCAGTGCGCGGGTGGTGGCGGCCACGGCGCCTTCCAGGTCGGCCAGCAGCACGCGGTCCACCAGTGCGGACAGGTCGGCCAGTTTCTCGATTTCGGCGCTGCGTTCGACGGCGCAGTTCGTGGCGGCCTGTGCCACCGTCTGGCCCCAGCGGCTGGCCTCGATGAGGCGCAGCGCGAACTCGGGCTGCCATTGCAGCGTCCACACCTCGTGGAAGCTGCCGCGCGCCGAGCGGCCGAGCCTGCTGATCGCACCCCACGGCAGGTCCAGCAACTGCAGCCGGTGCAGCAGATGGCTGCGCGCCAGGTCATTGGGTTGGCGCAAATCCAGGTCCAGCGTCTTCTGCAGGGCCTCGGCCTTCAGGCGCAGGCTCTTCTGCGTCTGCTCCAGGTCGCGCTGCAGCGGCACGGTGGGCACGTCGGGCGGTACCTGGCCGAAGCGGTCGCCCACGACGAGGGCATCGGCGACGAAGCGCAGCACCGCGTCGTCGCCCAGCGTCAGCACCGTGCGCGTGGCCTCGTGCAACTCCTCCAGCCCCGGCGCCGGGCGGCCACGCAGCGCGGCCAGTGCGTCGGCCAGCCGCGCGGCTTCGATGAGATGGGCGGAGGAACAGTCCAGGTCGCGCGAGCGCATCAGCGCGGCCACGCGGGCCAGCCAGCCGATGGCGCGCGGCTGGTCGCCCGCCGTGCTGGCCCACAGGTGCTCGTACCAGCCGGGCGAGGCGATGCCGGCACCGTAGCCGCTGGCGCGCGTCAGGTGGCGATAGGTCCACGGCACCCAGGTGCAGGCGATCTTGAGCTTCTTCTGGCCGGCCTGGGCGTCCTTCAGCAGCGCGGCGTCCGCCTTGGCGGTCACGTCGGCCTGCAGCGCCGGCAGATGCCAGGCACCGCAGACGACGGCGATGCGCTCGAAACCTTCCTTCTTGGCCGCACGCAGGCACTGGCGCATGTGGGCCTCGCGCAGCAGGTCGCGCGGGTCGCTTTCGCCGGCATCGGTACGCAGCGCGGTCATCGCTTCGGCAATCGCGGCGAACAGATGCTCGCCGTCGCCGCGCTCCTCCACCTGGTCGTTCCACCAGGCCTCGCCATCGCCGTAGCCGGCGGCTTCGGCGAGGCGGCTGAGCGGGTCGGCGCGCAGCTCGGTGGTGGCCTCCTCGCGCTCACGGCCCAGCGACTGCGCGACTGGCAGGTCGATGAAGCGCGCCGGCACGGCTGCGGTGGCGGCCCAGCGCAGCGCCTGCCATTCGGGCGAGAACTCGGCGAAGGGGTGGTAGACGGCGCGGCCCGGTTCGTCCGGCGCATAACTCAGCAACGCCACGGGGGGCACCATGCCCTCGTGCAGCACCGCGCCGAGCAGCGCTTCAGCCTCGGGCGGGCCTTCGATCAGCACGCAGTCGGGCTTCAGCGCGTCCAGCGCCCGCACCAGGCTGCGCGCGCAACCCGGGCCATGGTGGCGGATGCCGAAGAGGTGCGCCACGTTCAATTCAGCTCGCGGAACGCGCGGTACAGGTCCTTCCAGTCGCCGCGTTCCTTGACGACCGTTTCCAGGTACTCAGTCCACACCGCCTGGTCCTGCACCGGGTCCTTGATGACGGCGCCGATCAGCCCGGCCGCCATGTCGGCCGGCCGCAGCACGCCGTCGCCGAAATGGCCGGCCAGCGCCATGCCGCTGTTGATGACCGAGATGGCCTCGGCGGTGGACAGCGTCGAGCTCGGCGACTTGATGCGCGTCTTGCCGTCCTCGGTCTGGCCGCTGCGCAGCTCGCGGAAGATCTGCACCACGCGCTGTACCTCCTTCAGCGCCGGCGGCTCGGCCGGCAGCTCCAGCGCGCGGCCCATCTCGCCCACGCGCTTGGTGACGATGGCGATCTCGTCGGCCGCGCTGGCCGGCACCGGCAGCACCACGGTGTTGAAGCGCCGCTTCAGCGCTGCCGACAACTCGTTGACGCCCTTGTCGCGGTTGTTGGCGGTGGCGATGACGCTGAAGCCGCGCACCGCCTGCGCCTCGCTGCCCAGCTCGGGGATGGGCAGCGTCTTCTCGGACAGCACGGTGATGAGGCTGTCCTGCACGTCGGCGGGGATGCGCGTCAGCTCCTCGACGCGGGCGATCTTGCCGGCGCGCATGGCCTGCATCAGCGGGCTGGGCACCAGGGCCGCCTCGGAGGGGCCGTGGGCCAGCAACTGCGCGTAGTTCCAGCCGTAGCGCAGCTGCTCCTCGCTGGTGCCGGCGGTGCCTTGAATCAAGCGCGTCGAGTCGCCGCTGATGGCTGCAGCCAGGTGCTCCGACACCCACGACTTGGCGGTGCCCGGCACGCCATAAAGCAGCAGCGCGCGGTCGGTGGCCAGCGTGGCGACGGCGATCTCCATCAGCCGGGCGTCGCCGATGTACTTGGCGCTCAGCTCGAAGCCGTTGTCCAGCCGGCCGCCCATCAGGTAGCGCACCACGGCCCAGGGCGACAGCTCCCAGTTGGCCGGGCGTTGGCGGGTGTCGGCGCGCTTGAGTTCGGCCAGTTCTTCGGCGAACTGGATCTCGGCGTGCTGGCGCAGAACATTCGGGGTCATGGCGTCCTCGTCGCAGTCAAGGTGTGCAGGGCGCGACGCGCGCTCACGATGCGTTCGACCGTGAGCAGCGCCTCGGCGCAGGAAGGGGTTTCGTCGGCGCGGCGGGGCAGCGCGGCCAGCGTGTCCAGGCTGTCGGCGTGGGCCGCGCAGGCGAACTCGGCGAGCGAGCCGCGCAGGCCATAGTCGGTGTTCAGCGCGCCGTCGCGGACTTGCGCTTGCAGCGCGCGCGCCAGCAGGCCGGAGAGCTCGGCCGACAGCGCCTGTCCGGGTGGGCAGGCGGTCAGCGCGTGGCTGAGCACGGTCGCCACAGGCTGCGAGCCAGCGCGCGCGTATCGCAGCAGGTGACGGTCGCGGGCGGCGGGCGGGAGCAGGCCCAGCACGCGGGCCGGGTCTTCACGCAGGCCGGGCGGCCAGTGGTCGAGCAAGGCATCGCACCAGTCGTCGGACGGCGCGGCGAACAGCACGTCGGCCCAGCCGCGCAGCAGCGCTTCGGTCCAGTCGGTGCCGGCAGCCCAAGCGAGCAGCTCGGCCGGCGCCATGCCGGTGTGCGTGCGCCACCAGGCCAGCGGCACCTGGGCCACCAGCTGATAAAGCCACCAGGCGCGCTCGCCAAGCGAATGCTGCTGCGGCCGTGTGGCGTCGAGCTGGTCGGCCTTCCAGTCGCTGCCCGGCGCGGTGGGCGCATCGATGACCCAGCGCTTGCGCAGCAGGCCGCGCTCCAAGGTCAGCAGCGGCGCCAGCCTTGCTGCGGCGCGCTGCGGGTGGGCGGCCTCGGGCAGGCGCAGCAGCAGTTGCAGCGCGGTCTGGCGAACCTCGCGGCTGCGGTCGCTGCGCAGTGAGTCCAGCAGCGCCGCGTCGTCAGGGCCGAGACTGGTCGCCAGTGCAGCGACGAGGTCGGCGCGCTCGCGGGCGGGCAACTCGGGCAGGGCCGCTTTCAGCCGCTCGCGCGCGCCGGCGGGGTCGGCCTGGCGGGCCAGCGTGAACCAGGCGCGGCGCTGTTCCAGCGTGCCGTCGGTCCAGGCGGTATCGCCGTCGTTCGTTGCCGCGCTGGTGCCGGCGGCAAAGGCCCAGTCTGCGCGCTGCGCCGCCAGCCACAGGCCGCGCTCGCCGAGCACGGCCAGCAGCGGTGCTCGCAGTGCGATTGAGCGCCGGCCCAGCTCCAGCGCCTGCGGCAGCAGGTTCTCAGGCAGACGCAGCCCGGCTCGCGCCAGGATCAGCAAGGCCTCGTGTTGCAGCCGCTGCGGACCGTCGAACAGGACCTGGGTCAGCGCGCCGAACACCGGCCCCAGGGCGAGCGCGGGCAGCGTGTCGCTGGGCGCGGCGGCCGGCAGCGGCTCGGCCCACAGCGGGCCTTGCGCGCCGGCCAGTGCGCAGGTGGCCAGCACGGCGGCGGCGCGCAGCAGGCCGGTGGCGGGCTCGGCGCCTTCAACGGCCTGGCGGGCCAGCGCGCCAATGTCGCCAGGCGGCAGCGGCCACGGGCCGGGTTGGCGGTCCGTGCCGACGGTGGCGGCCGGCAGCAGGGCGGTCCACGCACCGCTCATGCGGCGCTCCTCAGCCACAGCAGGTCGCTGCCTTGCCAGGCCGTCAGCGGCGCAAAGGACTGGCCGTTCCATTCGCCCGCCACGCTGAGGGGCCGGCCGCCGGAGGTGGCCAGCAGCGTCCAGACGTCGGTGTCGCTCAAGCTCAGCGGCAGCGCGCGGCCGTCGACGATGAGCAGCAGCCGCTCGCCATGGCGCAACGGCAGGGCGTCATTCAGCACCACGGGATGCAGGCCCACCCACGGGCAGCCGGCCACGCGCCGGGCCACGGCGAGGAACTCGTCGGCCGCCTGCGCGACAGGCCAGCGGGCGTTGCCGGCCGGCGTGGCGCTGTCCACGAGCAGGGCGCGCAGGCCGCTGCTGTCACTGCTCGGGAAGAACGCCAGCGTGGCCTCGACCGCGCTGCCGCTGACCCAGGCCTGCTCGAAGCCGCGGCCGCCGAAGGCGTGGTCCAGCAGCCAGGCGCGCCGGCCGCTGCGCTCGCCGTGCAGCCAGGCGCGGCGCTCACTGAGGCGGTCGTCCCGCTCTTCGGTCACGCAGCCGAGCACGGTCCAGCGGTCGGCCTGGCGAGGGCCGTGGGCCAGCACCTCGTCGCGGTCCATGGGCCAGCCGGCGACGACACGCAGGTCGGCCTGTTCCCCTGCGGTGAGCAGGCTGCGCCGGCTCAATCCCTCGCAGGCAAGCTGCAGCAGGCCGAGGCGCGCCAAGGTCTGTTCGGGCCAATCGGCGCCGCGCCGAACGCCGGCGGCGGCGATCTGGATGCGCTGGCCCAGGCCCGGCGCCTGTGCATCCACCATGCGGCGCGCCATCGTCGCCCAGGCTTGCAGCGCGGTGTCGTCGAGGGCGCCGAGGCCGCGCGCGATCTGGTCGGCCAGCCAGCGCCGCAGGTCCTGCGCGGCGGCCTCGATGCGCTGCCAGCGCTGGGCTTCGCGCTTGTCGCCGGCGGCGGGGTCGGCCGGTGGCGCATCGGCAAGCTTGGCCGCTTGCTTCTCGGCGTGCTTTTCGGCCTTCTCACTGCGGCTGGCCAGCCACTCGGCCACCCAGGCCGGCGCGTCGCCGCTGGCGAACTCGGCCGCGTGCTGGGCGCGCATCAGCAGCAGCGCCAGGCCATGCTTGCAGGGGAACTTGCGGCTGGGGCAGGAGCAGCGGAAGGCGGGGCCGGCGAGGTCGACCTGGGTCTGGTAGGGCTTGGCGCCGCTGCCCTGGCATTCACCCCAGACGGCCGCATCGTTGGCACCGAGCGTGGGCCATTGCGACGGCCTGACCAGGCCATGGGCGGCCTTGGCCGAGGCGGCATCCGGTGCGAGCGCGAGTACGGCTTCCGTGGTCAGCAGCATGCTGGCCATCCCTCCCTGATTGTTTGGCGCGGAGTCTAGGGCCAGTTGACGCGACGGCTCACCTGCACTTGTACGGCTTGCCCACCATCTTGCCGGCCCGCGGCGCGACGTTGGCATTGAAGGGATCGGTGTCCGAGATGCGCGAGCGAAAGATCTCGACGCAGGTGTTGCCGCGGCGCATGACGGTGCGGTGCTCGCCCAGCGCGCCGACGGCCTGGGAGCGGTTCTCGCTGGTCTGCTCTTCGACCCAGGCTCCAGCGCCGCCGGTGGCGTCGGCGATGCGGTCCTCCAGCGTCAAGCGCGGCGTGTTGCTGCGCGGGTCATCGAGCGCCGGGTTGCGCGCAGCTGCGGACGACGCGGCATAACCGGGCGGCAGCGTCAGGCGCAGCGTGCTGCGGAGCGGCTCGGCGGTTGGAGCAGCGGCGGCCGTCGGCGCGACGGCTGTGTCCGCATCAGCCGGCGTTGCTGCCTCGACGCTGAAGGGCGGCGGCGTGATGACCGGCGCAGCGGCCGGGCTCGGCAGCGGCTTGACCCGGGGGCCATCGGGCTGCTGCGGCGGCGGCACGCGCTGCTTGGGCAGGATCAGCCTGACGGTCACGCTGTGCCGCTCCACGTCGGCATCGAGGCTGCGGGGCTGGTGCAGCCACAGCGCCGCCAGCAGCGCCGCGTGCAGCGCCACGACGAGGATGCGGGCGAGCCAGCGGGGGTTCACAGCGCTACAGCTTCACACTCAACTTGGTGTCGGCCGGCGGCAGCAGGCGGGCGGCGTCGGGCCAGTTCTCCTGGCCGGTCAGCACGGCGCAGGGGCGGCTCTTCTCGCCCTTCTTCGTGCCGGGCTCGCGCTCATTGGCGGCCTGGGGCAGGGGCAGGCCCAGCAGCTTGCCGTTCTCCTGCCACTCCAGCTCCCAGGTCGGCGTGGGGCTGCAGATGCGCACGCCCTGGATGCGCGGGAACAGCCAGCGCAAATACCAGGGCAGCAGCTCCTCGCGCAAGGTGTGCGCCACGCGCATGACCTGGCGCACCTTGGCCATGCTGAGCTGCTCGGGCGGTGTGGTCAGCTCGAGCAGGCCTTGGACGGGCATCTTGCCCTTGGGCACGTTGGTGGCGATGTCGGCCGTCTTGGCCTCGGCCTCGGGCAACAGCGGCAGGTCGAAGCGGCCTTCGCCGTCGAGCTTGATGGGGTAGTCGGCGTCGTCGCTTCGCACCGCCAGGCGGATATCGGCGGCCGGAATGGGGCTCTTGTCGACGAGGACCTTGAAGTCCATGCGGAACAGGCCCTCGCCATGCTGGCGAAGCTTGGTGAGCAGGCTGTTGATCTGACCATAGGGCAGGACATTGCTGTCGCGCTTGAGTTCCGTCCTGACGGTGGGCAGGACTTCGGTCGGGGTCGGGGTCTGGGCGGAGGCGGTAACGGTGGCGAGCAACAGGGCGGGCAACAGGGCGGGCAGCAGCAAAGGTCGCATAAGCGGTGGCAAGTGGGGAAGGAACAGTGGGTGGTGCGCGGGGTCAGCCCGCGTCGTCGTCGTCGGGCTCCGGGCCGGCCTCCCAGGCCAGCAGGTCGCCGGGCTGGCATTGCAGGACCTCGCAGATGCGCGACAGCGTGTCGAAGCGCACACCGCGCACCTTGCCGCTCTTCAGCAGGGACAGATTCGCCTCGGTGATGCCCACCCGCTCGGCCAGCTCGCGCGAGCGCATCTTGCGGCGCGCGAGCATGACGTCGAGGGTGACGACGATGGGCATCAGATGAACTCGGCGTTCTCGTCGGCAACGCGTGCGGCTTCGTGCAGGACTTGCGCAAGAGCAAGCAATAGCAGCCCGAACAGCAGAGCCAGGTAGTGGTCGGACGACAGCCCGAACCAGAACTGGCGTTCACCCACCGGGTTGCCCCAGGTCACCGCCAGGATGGCCAGCGTGTGGCCCAGTGGCTGGGCGGCGGCCGTGGCGCACAGGCCCAGGCCCAGGCGGCGCAGATGCTGGGCCGGCTGGCGCGCCAGCAGTTCGCCCTGGGCAAAGCAGCCGAACAGCGCCCACATCTGCCACAGCGTGAACAGGCTGACCGTGGTGGGCACCATGGACGCGGCCAGACCCCAGAGCCGCGAGCCCATGTCCAACTGCAGCTTGCTGAGGTTCCAGGTGCGGGCCGCCACCTCGGCCACCCACTCGGGCTGGGCCCAGAAGATGAAGGGCAGGGTGCCGATGACCGCGACGCCGAAGAGGCACAGCAGCCGCACGATCCAAGCCAGGCGGCGGATGCGGCGCAGGCCGTCGGCGGAGAAGGAGTCAGGCATGGCGGCTGGCAAAAACAAGAAAACTTACTGTAAAACAATAATTAGTTGCTCTGCAACAGAATCATTCACCTCTCCGAGAATCAGGGGATGAGCAAGAAGACCGCCCACGTCAGCGAGACCCCCGCCACCCAGCAACTCAAGCGCGCCGGCGTCGCCTTCACCGAGCATGTCTACGACTATGTGGACCACGGCGGCACGGCCGAGTCGGCCAAGCAACTCGGCGTGGACGAGCACGCCGTCATCAAGACGCTGGTGATGCAGGACGAAAAGGCCGAGCCGCTGATCGTGCTGATGCATGGCGACTGCTCGGTCAGCCTCAAGGAGTTGGCGCGGCAGATCCCGTGCAAGAAGGTCGAGCCCTGCAAGCCCGAGGTGGCGCAGCGGCACAGCGGCTATCAGGTCGGCGGCACCTCGCCATTTGGCGTGCGCAAGGCCATGCCGGTGTTCGTCGAGTCCAGCATCCTGGCGCTGGAGAAGATCTGCATCAACGGCGGGCGGCGCGGCTACCTCGTCGGCATTGCGCCGCAGGTGCTGACCGAACTGCTCGGCGCGCGGCCCGTCAACTGCGCCAACTGAAATCGGAGCAGGCGTGCCGTTTGCCAAGGCGCCGGCATGTGGCAGACCATCCTCGACACGCTTCGCTCCGAATTCTCCGACGCGCCCGATGCAGAACAGGTCACGCGCATCCTGACGCGGCTGCTGCTGGCGGCGCTGCTGGGCGGTGTGCTCGGCTATGAGCGCGAGCACAAGGGCAAGGCGGCTGGCATCCGCACCCACATGCTGGTGGCCATGGGCTCGGCCCTCTTCGTGCTGGTGCCGCAGCTCGGCGGCATGCCTGTGGGCGATCTCAGCCGGGTCATCCAGGGCATCGTCACGGGCATCGGCTTTCTCGGCGCGGGCGCCATCATCAAGAACCGCAGCGAGGAGGATGTGCAAGGCCTGACGACGGCCGCCGGCATCTGGATGACGGCCGCCATCGGCGTCGCATGCGGCCTGGGCCGAGAGTCGACGGCCGTGCTGAGTGCCTTGCTGGCGCTGCTGGTGCTGGCGGTGGTGCCGCGCCTGGTGGGTCGCGACAGCCGCTGAACCCGCGCGCGGCCTCGTCCTACCGCCCGACCGGACCGCTCCGATGTGCGGCCGCCGGGGCGCTTTGCAGACTTGCACCGATGTCGACACGAACGCAGGCCATGAGCGGCCGGGAAACGCTGGACCTCGCCTACGCCCGGCTCGAAGAGGTGCTGCCCGCAAGGGCGACGCGGTGGCTGGCCTGGCTGCGCAGCCCGCAGGGCATCTGGCTGCGCATCCCGGCGGCGCTGCTGTGCTTGGCGGCCGCAGCCTTCTGGTTCATGCCCATCATCGGCATCGAGTGGCTGCCCGTCGGCCTGCTGCTGCTCGCCGAGGACGTGCCCTTCCTGCGCAAGCCGGTGGGCCGCCTCATCCTGTTCCTGCTGAAGCAGGCGAGGCGCTTGCAGGCCTGGTGGCAAGCACGGCGCCACTGAGCCGCGTGCGTGCCATGGGCTGCATGACAATGCCGCCCCATGCCCATCGCTCTGCAAAACGCTCTTCCCCTGCTCGCCGCGCTGGCGGGCTATCTGATCGGCTCGCTGTCCTTCGCCGTCATCGTCAGCCGCGCGATGGGTTTGTCGGACCCGCGCTCCTACGGCTCCGGCAACCCGGGTGCCACCAATGTGCTGCGCTCGGGCAACAAGGCGGCAGCGGTCCTGACGCTGGTGTTTGATGCCCTCAAGGGTTACCTGCCCGTGCTGGCCGTCTACCTGTGGGGCGCACCTTACGGCCTGGGTGAAGGCACCGCCGCCCTCGTTGGCCTGGCCGCTTTTCTGGGCCACCTGTACCCGGTGTTCTTCAGGTTCCAGGGCGGCAAGGGCGTGGCCACCGCGGCCGGCGTCATCTTCGGCCTGAACCCCCTGCTAGGGGTTGCGACGCTGGCGACCTGGCTCATCATTGCCTGGTTCAGCCGCTATTCCTCGCTCGCGGCCATCGTGTCTGCCGCCTTCGCGCCGATGTATCAGTTGCTCATTTGGGAAGCCGGCCCCACGGCGCTGGCCCTGATCATCATGGGCCTGCTGCTCGTGTGGCGCCACCAGGCCAACATCAAAAAGCTGCTGGCCGGTACCGAGAGCAAGCTTGGGTCAAAGGCCGCTACCGCTGCATCAAAGACCGTCAAATCCACCCCTTCCGCGAAACACCGCAAGAAATCATGAGCAAGCAAGAAATCGAACGCTTCGACGTCGGCGCCCGCATGTCCGAGATGGCCGTGCACAACGGCGTGGCCTACCTGGCCGGCCAGGTGCCCGAGGACACCACCGTCGGCATCGAGGGCCAGACGGCCCAGGTGCTGGCTGCCATCGACAAGCTGCTGGATCGCGCGGGCACGAGCAAGGCCCGCATCCTGCGCGCCCAGATCTTCCTGGCCGACCGCGCCGACTTCGCCGGCATGAACACCGCCTGGGAAGCCTGGGTCTCCGCCGGCCACACGCCGCCCCGCGCCACCGTCATCGCCGGTCTGGCGCGGCCGGAGTGGAAGGTGGAGATCCTGGTAACGGCAGCCGTCTGACGACTTTGCGGGACAGACCGACCGGGCGAAGCGAGTAGCTCTGTCCCGATCTGCCTAGGCTTGTCTGGCGGCGCGCTCGCGCCAGAACCCCACGTCGATCAGCTGCTCCGCGCCGGTGCGCGCGTTGACCAGCCAGAACTGACGGCCATCGGCGCTGATGCGCGCCACCTCGCCTTCATGCCGCCCGGCGCTGACCCGCAGGCCCAGTGCGTTGGCCGGAAAGCCCGGCTCGCCGGCCAGCGCCAGCAGCGGCGTCACGGCCCGCGTGTCGCCCGCCAGCCGCAGCCGTTGCATCAGCGGCGCCAGCAGCGGGCTCGCGGCATCGGCCGGCGACACGAACAGCACCAGCTTGGCCTGGGCCCGGCTCAAGCCGACATTGAGCAGGCGCTGCGCCTCCTCGCCGTGCAGGAAGGGCTGGGCGCCGTCGGCCGGGTCGAACAGCACCACGGGCGCCTCGCTGCCCTGGGCGCGGTGCACGGTGCTGACACGCAACTGCTCCGGCAGGCCCCGCACCCGCAGCCGCTGGCGGATCAGGGCGCGCTGGGCGCGGAACGGCGTCAGCACGATCAACTCCTCGGGCCGCCATTGGCCGCTGGCCAGGGCCTGCTCCAGCAGCGCGGCAATCGCCTCGGCCGATTCGCGCCGCACCGGCCCGCGCTCGGCGGCCACCCAGCTGCCGTCGGTCTTCAAGCGGTGCACGCGGACGTGCACGTCGGCGGCGATGTCGCCCAATGCCCGTTGGCGCGCGGCCTGCCAGTTGGGCGATGCAGCGGCATCCGCCGCCACGCGCAGCGCGCCGTCGTAGAAGAGCTGGCTGACGAGCTCACCGATGGGCGGCGCCATGCGCGATTGCTCGTCCAGCAGCGCTACAGACGGCCCGCCGCGTGGCATCTCCGCAAACGCCGAGCGGCCCAGCCAGCGGCGAGCCAGGCGGTCGTCGCTGCGAAGCACGGGCGACAGCTGCTGCGGGTCTCCCGCGAACAGCCGCGCGCGGCCCAGCGGCATCAGCACCAGCGCGTGCGCCAGGCTGACCTGGCTGGCCTCGTCGAACACCAGCAGGTCGAACGGCGGCTCGCCATCGGGCTTCAGTTCGCGCAGCGTCTTCAGCGTGAAGGCGGCGCGGGTCGTCGTCATGCAGGCCAGCCGGCAGCGCCGCAGCACCCTCAGCGACGCGCTGCGCAGCTCGTCACGCAGGTCGGCCACGCGGTCGGCCCAGGCCTTCAACGCCTGCGCATCCCGGGCCGATGGCCGCTGACCTTCAGCACGGGCCAGGCGGGAGATGAGCTCGCGGTCCTGCGTCGGCAGAAGGTGCTCGCGGCCTTCGTAAGCCGCTGCGTCGAAGCGCGTGCCCAGTCGTTGCACGTCGCCGCGCAGATGCTCGCGGCGACCTTTCTGCAAGGCCTTGTCGACGGCCAGCGTGGCCTGGTCCACCGCCTGGTTGGTGGTGGACAGCAGCAGCACGCGGGCGTGGGGGTGGCGCTCGAGGTACTCGGCCAGCAGCACGCCCAGCGTCGTCGTCTTGCCCGTGCCCGGCGGGCCCCACAGGAAGCCGCTGCTGTGCTGGGCCAGCGCCAGCGCCGCGCGTTGCGCCGGGCGCAGCCAGCGGAAGGGCTCACCCGTCAGCGCGGTGCTGCTGTGCACCGGCTGCGGCTTCGACAGGTCGGGCAGGCAGGCCAGCGCCTGCTCGGCCCAGGGTGTGTCGTACCAGGCATCGGCCACGGCGTTCAGGAAGCGCGTGGGGTAAAGGCGGATCAGATGCCCGGCCGGCGGCGGCGGGCCGCTGGCGTTCTGAAGCACCAGCTGGTCGTCCTCGGCCAGCACGGCCAGCACGCTGGCGCCTCCCTTGGCCGGCGCGCCCCACCAGGCACTGGCGCCATCCAGGCTGTCGTCCAGCAGCGCCTGCGCCGACGCCGCGCCGGGCCGCTGGCCTTCAGCGAACACATAGCCGGGCTCCAGCGTCACCCGCCACAGCACGCCGTCGCGGGCGGTGTGCAGCACCTTGAAGTCGTAGTACTCGGGCGTGGCCGACAGTTCGGCGTTCAGGGCCGAACGGAGGTCGGCGAGGCTCATTGCGGGGAGGGCAGGGTCAGGGAGGCGGCACTGTAGCGGCCTCCCGTATCCCAAGGTTCTTCGGCGGCTGGTAGTCGGTGGGCAGGATCGTCGGCGTCATCTCCAGAACGAACTTCTCGCCGGACTCCGGCCGGCCGATCTCTATGCGCGCCTTGGTGCCCCAGGCGGACATGACACTGGGATGGCCCAGTTCTACGCCGGGGTCGCCTCGGCGGATCTGAGTCTTGATCAGAACCGCGTTGGCCTCCTTGTTGATCTGCGGCTGCAACTCGATCCACAGAGCTTCGTTCGTCCAGCCCGGCTTGTCTGCGGGCATGGCGTTCAGCCGCACCTTCATGCGCTCGCCGTCGCGGCCGACCAGCGGGACCTGGATGCTGCTTTTCCAGCTGTCAGCGCTGCCGGCGCTCGCCTGGCTACGCTCCACCATCAGTTGCAGCTTGACGAAGCGACCGCCTGCTGGTGCGGGGCTGGCGGCGGCATACGCCAGGGTGGACAGGCCGGCTACCCCGGCGGCCAGCAGCAACGCCCGGCGGCGATTCAGGGGCAGGGGGCGGTTCAACATCGCGATCCTTTCAACGAGCGGATGGGTCGTGCCCCAGCGGCTCGCCAGCGGCGCGCCGTGGGTTGTGAGGTCATGGGCCGCCAGCAATGCGCGGGTGTAGTCGGCTTGAGCCTTGGGCCGGCTGGCCAGCACGGTGGCATCGCAGGCGAGTTCCTGGTCGGCCCGCATGCGCCGCGCCGCCCACCAGGCCAGCGGGTTCCACCAGTGCAGCGCCGTCAGCGTGCAGGCCAGCAGATTCCAGAGGTTGTCCAGCCGGTCGCGGTGCACCTGCTCGTGGGCCAGGATCAATTCGCGTTCGGCGGGCGAGAAGCGCTGTTCGAAATCGGCAGGCAGCGCGACCTGTGGGCGCAGCAGGCCGACGAGGGCGGGGCTGCTGCCAGCGGGCAGCTGCGGGCCTAGGCGCGTCAGGCGCCATTGCCGCCAGGCTTGGGTTGCTGCAACGAGCGCCATGCCGCCAAGCCACAGCGACAGCCAGATCAAGGCCTGATCCGGCGGCGGTGCCGGCAGCGCAGGCCCGGCCAGCGCCTCAGCGCTGCCCGTAGCCTGCAGCACCACGCGCAACGGCTCCTGTGTGGGGCGCGGCAGAAAGGGCGTCAGCAGCAGCACCGGCGCCAGCAGCCAGGCCGCGTAGGCGCTGCCGGCGCCGAGGCGCTTGAGCAGCAGCGGCCGCAACGCCGCCATCGCCACAACGCCCACGCTCAGCAGCAACGCCTGCTGCAACAGCACCGCCAGCAGCCGCTCACTCATGGCCCTGCTCCTTGAGGAGCGCCTTCAGCGCCTCGACGTCCTCGGGCTTCAGCTTGCGCTCCGACGCGAACTGCGCCACCAGCGGCGCCAGGCGTCCGCCGAACAGGCGGTCGATGAGCGACAGGCCGGTGTCGGCCACCCAGGCGTCTTCCGGCACGGCGGGGGCATACAGGAAGCGCCGGCCGTCGCGCTCGGCCGTCACGGCGCCCTTGTTGAGCAGGCGGTTGAGCAGCGTCTTGACGGTGGCGAGCTGCCAGCCCTGACGCGGGCCCAGCTTGGCAGCGATCTCGTCGGCGCCCTGGGGCGAGCGGGCCCAGAGTTCCTGCATGACCAGGGCTTCGGCCTCGCTGATCGGCGGTGGAGTGGCTTTCTTCATGATTACGCCTGTAAACGATGGTCGATGATTACGGCTGTAAACGGATTCGTCAAGCCCATTGCTGTCACAGGGTCGCCATGCAGCGGCGCTAGGCTGGCAACATGGGCCGCTCTCGCGGCCGGGGAGTCGCCATGAGCCACATCGAAGACGAACTGGTGAAGCGCATTCACCGCGACCTGCAGGACGATTTCGACGAAGAGCTGGAGCTTGAACTGGAGGACCGCCAGCATGGCGTGATGCCCAGCGATGAGGCTTCCGCTGAACGAAAACGTTATTTCCGCGAGCTGTTCCGCCTGCAGAGCGAGCTCGTCAAGCTGCAGGACTGGGTGCAGCACACCGGCCACAAGGTCGTCATCCTGTTCGAGGGCCGGGATGCGGCGGGCAAGGGCGGCGTCATCAAGCGCATCACGCAGCGGCTGAACCCGCGCGTCTGCCGAGTTGCCGCGCTGCCGGCGCCCAACGACCGTGAGCGCACGCAGTGGTATTTCCAGCGCTATGTGTCGCACCTGCCGGCGGCGGGCGAGATCGTGCTGTTCGACCGCAGTTGGTACAACCGCGCCGGCGTCGAGCGCGTGATGGGCTTCTGCACAGATGAGCAGTACGAGGAGTTCTTCCGCTCCGCGCCCGAGTTCGAGCGCATGCTGCAGCGCTCGGGCATCCAGCTCATCAAGTACTGGTTCTCGATCAGCGACGACGAGCAGCGCATCCGCTTCCTGGGTCGCATCCACGACCCGCTCAAGCAGTGGAAGCTCAGCCCCATGGACCTGGAGTCGCGCCGCCGCTGGGAGGCCTACACCCACGCCAAGGAGGTGATGCTGGAGCGCACCCACACGCCGGAGTCGCCATGGTGGGTCGTGCCGGCCGACGACAAGAAGCGCGCGCGGCTGAACTGCATCCACCACCTGCTGAGCCAGATGCCCTACCAGGACGTGCCACACGCCGACATCGAACTGCCCGCACGCGAGCGGCGGGAAGACTATCTGCGCAACCCGGTGCCGGACAACCTCATCGTGCCCGAGGTCTATTGATCAACCTCTAGCATCGAGGCCATGAAGTGGCCACCGCTTTCCTTGTTCGTTGTCGTGGGCGCTACCGCGCTGGCCTCCTGGGCTTGGCGCGGCCATGTGGCGGCGCAGGATGGCGAGTTGCTGGCCGCTCGCGTGAAGCCGGGCGACATCCGCATGATCTCGTCCGAGACCTGTCCCTACTGCCTGGCGGCGCGGCGCTGGATGACGCAGCAGCGCGTGCCCTTCAAGGAATGCCTGATCGAGCGCGATGCGCAATGCCTGGCGGACTACCAGGCCCTGGGCGCCGCGGGCACGCCCACGCTCGTCGTGCGCGGCCAGCGCGTTGTCGGCTTCGACCGGGCGCGCATCCTCGAGATCCTGAAATAAGCCGAGCCGAATCGGCAACGCTGACTCAGCAGCGCTGGCGATTCGGCTCGGCGGCGGTGGAAAAAAACGTCATTTGCATGTTCAGACGACGTCGGTCTCAGATGCGCTTGGTGCCGGTCTTGGCAGCGGCGAGCGTGGTGTTGCGCAGCAGCGTGGCGTCGCTGTAGCCGGTGACGACGACGCGCGGCAGTTGGGCCACTTCACGCACGGCGTATCCGGTCACGACGACACGGGGCAGTTGGGCGACGACCTGGGTGTCGGCGCGGACGGCCTTGCCGGTGATGACGACGCGTTCCAGCTTGACGATCTCTTGCGGTGCAGCCTGGGCGGCAACGGAGAAGACGACGGCGGCGACGGCGGCAGCAGCGGTGAAGAGGGTGGTTTGCAGGCTCATGATGGACTCCGTTCGGTGGGTTTCGAACCGCGTGATTGCTTGTTCGATGGAGTCAGTTTCGTCATCACGGCCACTCGCTTCCAGGGGCCTGCGATCAAGCGCGGGCAGGACTGGATGAACTGCAAGACGGGTGGATGAGCTGCGGGAAAGCCCGCAAACCCGGTACTACTCGACGTGAATGCCGAGCCGGGCGAGGTCGCCACGCCCTTGGCGCACCAGCACCGGCTCGTCGCCCTGGCTCAGGTCCAGCACCGTGGTGGGCTGGGCCGGGCATGCGCCGGCGTCGAGCACGAACTGGAGCTGACGGTCCAACCGGGCGCAGACGTCGGCGGCGTCGTTCATAGGCTCGCTGTCCCCGGGCGGGATCAGCGTGGTCGACAGCAGCGGTTCGCCGAACAGGGACAGCAGGTCTTGCGTGACGCGGTGGTCGGGCACGCGCAGGCCGATGGTGCGGCGGCTCGGGTGGGACAGGCGGCGCGGCACTTCCTTGGTGGCCGGCAGGATGAAGGTGTAGGCGCCGGGCGTGGCCAGCTTGAGCAGGCGGTACTGGCGGTTGTCCACCATCGCGTAGTTGGCCAGCTCCGACAGGTCGCGGCACAGCAGCGTCAGGTGGTGCTTGTCGTCCACGCCGCGCACGCGCCGCAGCGCCTCGGCGGCGGCCTTGTCGTCCAGGCGGCAGACGAAGGCATAGCTGGAGTCGGTCGGGATGGCCCCCAGGCCGCCGGCCTGCAGCATCTGCGCCGCCTGGCGCAGAAAGCGCGGCTGCGGGTTGTCGGGGTGGACTTCGAAGAGCTGGGCCATGTCAACGCGCGCCGGGTCGCCCCAGGCAGGTTGGCGCCCCCTTGGGGGGCAGTGAGCGCAATGGGCGTGGGGGCGTCATGGCATGTGGATGCGCGATTCAAGCGCCGCCCATACCGGTGTCAGCTTGGCCGCCAGCGGCGGCAATGTGCCGAGGTCGATGCGGCTTTCATCGGGGGAATGGAAGTCCGAGCCGCGCGAGGCCAGCAGGCTGAACTCGAGGGCCGTGTCGGCGTACTTCATGAACTCTTGCGGTGTGTGGCTGCCGGTGACGACCTCGATGCCGCGCCCACCGTGGCCGATGAATTCAGTGATGAGCGCGTACTCCTCGGTCGGCGTGAAGTCGTAGCGGCCCGGGTGGGCGATGACCGCCACGCCGCCAGCGCGCGTGATCCAGCCCACCGCGTCCTTCAGCGCCGCCCACTTGTGTGCCACGAAGCCCGGCTTGCCCTCGGTCAGGAAGCGCCGAAAGACCTCGGGGATGTCGCTGCAATGGCCCGCATCGACGAGAAAGCGTGCGAAGTGGGTGCGCGAGATCAGGTCGGGGTTGCCGACGTATTTCAACGAGCCCTCGAAGGCGCCTTGGATGCCCACCGCCGCCAGGCCGGCGGCCATCTCGCGGGCGCGCGGCTCGCGGCCGCCGCGCGTGGCGCGCAGGCCGTCGATGATCTCCGGCGCCTCATGGTCGAAGCCCAGGCCGACGATGTGCACGACACGGCCAGCGAAGGTGACGGAGATCTCGGTGCCCGTCAGGTAGGGCAGGCCAACGGCCTTGGCGGCCGCGATGGCGCGGGCCTGGCCGCCGATCTCGTCATGGTCGGTCAGCGACCACAGCTGCACCCCGCCCGCCTTGGCCCGCTCGGCCAGCGCTTCCGGCGTCAGCGTGCCGTCCGAGATGACGGAATGGCAGTGCAGGTCGGCGTTGAGCGTGGGGTCGAGGTTCACGTCCCGAGTTTAAGGAGTCGCGCCCATCGCTTGTGCTTCAACGAGGTATTGCACCCGCTGCTGGCCCTGCCATTCGTCCAGGCTGAGTCGGTAGGCCAGCGTGGCGCGCTCGGGCAGCATGTCGACATGGTTGAACCAGATCGCGTCGATGAGGCGGCCGCCTTGGCGCAGGCGCAGCTTGAGGTGCTTTTCGCCCACGAGCCGCTGCGAGATGACCTCGAAGCGGTCGCAGAACACCGGCGCCTCGAAGCCCTGGCCCCAGACCTGGGCGTCCAGCAACCGCGCCGTCTCGGCCGTGGCCGCTTCGGGTGCCAGCGCGCCGTCATGGCGCAGCGTGCGGGTCAGGTCCTGTTCGTTCAGCCATTCCTCGGCGACGCGCGCGAAGGCGAGGGCGAAGCGGTTGATGTCGTCGACCGCGAGCGTGGCCCCCGCCGCCATCGCGTGGCCGCCGAACTTGGCGAGCAGGTCGGGCTCGCGCTTGCTGACGAGGTCCAGCGCGTCGCGCAGATGGAAGCCCGGGATCGAGCGGCCCGAACCCTTGAGGTGGCCGTCGGCGCCGCGCGCGAACACGAAAGTGGGGCGGTGCACGCGGTCCTTGATGCGCGAGGCGACGATGCCGACGACGCCTTCGTGGAAGTCCGCGTCGAACAGCGCGACCGCCGGGGGCAGCGCGCCAGAGAGAGCCTCGATCAGCCCGTCCAGCCGCGCCTCGGCCATCTCGCGCATGCCGCTCTCGATCTCGCGGCGTTCACGGTTGATGGTATCGAGCTGGGTCGCGAGTTCGAGGGCGCGTTCGGGGTCGTCGGTGGTCAGCGTCTCTATGCCCAGCGTCATGTCGGCCAGGCGGCCGGCGGCGTTGATGCGCGGGCCGAGCGCAAAGCCGAGGTTGTAGCTGTGGGCCTTGCTGGCGTCGCACTTCGCAGCCGAGAACAGCGCCATGACGCCTGGCTGGGCGCGGCCGGCGCGCATGCGCTTGAGGCCCTGCGCGACGAGGCGGCGGTTGTTGGCGTCGAGCTTCACCACGTCGGCGACGGTGCCGAGCGCGACGAGGTCCAACAGACCATCGAGGCGCGGCACCTCGGTGAAGGCGCCCCGCGAGCGCAACTCGGCGCGCAGGCCCATCAGCACATAGAAGGCCACGCCGACGCCGGCCAGCGATTTGCTCGCAAACGTGCAGCCCGGCTGGTTGGGGTTGACGATGGCCTCGGCCTCGGGCACGACGATGACGCCGTCGATCAAGGCGGGCAGATGGTGGTCGGTCACCAGCACCTTGAGGCCGAGCGCGCGCGCATGGGCCACGCCGGCCAGGCTGGCGATGCCGTTGTCCACCGTGACCAGCAGGGCGGGAGATTGCTCCAGCGCCAGGTCGACGATGGTGGGCGTGAGGCCGTAGCCGTGCACCGCGCGGTCGGGCACGACGTAGCCCAGTTGCTCGGGCCGCGCGCCCAGCAGCCGCAGGCCGCGCAGCATCACGGCGCAGGCGGTGGCGCCGTCGCAGTCGTAGTCGGCGACGATGACGAGGCGCTCGCCGTGCTGGATGGCGTCTGCCAGCAGCCGGCCGGCCTCGGGCAGGCCCTTGAGGTCGGTCGGCGGCAGCAGCTGGGCCAGGCTTTCGTCGAGCTCGGTCGCCTCGCGCACGCCGCGGGAAGCCAGCAGGCGGGCGAGCAGCGGCGCCACGCCGGCCTGCTCCAGCGCCCAGGCGGTTCGCGGATTCACCTCCCGTTCGATCAGCTTCGGAGAGTTCACAGGGACTCCATCACGGCAGCCACGTCGGGCGCCTGCCAGCGGCGCTTGAGCTTCTCGATCAGCGACAGCGGCTGGGCGCTGAAGTGACGCGCGAAGCGCTCGCCGCAAAGCGTCAGGCCGGTCAGCGGTTGGGCCAGCGGCCCGGCGTCCAGGCGCTGCCAGGCCTCGGCCCAGGCGGCGAGGTCGCCGTTCAGCAGCGGTTCGGTCAGGCGGGCGTCAATCGTCACGCCTGCGGGCTTGCCGTTCGAGCGGCCGATGTCGCCGAGCCATACCGAGTTGATTGCATGCTCACCGCGCGCCTCGCGTTCCTCGTTCAGTGCGTGGCCATGCATCAGCATCTGCGCCTCGTTCTGCCAGCGGCGCAGCACGCGGCTTTGCGGCAGCCACGGCTCGATAGGCCGGCCGGCGACACGTTCGATGCTGGCGGCCTGCAAACCGTCCAGTGCGCTGGCATGGCCGATCACCCAATGCGTCGCGTCCAGCAGTCGCCATTGCCAGCCTTCGCTGTCCGGCCACAGTTGGTGCAGCAGGGCGGTGAAGCGGGCCGCGTCGGATTCCGACAGGTTGAGCGCCGCCGGGGGCAGCACGTCCACGCCGTCGCTGCCGACGGCGAGATGTACCGGCGTCATCAACGCCCAGGCCAGTTCAGGCCCGGCGTCCACCGCCCAGGCGGCGGCGCTCGGCTCCGCCTGGCCGCGCAAGGCGGCGAGGGCGAGATGGTGGGGCGGCTGGGGCGAGAACTCGTCGCTGCCCCAGGTTTCGGCCGGGCTGAGCCGGCTCAGCAGCGCGGACAGGTTGGGCAGCGCCAGGCTGGAGAACGCATGCCGCGCAGCCTCGTCCAGGGCGCTGGCATGGGGAATCATCAGATGCATGACCAGGATTATCCCGGGGGGTTTTTCAACGCGTTGTCACACAAGCTTCATACACTTTTCAACATGACCGACCCGACTCCGCTGAAGCTGCTGAACCGCGAACACGCCATCCTCGAATTCAACCGGCGCGTGCTCGCCCAGGCCCAGCGTGAAGACGTGCCGCTGCTGGAACGGCTGCGCTACATCTGCATCGTGTCGAGCAACCTCGACGAGTTCTTCGAGGTGCGCTTTGCCGACATGCTGGACGCCGCGCGTGACCCGCTCAGCACCGTGACGGGCCAGGACGTCGACCGGGTCGGCCGCGCCGCGCACACGCTGATCGACGAGCAGTACCACGTCTTCAACGAGCAGGTCATGCCGCTGTTGATGAAAGAGCACATCGTCATCCTGAACCACGCCGACCGCGATGAGCCGCAGCGGCAATGGGTGGGCAAGTATTTCGAGCGCGAGGTCAAGCCGCTGTTGGTGCCCGTGGGGCTGGACCCTGCCCATCCTTTCCCGCAGGTGGCCAACAAGTCGCTGCACTTCATCGCCCGCCTGTCGGGCAAGGACGCCTTCGGCCGCGACAACCGCATCGCCATCGTCAAGGTGCCGCGCGTGCTGCCGCGCGTCATCAAGCTGCCGGCCAATCTGAGCGATGGCCGCCAGGCGTTTGCGCTGCTGACCAGCGTCATCCGCGCTCATCTGGAGGATCTGTTTCCGGGGCGCAAGGTCGAGGCGTTTTCCCAGTTCCGCGTCACGCGCGACTCTGACCTGGAAGTGGACGAGGAGGAGTTCGCCAATCTGCGCCATGCACTGCGCTCAGGCCTGACAACTCGCCACTTCGGCCGCGCGGTGCGGCTGGAGGTCGTCAACAGTTGCCCGGCCGAGCTGTCGGAATTCCTGCTCGAGCAGTTCGGCCTGCCCCACGCCGCGCTGTACCGCGTCAACGGCCCGGTCAACCTCGTGCGCCTGAACGAGCTGATCGACCAGACCGATGCGCCCGCGCTGCGCTTCTCGCCCTACGAGCCGGCCTGGCCGGCGGGCCGCCTGCCGCGCCACAAGTCCATCTTCGAGAAGCTCAAAAAGGGCGATGTGCTGCTGCACCATCCCTTCGAGAGCTTCGAGCCGGTAGTGGCGATGCTGCGCGAGGCCGTGGACGACCCGGATGTGCTGGCCATCAAGCAGACCATCTACCGCGCCGGCGCCAAGTCGGAGCTGATGGACCTGCTCATCGAGGCGGCGCGGCGCGGCAAGGAGGTCATGGTCGTCGTGGAACTGAAGGCGCGCTTTGACGAAGAAGCCAACATCAACTGGGCCGAGCGGCTGGAGGCCGTGGGCGCCCAGGTTGTCTACGGCATCGTCGGCTACAAGACCCACGCCAAGCTGCTGCTGATCACGCGCCGCGAAGGCAGCAAGCTGCGCCGTTATGGCCACATCTCCACCGGCAACTACAACCCCAAGACGGCGCGCCTGTACACCGACCTCGGCTTGCTGACCGCCGACGGCGACCTGACGGCCGATGCCGACTCGGTGTTCCGCCAGCTCGCGTCGCTGGGCAAGTTCAAGCCGCTGCGGCGCATGCTGCTGGCGCCGTTCAATATGCACAGCCGCATGCTGGAGCTGCTCGGGCTGGTGGAGGCGGCGGCGCTGGGCGGCTACAAGGGCGCGCGCGTCGTCGTGAAGATCAATGCGCTGACGGATGCCGAACTCATCCACGGCCTGCTGCGCGCGGCCCAGGCCGGTGCCAAGGTGGACCTGATCGTGCGCGGTGCCTGCATGCTGCCGCCCAGCCTGCCGGGCGTCAGCGAGAACATCGTCGTGCGCTCGGTGGTCGGCCGCTTCCTGGAGCACTCGCGCATCTGCTATTTCCGCTGGGCCGAGGGTGACGACGGTGAGGCGATGTTCCTGTCCAGCGCCGACTGGATGAGCCGCAACATGTTCCGCCGCATCGAGGTCGCCTGGCCGGTCATCGACCCCAAGCTGCGCCAGCGTGTCATCGACGAGGCGCTGACGCCCTATTTGCATGACACGATGGACGCCTGGCAGCTTGGCCCCGATGGCCGCTCGGTGCGCGTCAGCGATCACGGCGCCAGCGCCCAGCAGGCCTTGATGCGGCGCTTTTCGGAGTAGAAGGCACTCGCATGGACTTGATCCTCTGGCGCCACGCCGAAGCCGAGATCATTGCCGCCGGCCAGGATGACCTGCAACGCGCGCTCACGCCCAAGGGCGAGCGGCAGGCGCGGCGCATGGCGGCCTGGCTCAACCACCGCCTGGCCGCAACGACGCGTGTGCTGGTGAGTCCGGCGCTGCGCTGCCGCCAGACGGCCGATGCGCTCGGCCGCGAGCTCCGCATCGTGCCGACGCTGGCGCCTGAGGCGCCGATAGCCGCGCTGATCGAGGCCTCCCGCTGGCCCAGGGCGAGCGAGCCGGTGCTGATCTGCGGCCACCAGCCAACGCTGGGGCAGCTGGCGGCGCATCTGCTGGCTGGCGTGGAGCAGGACTGGGCGGTCAAGAAGGGCGCCGTCTGGTGGCTGCGCTGGCGCCAGCGCGACGGCGAGCCGGAGGTGACGCTGCACGCGGTGCAAGGACCTGACGCGCTTTAAAGGTGCCTCGTCTCTTCCGGCTTGTTCCACCAGTTGTTGTGCAGCCCGTCGAAGTAGGTCACCGGCGCGGCGATCAGCTCCTCAGGCGTTGCGTCGTCCAGGCAATTGACCTTGACCGACACGAAGGCGCCGCCCATCTCCTCGAGATAGCCGCGGCCGAAGGAGCGCACGCCGCAGGTCTTGCAGAACAGGTTGTGGATGCTGTCGGAGCCGAACTGGTAGTCGCTCAGCGCGTCTTCGGACGTCAGCAGCCGGAAGTGCTCGGGCTTGGTGCTGGCGCTCCAGTTGCGCGTCTTGAAGCAGATGGAGCAATTGCAGCGGCCGGTGCCCTGGGCCAGGTCGAGGTCGACTTCGAAGCGCACGGCCTTGCAGTGGCAGCTGCCGGTGTAGGTCTTGAGCATGGCGGTCTCGGGGTGGTTGAGGAATGGAGATCCTCGCCAGCATCGCTGTCAGCTTGTGACAGCAGAACGACCGTTGCCGACCGTTACTCGACCTCAGGCGACCAGCAGCTCCATGACGCCCGTGCGCGCCCAGGCCTCGGCCTCTTCCTTCAGCAAAAAGCGCGTGCGCGCCTGCTCGCCCGACCAGCTCTTGGGAACGCGCAATGTCAGCTGCCTGGCCGCACGCTCGAGTTTTGGGCTGCCCGCTGCCACCGGCGTGCGCGCGTGGCAGAGGATGACGGCCAGGCGCAGCGCGATCAGCGGGTCCAGCAGGCTGGCGTCGGCCAGTTGTGACTCCAGCTTGCGCAGGCCGCCGCGCTGGCCGAGCGCCAGGGTGGCCAGGCGTTGCAACTGGTTGGTGGAGAAACCGGCCGCATCGACGTGACCGATGACGTAGGCGCTGTGGCGGTGGTGGTCGTGGTGCGAGACGAGCATGCCCACTTCGTGCAGGGCAGCGGCCCAGCGCAGCTCGCGCAGCGGCTCGGGCAGGGGTTTGGGCACGAGCTGGCGGTAGAGCTGCTCGGCCTGGGTGGCGACGCGCTCGGCCTGCGCCGTGTCGACACCGAAGCGTTGCTGCAGCTCGGCGACCGAACCCGCGCGCGGGTCGCGAGCGCCGCTGGGCTGAAGGCGCTCGGCCAGGTCAAAGATGACGCCCTGGCGCAGCGCGCCCTTGGTGGGCAGCAGTTCGGCGATGCCGAACTGCGTCAGCAGCGTGTAGAGGATGCACAGGCCGCCGGCCACGACGGGGCGGCGGTCGTCCTTGAGACCGGGCAGCTGGAGCTTGTCCTGCGCGCCGGCGGCGATGCATTGGGCCATGCACCAGCGCAGCGCGTCCGGCGTGATGCGGCCATCGGTCTGGCCCGTGGCCGCAAGGATGTGCGAGACCGCGCCCACCGTGCCCGACGAGCCCAGTGCCTCTTTCCACAGCTCGGGGCGGAACAGCGTCAGCGCTTCTTCCAGCTCGGCGCCGGCCGCCACCTGCGCGGCGCGGAAGGCCTCTGCGGTGTAGAGGCCCTCTGCAAAGAAGCGCATGGACAGGCCGACGCTGCCGACGCCGAAGGACTCCGCCAACAGCGGCTTGCGGCCTTTGCCGAGGATCATTTCGGTCGAGCGGCCGCCGATGTCGATGACCAGACGCGGCTTGTCCGACGGCTGCAGGCGCGCCACGCCGGCAAAGATCAGGCGGGCCTCCTCGCGGCCGGAGATCACCTCCACCGGATGGCCCAGCGCGGCCTCGGCGCGGGCCAGGAAGGCGTTGCGGTTGCGCGCCTCGCGCAGGGTCTGCGTGGCAACGGCACGGATGCGCTCGGGCGGGATGCCGACGAGTTGCTCGCCGAAGGCCGTCAGGCAGTCCAGGCCGCGCTGCATGGCGGCTTCGGTCAACATGCCCTCGGCATCCAGGCCGGCGCCCAGACGCACGCTTTCCTTGATGTAGCTGACGCGCTGATAACGGTCGCCGCTGAGGCGGGCCAGTTCGAGCCGGAAGCTGTTGGAACCGATGTCGATGGAGGCCCAGGGCTGGCTGTTCGGGTCGGGGCGCGTCGTCATGGGCGCGGATTGTCGGGGCAAAATTTGACGCTTCTTCGTAACCCTGCCCCCCAGGAGCCTCCATGTTGAAAGAAGAGATCGACAGCCTCGCCCCCGGCCGCGACTTCAGCCGCCGCGGCTTTGTTCAGACCGCGGTCGGCAGTGGCTTTGCGGCCGCCGTGCTGCCCGTGACGGCGCAGACCATCACGACCGACACAGCGGGCCTGGAGGCAGGCACGGTCACCATCCCGGTCGGCGACTTCAAGATGCCCGCCTACCGTGCCCAGCCGGCCGGCAAGAAGAACCTGGCGGTCATCCTCGTGGCCAGCGAGATCTTCGGCGTGCACGAGCACATCGCCGACGTGTGCCGGCGCTTCGCCAAGCTGGGCTACCTGGCCATCGCGCCGGAACTCTTCGTGCGCCACGGCAATGCGGCGGCCTACACGGACATCCCCAAGCTGATCAGCGACGTCGTCGGCAAGGCCAGCGACGCGCAGGTGAACGGCGATCTGGACGCCACCGTCGCCTGGGCTGCGGCAAACGGCGGCGACACGTCCAGGCTCGGCATCACCGGCTTCTGCTGGGGCGGGCGCACCACCTGGGTCTATGCCGCGCACAACCCCAAGCTGACCGCAGGCGTGGCCTGGTACGGTCCGGTGGCGCGCAGCTACCACCCGGGCGACAAGACCGTCGTCGAGCGCGCCGCCAGCATCAAGGCGCCGGTGCTGGGGCTGTATGGCGCGGCCGACGGCGGCATCCCGGTCGAGACGCTGACGCAGCTGGAAGCGGCGCTGAAGGCGGCCGGCAACCTGAAGAGCGAGTTCGTGGTGTACCCCGACACGCCGCATGCCTTCCATGCCGACTACCGGCCCAGCTACCGCAAGGCGGCGGCGGATGACGGCTGGGCCAAGTGCCTGGCCTGGTTCCGCAAGAACGGCGTCGCTTGAAGCCTCTGCTACGCTGACCGCCCTCGGGCCGCGATAGCGGCCCGTTGCTTTGCCTGATTCCATGACTCTTCTCTACATCGTGCTCGCCACCTTCGCGGGCGGCCTGCTGTCCGTGCTCGTCGCCGCGAGCCTGACCGTCGGCGTGCTGACCCGCCTGGTGAAGAGCCTCGTCAGCCTGTCGGCCGGCATCCTGCTGGGCACCTCGCTGCTCAATGTGCTGCCCGAGGCCTTCGAGAGCCACACCGCCGCGCCGCAGACGCTGTTCGCCGTGCTGCTGGGTGGCCTGTTGTTCTTCTGGCTGCTGGAGAAGGTCGAGCTGTATCGCCACGTGCACCACCACGAAGGCGACGGCCATCACCACCACCACCATTTCGACGCCGAGCAGGCCGGCCGTGGCGGCCTCACCGTGCTGGTGGGCGACAGCATCCACAACTTCTGCGACGGCGCCATCATCGCGGCGGCCTTCCTGGCCGACACGCGGCTGGGTTTCGCGACGGCGCTGGCCATCGTGGCGCACGAGATTCCGCAGGAAGTCGGCGACTACATCGTGCTGCTGAACGCCGGCTTCAGCCGAGCCAAGGCGCTGCTGTTCAATGCGATCTCGGGCATGGCCTCGGTGCTGGGCGGCGTGCTGGGCTACTTCCTGATCGGCAGCTTCGAGGCGGCGCTGCCGTATCTGCTGGTGCTGGCGTCCAGCAGCTTCATCTACATCTCGGTGGCCGACCTGCTGCCGCAGCTGCAGCAGCGTCTGGCCTGGCGCGAGACCTTCGCCCAGGTCGCCTGGCTGGCCGTCGGCCTGGCCGTGGCCTTCGGGGTGTCCACGCTGCTGCATGGCACTCATTGACGCGGGGCTGCGCGGCGCGTTGATCGCGCTGCTGGCCCTGATCGTCGCCATCCTTGCGCCGCACTGGCGGCACGCCCGCCATGCCGGCCTGGTGCGCGTCAGCATCGCGCTGGCGTTGTCGTTGGCTGTGCAGGCCGTCTCGGCATCCCCCTGGGTCGAGTACCACTTGAGCTGCGCGGCGCAGTCGCCCGGCATCGGCCTGTCGCTGGGCACGGCAGCGCTGTTCTGGTTGTTCGCGCGGGCGGTGTTCGAGGACGGCTTCCGGCTGCGCGCCTGGCACGGCGCGCTGTGGGCGGTGGTGGTGGCGTTCGGCGCGTCCATCTGCCACTGGGCCGGCTTCTGGCTGGCGTTCGCGCTGCTGCGCGCCGTGCCCATCGCCTTCGCGTTGCTGGGCCTGGCCGCCGTGGTGGGGCCATGGCGGGTGGACCTCGTCGAGAAGCGGCGGCGCTGGCGAGGTGTCATCGTCGGCGGCGGGGCGCTGTACGCCCTCGTCATGGTGAGCCAGCGCATCCGCTCTCCAGACGGCAGCCTGAGCGACATCGGCGCACTGGTGGACGTGGCCATGATGCTGACGCTGACCTGCCTGGTCGCCTGGCAACTGCTGGCTCCGCGTGCTCAAGCGCTTTGGGGCGAAGACACACCGGCAACAACGCCCACGCCGCCGGCCGCTGACGCGCAGGACCGGGCGGTCGCCGCAGCCCTTGCCAGGCTCATGGGCGAGGGCCGTGGCTATGCGCAGGAAGGCCTGAGCCTGGCCGGCCTGGCTGCGCAGCTCGGCACGCCCGAGTACCGGCTGCGTCGCGTCATCAACCAGGGTCTGGGCCACCGCAACTTCACGGCCTATGTGAACGGTCTGCGCCTGGCCGAAGCCAGGCACCGCCTGGCCGATCCGGCTCAGCGCGCGCTGCCCGTGCTGAGCATTGCGCTGGATGTCGGCTTCGGCTCCATCGGGCCGTTCAACCGCGCCTTCAAGGCAGACACAGGCATGACGCCGACGGAATTCCGCCAGAAGGCCCTCGCCAATTCCTAGAAACGCCTCGGCGTTTCTTCAAAACAGCGCCGAAACCTGCAAGACGCAGGTTTCGGCCAGACGTGGCGGCTGCGGACGCCGACGCTGAAGGCTTCTCATACCCGAGGAGTCTTCATGTTCGTTCGTACTTTGCTGGCCGGCCTCACGCTCAGCCTGTCCGCGCACGCCGCCACGCTCGGCACGCTGACCTTGCCCGCCGACGCGCAGGGCGGTGCCGTCACGCTGTTCTATCCCACCGCCGCCGTGGGCAAGCCCGAGACGCGCGGCGATCTGCGGCTGATGCTGGCGCCCGACGCCGTGCCTGCACCAGGCAATGGCCGGCTCATCGCCATCTCCCACGGTTCGGGCGGCGGGCCCTCGGTGCACACGACGTTGGCGCGGGCGCTGGTGGACGCTGGTTTCGTCGTCGTGCTGCCGCTGCACCGTGGCGACAACTGGCAGGACCCTGGCCGCCCCGGTCCCGACAGCTGGAAGCAGCGCCCGGCCGAGATCAGCCACGCCATTGACCGCGTCGCGGCCGATCCGCGGTTTGCCGGGCTGAGGCTGAACCGCGTCGGCGCCTTCGGCATGTCGGCCGGCGGCCACACGGTGCTGACGCTGGCCGGCGGCGCCTGGTCGCCCGAGCGCTTTCGCTCCCACTGCGAGCGGCACCTGGCCGAAGACTTCCAGGCCTGCATCGGCCTGGCCACGCGGCTGACCGGCGGTGCGCTGGACGGCTTCAAGCTCTGGCTTGCCCAGCGCGTGCTGAACTGGAGGTTCGGCGGCGACGCCGCGCCGCAGACACACGCCGACCCGCGCATCGCGGCCGTCGTGGCCGGCGTCCCGCTGGCAGCTGACTTCGACCTGGCCACGCTGGCCCGGCCGCGCGTGCCGCTGGGCCTGATCACGGCCAGTGACGACCGTTGGTTGTTACCGCGCTTTCACAGCGACCCGCTGCTTGCAGCCTGCGCTGGCTGTGTGTTGCTGGCCGACCTGCCAGGGGCCGGCCATGGCGCGCTGCTGGCTCCGCCCCCGTCTGCCGCCGATCTGGACGCGCTGGCATGCGCCATGCTGTGCGACCCGCCGGGCTTCGACCGCGCGGCGGCCACTGCGCGATGGGTGGCTGCGGCGGTGGACTTCTTCCGCCGCCATCTTCTGGGCGGCCCTACTTGACGATGAGGACGGGCAGGTCGATGTGGTTCAGCACCTTCTGCGTCTCACTGCCCAGCAGCAGCGCGGCCAGGCCGCTGCGGCCGTGGGAGGCCATGACGATGAGATCCACGTTCTCGGCCCGGGCGTGGTCGACGATGGCTTCCCAGGCATGCAGCGCCTCGATGGTGTGCCCCTTGCAAGACAGACCCTGGACCGCCGCAGCCGCGCAGACGTCTTCCACGCGCTTCACCGCGACGCGCTGCTGGGAATCGATGAACTCCTGTGGCGGCACGGGCTGGATCTCGGACACCGCGCTGTAGGGAAAGGGCTCCATGACGCTGAGCGTCAGCAGCTGGGCGCCATGCACCTTGGCGAGTTCGATGGCGGTGGCGACGGCATGGCTGGTGATGTCGGAGCCGTCCGTGGGGACGAGGATGCGCTTGAACATTCGGTCCTCCAGTCGTTGCGGAGAGCCGCAGTGTGGCCCATCAGGCGCCGTGCTGCTTGTCGGAGATCAACCCTTTGCTCAGCCTTTGGCAATCGGTCGGGCAGGGTCAGCCGACCATTCGCTCCATGAACCTGGGTAGAGCACACCGTCGCCCAGGCCGGCATGCGCCATGGCGAGCAGGTTGTGACAGGCGGTGACGCCCGAACCGCACTGGTGCACGACAGTGCCTGTGGCGAGCGGCTCCAGTTCGGCGTGCAACTGGGCGGCGGGCTTGAAACGGCCGTCGGCGTCGAGGTTGTCCTTGAAGAAGCGGTTGCTGGCCCCGGGAATGTGGCCGGCCGCCTTGTCCAGCGGTTCGACCTCGCCACGGAAGCGTTCGGCGGCGCGAGCGTCGATGAGGCGGACGTTGCCGAGCTGCTTGAGCAGCGTGGTGGCGTCGATCTGCTGGGTCAGCGGCTCGCCCGGCTGCCAATCGCCAGGGATGGCAGTGGGCACGTCGGTGGTGCGGTCACCGTCCCAGCCGCCATCGAGCACGGCGACCTCGGCATGGCCCAGCCAGCGCAGCATCCACCAGGCGCGTGCCGCGTACATGCCGCCCTGGGCGTCATACGTGACGACTTGGCGGCCGGCCCTCAGGCCCAGGCGTCGCAGCAGCGCGGCGAAGGCCTCGCGCTCGGGCAGCGGGTGGCGGCCCCGGAAGATGCCGTCCGGCCCGGTCGTGGCACCGGCGAGGTCGCGGTCCAGGTGCAGGTAGAAGGCACCCGGGATGTGGCCGGCGGCGTAGGCACGCTCGCCCGCAGCGGTGTCGGCAAGGTCGAAGCCGCAGTCGAGGATCAGCGGGTCTTGAAGAGCGCGCAGCTCGGCGGGGGAGATCAAGGTGTTGAATGACATTCGGATCATCCTGCGTGGTGTCTTTCCCAGCGACTGCTGCGGAACCGGCTTTGCCAGGCCGCTGGCAGTTGCCCCCTTGAAGGGGGCGCGCGAAGCGCGTAGGGGGTGGGCTATCCCTCGTTGGGGTTGAACTGGCTGTCCTTGGGGGGCGGCGCCACCTTGGCGCGCAGCAGCGTGGCGATCAGGCCGGCGCCGATGATGAGCAGCATGCCGACGGTGGCCTGCCACGTCAGCGGGTCCTTGAAGAGCAGCATGCCGTAGCCAAAAGAGAAGACGATGCCAAGGTATTGCAGGCAGGCGTTCACCAGCGGTCGGCCGATGGCGTAGGCACGTGTCAGGCAGACCTGGGCAGAGGTGGCGAGCAGGCCGACGGCCAGCAGCAGCGCCGCGCCCCACAGCGTGTGCGTCTGCAGGCCCCCCTCCGTCACGGCGGTGATGAGGGCGCCGGCGATGGCGCCTCCCATCGAGAAATAGAAGACGACGCGCAGCTCCGGCTCGCCGGCCCGGCCCAGCGCCGTGACCTGCAGATAGGCCATCGCCGCCAGCATGCCCGACACCAGCCCGGCCAAACCGTGCCACAGCTGCTGCTGGTCCAGTGTCGGGCGCAGGATCAGCGCGACGCCGGCGAAGCCGAGCAGCACGGAGGCCATCAGCCGCCAGTCCAGCTTCTGCGCGCCCATCAGCACGGCGCCGCCGAGCAGGAAGAGGGCCATCCAGACCGAAGACATGTAGTTCAGCGTCATGGCCGTGGCCAGCGGCAGCTTGGCGATGGCGTAGAACCACAGGCACAGCGAGGTGACGCCCGAGATGCTGCGCCACAGGTGCATGCCGGGCAGTTTCGTACCCAGGCTGATGCCCTGCTGCCGCATCAGCAAAGCCATCGCGGTCATGCCGACGAGGCCGCGGTACATGACGATCTCGCTGGCTGCGTAGAGCTCACTGGCCAGCTTGACGCAGACGCCCATGGTGGCGAACAAGAGCGTCGCCAGCACCATGAGCAGCGGGGCGGGCATTACGGCGGCGTACCGATCTCGTTGCCGAGTTCTTTGCGATACCACTCATGGAAGTGCTGCATGCCGTCTTCCATGGGGCTCTGGTAAGGGCCGGTTTCGTTGTCGCCGCGCATCATCAGCGCCTTGCGGCCGGCGTCCATGCGCTCGGCGATCTCGTCGTCTTCCACGCAGGTTTCCATGTAGGCGGCTTGGTGGGCCTCGACGAAGTCGCGCTCGAAAGCGACGATCTCCTCGGGGTAATAGAACTCGACGAGGTTGAGCGTCTTCTGTGGCCCCTGCGGATGCAGCGTCGACACGACCAGCACGTGCGGGTACCACTCCACCATGATGTGCGGGTAGTAGGTCAGCCAGATCGCGCCTGACTCGGGCGGGCGGCCTTCGCGGAACTTCAGCAACTGGTCGTGCCAGCGCTGGTAGACCGGCGAACCGGGGCGCTCCAGGTCGTTCTGCACGCCGACGGTCTGCACCGAGTGGTGCTTGCCGAACTCCCAGGCCAGGTCGTCGCAGCTGACGAAGCCACCCAGGCCGGGGTGGAAGGGGCCGACGTGGTAGTCCTCGAGGTAGACCTCGATGAAGGTCTTCCAGTTGTAGTTGCACTCGTGGGCCTGGACCTTGTCGAGCACGTAGCCAGAGAAGTCGAGCTGGGCGCGCGGGCCGAGCTGGGCGAGTTCGGCGGCGACGTCATGCCCGTTGGCTTCGAACAGCAGGCCGTTCCATTCCTGAAGCTTGTAGCGGTTCAGGTTCAGGCAGGGGTCCTGCTCGAAATGCGGCGCGCCGATCAATTCGCCCTGATGTGAATAGGTCCAGCGGTGCAGCGGGCAGACGATGTTGGCCTTCGTGTTGCCACGCCCGCGCAGCATGACCGCCTGGCGATGGCGGCAGACGTTGGAGATCAGCTCGATGCCTTGGGCCGAACGCACCAGCGCACGGCCTTCGCCTTCCTGGGGCAGGGCGTAATGGTCGCCGATTTCAGGGACAGCCAGTGCATGGCCGACATAGCGGGGCCCTCGCTGAAAGATGCTGGCCTGCTCGCGATGGAACAGATCGGGATCGAAATAGGCGCTCACCGGGAGCTGGGTCTGGCTGCGTTGGAGCGCCGAGACGGGAAGACTCAGGTCGGACATGATCCAGGCGGGTCTTTCAGGGGGGTAGGGGTGCTGCGTCCCTCCGGCGCATCTCGTTGCCGAGTCGGCCAGGTTGCTAGGTGGTGGATGGGGGCGGATCGCGCTGGCGCGCGTCAACCATGAAGATTGCGCGATCGCGCGGCCGCGGGGAGAGGGTCGGGATTCTACCCAGGGCGTCCGTCACCGGCTACCGCAAGGCTTTGGAGGCGGGGAATGTCAAAACCCGCTGACTACAATCGCTGTTTCGCGTTCTGAAATGACAAAGTCCTCCCCCCGCACCAAGGCCGCCGCGACAGACGGCAGTGAACTCAGCTACGAGCAAGCGCTCGATGAGCTTGAGCGCCTGGTAGCGGCCATGGAGGGCCAGCAGCTGCCCCTGGACCAGCTCCTGCAAAGCTACAAGCGCGGGGCAGAACTGCTGACCCTGTGCCGTGGTCGCCTGCAGGCGGTGGAACAGCAGGTCAAGCTGCTGGACGGTGCTGAATTGAAGGCCTGGGAGGGCTCCTGAACATGGATGCAAAGGACTTTGACCACTGGGTGGACACGTCGCTGAGCGCTTTTGAAGCGGTCATCGACAGCCTGGTGCCCGCGAATGCGCCGGCCGGCCTCGGCGAGGCCATGCGCTACGCCGTGCTGGGCGGCGGCAAGCGGCTGCGGCCGCTGCTGGTGCTGGCGAGCTGCGCAGCCGTCAACGGCGACGGGTTTGCGGCGATGCGTGCCGCCTGCGCCGTCGAGCTGATCCACGCTTACTCGCTGGTACACGACGACATGCCCTGCATGGACAACGACGTGCTGCGCCGTGGCAAGCCAACCACACATGTGGCCTTCGGCGAAGCCCAGGCCATGCTGGCCGGTGACGCGATGCAGGCCCTGGCCTTTGATGTGCTCACGCCGGACGACGGCATCGAGCCCGCGTTGCAGGCCCGGCTGTGTGCGCTGCTGGCCCGCTCATCCGGCTACGACGGCATGGCCGGTGGCCAGGCTATCGATCTCGCCAGCATCGGCAAGCAGCTCGACGAACGCACGCTGCGCGACATGCACCGCCGCAAGACCGGCGTGCTGTTGCAGGCCAGCGTGATGATGGGCGCGGCCTGCGGCGTTGCATCCGCGCAGGCCACGAAGGCGCTGTCCGACTACGGTGCAGCGCTGGGCCTGGCTTTCCAGGTCGTCGACGACATCCTCGACGTGACCCAGGAATCGCATGTGCTGGGCAAGACCGCCGGCAAGGACCAGGACGCCAACAAGCCGACCTATGTCAGCGTGCTGGGACTGGAGCCGGCTCGCAGGCTGGCCCAGGAACTGCGCATCGAAGCCAAGCGGGCGCTGGTCGCCAGCGAGCTGGCCGACGTCAGCCACCTGAGCCTGCTGGCCGATTCGGTCGTCGAGCGCGTGAACTGAGGGCTTTGCCATGGAATACACGTTGCTGAACGGCATCGACACTCCGGCCGACCTGCGCCGGCTGCCGCGCACCGAGCTGCGCAATCTTGCCGACGAACTGCGCGCCTACGTGCTGGACAGCGTCTCCAAGACCGGCGGTCACCTGGGCTCCAACCTGGGCACGGTGGAGCTGACCGTGGCCCTGCACTACGTCTACAACACGCCGGAAGACCGGCTGGTGTGGGACGTCGGCCACCAGACCTACCCGCACAAGGTGCTGACCGGCCGGCGCGACCGCATGCCGGGCCTGCGCCAGCTGGGCGGTATCAGCGGCTTCCCGCGCCGCGACGAGAGCGAGTACGACACCTTCGGCACCGGCCATTCGTCCACCAGCATCTCCGCGGCCCACGGCATGGCCATGGCGGCCAAGCTCAAGGGCGAGAACCGCAAGGCCGTGGCCATCATCGGCGACGGCTCGATGACGGCCGGCATGGCCTTCGAGGCGTTGAACAACGCCGGCGTGTCCCACGGCGGCCTCATGGGCGACGTGCTCGTCATCCTGAACGACAACGACATGTCGATCAGCCCGCCGGTCGGTGCGCTGAACAAATACCTCGCGCGGCTGATGAGCGGCAGCATCTACGCCGCCGCCCGCGAAGGCGCCAAGAGCGTGCTGAAGAACACGCCCCTCTACGAGTTCGCACGCAAGTTCGAGGAGCACACCAAGGGCATGGTCGTGCCGGGCACGATCTTCGAGGAGTTCGGCTTCAACTACGTCGGTCCCATCGACGGCCACGATCTCGACTCATTGATCCCGACGCTCGAGAACCTGCGCGGCAAGAAGGGACCTCAGTTCCTCCACATCGTCACCAAGAAGGGCCAGGGCTACAAGCTCGCCGAGGCCGACCCGGTCAAGTACCACGCGGCCTCAGGCAAGTTCGATCCGGCCGTGGGCTTCGTCAAGCCGGCCACGCCGGGCAAGACCACCTTCACGCAGGTCTTCGGCGACTGGCTGTGCGACATGGCCGAGGCCGACCCGCGCCTCGTCGGCATCACGCCGGCCATGCGCGAGGGCTCGGGCATGGTCGAGTTCCACAAGCGCTTCCCGCAGCGCTATCACGACGTCGGCATCGCCGAGCAGCACTCGGTCACCTTTGCCGCCGGTATGGCCTGCGAGGGCATCAAGCCCGTCGTGGCGATCTACTCGACCTTTCTGCAGCGCGCCTACGACCAGATGATCCACGACGTGGCCATACAGAACCTGCCGGTTCTGTTCGCGCTGGATCGTGCGGGCCTGGTGGGGGCGGACGGTGCCACGCACGCGGGGAACTACGACATCGCCTACACGCGTTGCATTCCCAACATGGCCGTGCTGACGCCGGCCGATGAGGATGAGTGCCGTCAGGCCCTGTACACCGGCTTCATGCACAACGGCCCGGTGACGGTGCGCTACCCGCGCGGCGCCGGTGCCGGTGTGACGCCCGTCAAGGCGATGACGGCGCAAGCCTGGGGCAAGGGCGAGGTGCGCCGCAAGGGGCAGCGCGTGGCGATCCTGGCCTTCGGCACGCTGCTCTATCCAGCATTGGCCGCCGCCGAGCGCCTGGACGCCACGGTCGCCAACATGCGCTTCGTCAAGCCGCTGGACGCCGACCTCGTCGCCGAGCTGGCGCGCACGCACGACGCCATCGTCACCGTCGAGGACGGCTGCATCATGGGCGGCGCCGGCAGCGCCGTGACCGAGGCGCTCGCAGCGGCTGGCATCAACGTGCCCGTGCTGCAACTCGGCCTGCCCGACGAGTTCGTCGAGCACGGCGACCCGGCGAAGCTGATGAGCCTCTGCGGCCTGGACGCTGCCGGCATCGAGGCCAGCATCGTCAAGCGTTTTGGCGCGAAGCCTACCGTCGTTGCCCGCGCCGCAACGCGCTGAGCAGGCTGTCGACGAGCGGCTGCGCCGGGCGGTGCAGCGGGATCAAGGCACTGACGCGGTAGGGAATCGACACGGTCAGCTGCCGCACCTCCAGGCCTGATCCTGCGCAGGCCGCTGCAGTCAGCGGATTGACGATGGCCACGCCCAGGCCTGCGCGCACCAGTTCGCAGACGGCGACGGCACTGTGCGTCTGCAAGCGCAGACGCCGTTGCACGCCCGCCGCATCGAACCGGGCATCGATTTCGCGCCGGTAAGGGTCGTCCTGGGCCAGGCTGATGAAGTCCTGGCCGGCAAAGTCCTTCAGCGCCAGCCGCTTGCGTGACGCGAGTTCATGGCCGGCCGGCAGCACGGCCACCTCGTCCACCTCCAGCACCGGCTCCACGCGCACGCCGGGCAGTGGCGTCGCCTGCTCGGCCAAGCCCAGGTCGAAGCGCTGCTCGCTCATCCAGGCATCCAGCAGCGGCGGCTCGGCGGGCGTGATGTCGACACGCACACCGGGATGTTGCGCGAGCAAGGCCGCAAGCGCTGCGGGCAGCAGCGCATGGCTCAAGGCCGGCAGGCTCAGCACGCTCAACTCCGCGTCCGCATCGCGCCCCAGCGCCTCAGCGCGCTCGATGACGCGGGCCAGGCCCTGGAAGCTGCGCTCCACCTCGTCGAACAAGGCCCGCGCACGCGCCGTCGCCTTGAGCCGGCCGCGCTCGCGCTCGAAGAGGGCGTAGCCGAGCAGCTGTTCCAGGCGCGCAAGGTCGCGGCTCAGCGTCGGCTGCGAGGTGTGCAGCAGCGCGGCGGCGGCCGTGACGCTGCCGGCCGTCATGACGGCGCGAAAGACTTCGATGTGGCGGTGCTGGATATCCATATCAGAACTGGATTATCGGACGACAAATCGCAATTTGATTGAATCGCTTGCTCCGGGCATGCTGCAAGCCATGACCAAGCCTCTGCCTTCCTCGCTGACCCCCGGCCGCCTGCAATCCCTGGCCGCCGAACACGGCACGCCGCTCTGGGTCTATGACGCCGCCACCATCCGCGCTCGCGCCGCGTCGCTCAAGCAGTTCGACGTCGTCCGCTTTGCGCAGAAGGCCTGCTCCAACATCCATGTGCTGAAGCTCCTGCGCGAGGCGGGCATCAAGGTCGATTCCGTCTCGCGAGGCGAGATCCTGCGCGCCCTGGCCGCCGGCTACCAGACGGGCGGCGACGAGATCGTCTTCACCGCTGATCTGCTGGACCACGCCACGCTGGCCACCGTCGTCGAGCACCGCATCCCCGTCAACGCCGGGTCCATCGACATGCTGCATCAGCTGGGCGTGGCGTCACCCGGCCACCCGGTGTGGCTGCGCATCAACCCCGGCTTCGGCCATGGCCACAGCCACAAGACCAACACCGGCGGCGAGCACAGCAAGCACGGCATCTGGCATGCCGATCTGGTCGAAGCGCTGGGCGTGATCCGCAGCCACGGCCTCAAGCTCGTCGGCCTGCACATGCACATCGGCTCCGGCGTGGACTACGGCCATCTGGCCCAGGTCGGCGAGGCCATGGTGGGCCTGGTCCGCCAGACGGTCGCGGCCGGTCATGACCTGCACGCCATCTCGGCGGGCGGCGGGCTGTCGATTCCGTACCGGGAAGGCGATGCCGGCATCGACGTCGACCATTACTTCGGCCTGTGGGACGCCTCCCGCCGCCAGGCGGAAGCACTGGTCGGCCACAAGCTGACGCTGGAGCTGGAACCCGGCCGCTACCTCGTCGCCGAAAGCGCCGTGCTGCTGGCCGAGGTGAGGGCGGTCAAGAGCGCCGGCGCCAACCGCTTCGTGCTGGTGGATGCCGGCTTCAACGAGCTGATGCGCCCGGCCATGTACGGCAGCTTCCACGCGATGACGCTGTTGCCGAACGACGGCGTGGCGCGGCCGGTGCGCGAGTCGGTCGTGGCCGGCCCGCTGTGCGAGTCGGGCGACGTGTTCACGCAGGCGGCCGGCGGCGAGGTGCTGACGCGTGCCCTGCCCGAGGCAAAAGTGGGCGACCTGCTGGTGATTCACGACGCCGGCGCCTATGGTGCGTCCATGTCCAGCAACTACAACAGCCGGCCGCTTGCGGCCGAGGTGCTGGTTGATGGCGATGCGGCGCGGTTGATTCGCCGCCGGCAAACGGTCGAGGAATTGCTCGCTCTGGAGGTCTGACAATCCGGGGATTGAATTCCCCGAATCGCCCATGCCCACCTCCCGCACGCCCGTCCAGGGCCGCAAGGTTCGTTTCGCCTTGATCGGCTGCGGCCGCATCGCCCAGAACCACATTGAAGCCGTCAAGCGGCATGCCGAGCGCGCAGAGCTGGTCGCCGTGTGCGACACCGATCCCGTGGCGCTTCAGGCAGCGGCCGCTAAGACCGGTGCACGCAGCTTCACGAGCTTGACCGACCTGCTCGCCGCCAAGGCAGAGCTGGGCATCGACTGCGTCGTGCTGACCACGCCCAGCGGACTGCACCCGCGCCAGGCCATCGAGGCCGCAGCGGCGGGCCTGGACGTGATGACCGAGAAGCCCATGGCCACGCGTTGGCAGGACGGGCTGGCGATGGTCAAGGCCTGTGATGACGCCGGCGTGCGCCTTTTCGTCGTCAAGCAGAACCGCCGCAATTCGACGCTGCAACTGCTCAAGCGCGCGGTGGCCGAAGGCCGCTTCGGCCGCCTCTACAACGTCGCCGTCAATGTGTTCTGGACGCGCCCGCAGGCCTACTACGACAGCGCCGACTGGCGCGGCACCTGGGAGTTCGACGGCGGCGCGTTCATGAACCAGGCCAGCCACTACATCGACCTCCTGGACTGGATCGTCGGCCCGGTGGAAAGCGTCATGGCTTACACCGGCACGCTGGCGCGCAATATCGAGGTCGAGGACACGGGCGTGGCCGCGCTGAAATGGCGCAGTGGCGCGCTGGGCACGGTCAACGTCAGCATGCTGACCTACCCGAAGAACCTTGAAGGCTCGATCACGCTGCTAGGCGAAAAGGGCACTGCGCGGATCGGCGGGCTGGCGGTGAATGAGATCAAGCACTGGGAGTTCGACGCGCCTCACGACATGGACGCCCAGGTGGCCGATGCGAGCTATCAGACGACATCGGTCTACGGCTTCGGCCACCCGGCCTACTACGACAACGTCATCAGCACACTGCGCGGTGAAGCGCCGGCCGAGACGGATGGCCGCGAAGGCCTGAAGTCGCTGGAACTGCTGATCGCGCTCTATATGTCGGCCCGGGACGGCAAGCGCGTCAACCTGCCGCTGAATTACTGATGGCCACGACGATCCACCCCAGTGCCATCGTTGACGACGGCGCTCAGCTCGGCGATGACTGCCGCGTCTGGCACTTCGTGCACATCAGCGCCGGTGCGCGCATCGGTGCGAAGTGCTCCTTCGGCCAGAACGTCTACGTCGGCAACGACGTGCTCATCGGCAGCAACGTCAAGATCCAGAACAACGTATCCGTCTACGACGCCGTGACGCTGGAGGACGACGTTTTCTGCGGCCCGAGCATGGTGTTCACCAACGTCTACAACCCGCGCTCGGCCGTCACGCGCAAGGATGAGTACCGCCGCACGCTGGTCAAACAGGGCGCGACGCTGGGCGCCAACTCCACCATCGTCTGCGGTACGACCATCGGCCGCTACGCATTCATCGGCGCCGGGGCCGTCATCAACCGCGACGTGCCTGACTTCGCCTTGATGGTCGGCGTGCCGGCGAAGCAGATCGGCTGGATGAGCCGCTTCGGCGAGAAGCTCGAACTGCCCGTGCGCAGCACCGATCCCGTGGAAGCGACTTGTCCGCATACCGGTGACCGCTATCGCCTCATCGGCCAAACCTTGAACCTGATCTGATGGACTTCATCGACCTCAAGAGCCAGTACGCGGCGCTGCGCGACAACATCAACGCCCGCATCCAGGCGGTGCTGGACCATGGCCAGTACATCCTCGGCCCGGAGGTCAAGGAGATGGAGGCTGCCCTCATCGCCTACACGGGTGCGAAGCACTGCATCAGCGTCGCCAGCGGCACCGAGGCACTGCTGATCTGCCTGATGGCGCTGGACCTGCAGCCCGGCGACGAAGTCATCACCAGCCCCTTCACGTTCGCGGCTACCGCCGAGATGATCGTGCTGGCCGGCGGCGTGCCGGTGTTTGTCGACATCGAGCCGGACACGGCCAACATCGACGCGACGCTGATCGAAGCGGCCATCACGGCGCGGACCAAGGCCATCATGCCGGTCAGCCTGTACGGACAAGTGGCCGACATGGACGCCATCAACGCGATTGCCGGCCAGCATGGTCTGGCCGTCATCGAAGACGCGGCGCAGAGCTTCGGCGCGAGCTACAAAGGCAGGAAGAGCTGCAACCTCTCCACCTTTGGCTGCACCAGCTTCTTCCCCAGCAAGCCGCTGGGCTGCTACGGCGACGGCGGCGCCATCTTCACGAGCGATGACAGGCTGGCCCAGGCCTGCCGCGAGATTCGAACTCACGGCCAGAGCCAGCGCTATCTCCACACGCGCCTGGGCGTGGGCGGCCGCATGGACACGCTGCAATGCGCCGTCGTGCTCGGCAAGCTGGATCGTTTCGAGTGGGAAGTCCGCCGCCGCCTTGAACTCGGTGACGGCTACCGGCGCAAGCTGCGAGCCGCGGCGCCGGGCCTACAACTGCTTGCTGTGCGAGACGACCGCGACTGCGTCTGGGCGCAGTACACGGTCTTCGTGGACGACCGCGAAGCCGTGCAAGCCAAGCTGAAGGCGGCCGGCGTTCCGACAGCCGTGCACTATCCACGGCCTTTGCATCACCAACCCGCCTACGCCCGCTACGCGCGGCCCCATGACTGCCCGCACAGCATTGCCGCAGCGCAGCGCGTGATGAGCCTGCCGATGAGTGCGGACCTAACGGGCGAGCAGCAGGACCGCGTGGTCAGCGCCATCGCTGCTGCCGCTGGCTGAACCCGTTAGCCCAAAGTCCGGAGGTCATCCGGCCCTGAAAACTCGTCCCAATTCAACAGGTTGGCGGCCATGTCAGGGCTGGGGCGGCGCTGCCGTTCGGAGTCCGTGATGCCGAGGGCAAGCTGCGGCTGGCCAAGGGCCAGTCGGTGCCGAACGAGCAGATGCGCGAGGCGCTTCTGAACCGCAGCGTCTTCGTCGACATGGAGGAAGTACGCGACCCCTCGCGGCGCGGCAACAACGACGGCAGCGGCGGCGAGGATTTCTTCGCCCGCTGGGAGGCGCTGCAGACGCGGCTGTCCGTGCTGCTGCACACGGCCGCTGTCTGCCGGCTGCTGTCTCGCCGCCTGGGCTCGCCGCCGGAGCGCCAGAAGAGCCTCGTCGGCGCGGCGCTGAACGGCCATCCGTTTGCGGCGCTGCAGGTCAAGGAGCTGGGGATGTTCCCGCCCGGTACGTTGGTTAAGCTCGCGAGCGGTGAAACCGCCGTCGCCGTGCGCCGCGGAACCACAGGCAACACACCTATCGTCAGCGCCGTCATGAATCGTCAAGGAGATGCCTTCGGCTCGTCGGTTCGCCGCGACAGCGCGTCGGCTGAGCACGCCATCACGGGCATCGTCAGTGAACAGCAGCAGCGCGTGCAGTTGACGCCCAACAAGCTCTACGGCCGCCGCTACGGAGCCTGAGTCGATGGCCCGCAATAGGCTGAATCAATAACACCGATTTGATAAATGTTTTCAACTGAAAACGCTTCGCCGATATAGTTCCTCTTATCCCATCCACCCACCCCCACGGAGCAACTCATGTCCCTGATCAACACCCAAGTCCAACCCTTCAAGACCGAAGCCTTCCACAACGGCAAGTTCGTGACCGTCAGCGACGAAACGCTGAAGGGCAAGTGGTCCGTGCTGATCTTCATGCCGGCCGCTTTCACCTTCAACTGCCCGACCGAAGTGGAGGACGCGGCCGACAACTACGCCGAGTTCCAGAAGCTGGGCACCGAGGTCTACATCGTCACGACCGACACCCACTTCTCGCACAAGGTCTGGCACGAAACCTCGCCGGCCGTTGGCAAGGCCAAGTTCCCGCTGGTGGGCGACCCGACGCACACGCTGACCAACGCCTTCGGCGTGCACATCCCCGAAGAGGGCCTGGCACTGCGCGGCACCTTCGTGATCAACCCGGACGGCGTCATCAAGACCGCCGAGATCCACTCCAACGAGATCGCCCGTGACGTCAAGGAAACGCTGCGCAAGCTGAAGGCCGCCCAGTACACCGCCGCTCACCCTGGTCAGGTCTGCCCGGCCAAGTGGAACGAAGGCGCCAAGACGATCGCTCCGTCGCTGGATCTGGTCGGCAAAATCTGATGACCTTGAGGGTCAGACCGCAGCCGCGCAGCGGCGACCTCTGACCCCAACTGATCAAGATGCCATTTGCAGGGAGCCCGGGAGGGCTCCTTCCTTCCGCAGAGCCTCACAGGTTCTGCTGAAAGGGCCTCCGCCCCCGGGGACCCTTTCAGCAGTGGCCGATGTCGCCACGCCTTACTGAAAGGACCTCACCATGTTGGACGCCGCACTGAAGACCCAGCTCCAGGGTTACCTGGATCACGTCAAGGTCCCCTTCGAAATCATCGCCTCGCTGGACAACTCCGCGTCCAGCGACGAGATGCGTGAACTGCTCGAAGAGATCGTCGGCATGAACGACAAGATCTCGTTCCGTGCCGATGGCGTCGACACGCGCACGCCGTCATTCCTTCTGCGTCGAACGGGCACGGAGCAGTCGCTGCGCTTCGCCGCCATCCCGCTCGGCCATGAATTCACGTCGCTGGTGCTGGCGCTGCTGTGGACCGGCGGCCACCCGCCCAAGGTCGAGCAGGCGCAGATCGATGCCGTCAAGGCGCTGGACGCCGATCTCGACTTCGAGGTCTACATGAGCCTGACCTGCCACAACTGCCCGGACGTCGTCCAGGCGCTGTCGCTGATGTCCATCGTCAACCCGCGCATCCGCACCACCGTCATCGACGGCGGCCTGTTCCAGAGCGAGGTCGAGGGGCGCGACATCATGGCCGTGCCGGCCGTGTGGCTGAACGGCCAGCCGTTCGCTTCGGGCCGCATGTCACTCGAAGAGATCGTCGCGAAGCTCGACACCGGCGCCGCCGCGCGTGACGCCAAGAAGCTCGATGCCGAGGAGCCGTACGACATGCTCATCATCGGCGGCGGCCCTGCGGGTGCTGCGGCGGCCGTGTATGCCGCCCGCAAGGGCATCCGCACCGGCGTGGCCGCCGAGCGCTTCGGCGGCCAGGTCAATGACACGCTGGGCATCGAGAACTACATCTCCGTCTCCGTGACCGACGGTCCCAAGTTTGCCGCCGCGCTGGAAGGCCACGTCAAGGACTACAAGGTCGACATCCACAACCTGCAGCGCGCCGAGAAGCTCACGCCTGCCGCTCAGCCGGGTGGTTATGTCGAAGTCGAACTGACCAACGGCGCCAAGCTCAAGGGCAAGACCGTCATCCTGTCCACTGGCGCTCGCTGGCGCAACGTCAATGTGCCCGGCGAGGCCGAGTACAAGAACAAGGGCGTGGCCTACTGCCCGCACTGCGACGGCCCGCTGTTCAAGGGCAAGCCGGTCGCGGTCATCGGCGGTGGCAATTCGGGCGTCGAGGCCGCTATCGACCTGGCCGGCATCGTCAGACACGTGACGCTGATTGAATTCGGCGCCGAGCTGCGCGCCGACGCGGTGCTGGTCAACAAGCTCAAGAGCCTGCCCAACGTCACCATCCATACCAATGCGCAGACGACCGAGTTCACCGGCACGAACGGCAAGCTCGACGGCCTGAACTACACCGACCGTGTGTCCGGTGAAAGCAGACGCGTGGAGGTTGAAGGCTGCTTCGTGCAGATCGGCCTGGTGCCCAACACCGAATGGCTGCGCGGCACGCTGGAGCTGAGCAAGCACGGCGAAATCGTCGTCGACCCCAAGGGCGCCACGTCCCTCCCGGGGGTGTTCGCAGCGGGCGACGTGACGACCGTGCCCTTCAAGCAGATCATCATCGCCGCCGGTGACGGCGCGAAGGCGGCGCTGGGTGCCTTCGACTACCTGATGCGGAACTGACGGCCCCTCGCCCAGTCCCACCTCGCTGAACGCGGTGGGCCTGGTCGGTCCCCCGAGGGGACGGCGATGCTTTCGGCATCAAGCCGCAAGCACATCGCCAGATGGGCCGGCTTGGGAGCGGCCCGGCGCTCGGCCCAAAAACATGCACTACGGCCGCGGGCGACTGTCGTGGCACCCGAGCGGTCCGCAGGAGACGGCTCAGCGCAGCGTGTAGCCGCGCCCGTCCATGCAGGCTTCGACGGCGCGGTTGAACACGCTGGCGTCGGCCATTGCGGCCTGCTGCGTCGTCGCCCAGCGGTTGCATTCGCGGTTGTCGGCCTCCAACTGCGCGCTGCTCTGGCCGTTGCGCGGATAGATGACCGGCTCGGCGCGGCTTGGCGCATAGACCGGCGCGGGGGGAGGCAGCGGGGCCGGTGGCGGCACGTAGACCACTTCGGGCGCCCGTTCCGCGCGGTCCGCCTGGTTGGCCAGTGCGATCAGCGGCACGGCCACTGCCAGGCCAAACACCAAGCCGCCTAGGCCCGAACCACGGTAGTGGTGGTGGTGATGGTGGCGCTGCTGCGAGTAGTAGCGCGGCCCGGCGCTGGCAGCACCGGCGGCGGCGACGAGCGTGGAGACGATCAAAGTGCGGACGAGCGTTTTCATGGCGAACCCACTGAGGTGACAAGCGTCAACGTTGCGTTACGGGTTTCGGTTTACACCGGGCCGGCCAGATCAGCCGTAACCATGCGTTGCCCTTGGCGACGCGCTTGCCACAGGCCTTCTGCGCTGTAGACCGCCAAGGCACCCCAGATGAAGGCGAACGCGACCAGCCGCGTCGCGTCCATGGGCTCCTTGAACAGGAACACGCCGAGCAGGAACTGCAGCGACGGCGACACGTACTGCACCAGCCCCAGCGTTGCCAGCGGCAGGCGCCGGGCACCGGCCGCGAACAGCAGCAGGCTGCCGGCCGTCACAGGCCCGGTGCCGACGAGCCAGGCCCAGTCCACCGCCGTCTGCCCCGCCATGCTGCCGTCCTGCGACCACCAGATCAGCCCGGCGGCGGCCAGCGGCGCCAGGATCAGCGTCTCCAGCGTCAGGCCCTCGATGGCACCCAGCGCGGCCGTCTTGCGCATCAGTCCGTAGAGGCCGAAGCTGACCGCCAGCACCAGGGCCACCCAGGGCAGGCGCCCGGCCGCCACGGTCAGCCAGATGACGCCGAAGGCCGCCAGGCCGACCGCAAACCACTGCACCGGCCGCGGCCGTTCATGCAGCACGGCGAAGCCGAGCGCCACGTTGACCAGCGGGTTGATGAAGTAGCCCAGGCTTGCGTCTATGACATGACCATGGCCGACGGACCAGACATAGGTCAGCCAGTTGATGGCGATCAGCGTGGCCGACACCGCAAAGCGCCGCCAGGTCGCCCCGCTGACCGTCTTCAGCCAGACCAGATGGCGTGTCACCAGCAGCACGACGGCGACGAAGACCAGCGACCACAGGGTCCGGTGCGCAACGATCTGCAGGGCCGGCACGCTGGCGATCTGGCGGAAGTAGAGCGGGAACAGGCCCCAGCTCAGGTAGGCGCCGAGGGCGAAGAGGACACCGGAGTTCATCGCCGGCATTCTCGTTGCGGGTTAGTCCGGAGGTTTTCGTAGGGGCTCGGCGGTCGAATCGACACCACCTCATTCGTCATGCTTTGATGGCCCTTGTTGAATTCACGCCCCAGTTGCGCCGCTTCGTCGATGCACCGTCCTGCCAGTGCGAAGCGGCCACGCTGCGCGAAGCGCTAGATGCCGCCTTTGCCGAGCAGCCGCGGCTGCGCGGTTACATCCTCGACGAGCAGGGCCATCTGCGCGTCAACGTGGTCGTCTTCATCGATGGCCGACGGGCGCGTGACCTGCGCGGCCTGACCGACCCGTTGCGGGCCGACAGCCGCATCCATGTCCTGCAAGCACTCTCCGGAGGTTGAGATGACCACAGACCGCGCCTGGGCCGCGACCCGAAAAGGCCTTTTCGAGCTGCGCCGCCGCGCCGGCAGCTGGCGCATCGAGAACCTCAGCTTCGTGGCCGACCCGGTCACCATGCTGCTGCCGCCCGATGCCTCGGGCCACATGCTGGCCGGGCTCAACCTGGGCCACTTCGGTGCCAAGCTGCAGGCCAGCGACGATGCCGGCCGGACCTGGCGCGAGGTGGCCTCACCCAGCTTTCCGCCGCAGCCCGAGGGTGCCGAAGGGCCGGCGTGGAAGCTGGAGCAGGTGTTCGCGCTGGAGCGTTCGGGCGACGCCATCTGGTGCGGCAGCATCCCCGGCGGGCTGTTCGTCAGCCGCGACCGTGGCGAGTCGTGGCAGCTTGATGAGACGCTGTGGCGGGACCCGCGCCGCGAGCAGTGGATGGGCGGCGGCAACCCGGCGCCGGCCCTGCACTCGATCTGCCCGCATCCCCAGCATGCCGAGGAGTTGCTCGTGGGCGTGTCCTGCGGCGGCGCCTGGCGCACCACCGATGGCGGCGGCAGCTGGGGCCTGCGGGCCAAGGGCATGCGTGCCGACTTCATGCCGCCGGAAATGGCCGGCGACGAAAACTCGCAGGACCCGCACCTCATCGCCCGTTGCCGCGACGTGCCCGACGTGCTCTGGTGCCAGCACCACTGCGGCATCTTCCGCAGCGGCGACAACGGTGCGACGTGGGTGGAGCTGCAGGCCCAGCCATCGAGCTTCGGCTTCGCGGTCGCCGCGCATCCGCACGACCCGCAGACCGCCTGGTTCGCACCCGCCATCAAGGACGAACGCCGCATCCCCGTCGACAGCGCCCTGTGCGTGACCCGCACCCGCGACGGCGGCCAGACTTTCGAGGCCTTGCGCACCGGCCTGCTGCAGACGCACTGCTACGACCTGATTTACCGCCACGGCCTGGCGGTGGACGACAGCGGCGAGCAACTGGTGATGGGCTCGACCACCGGCGGCCTGTGGGCCAGCGGCGACGCGGGCGACAGCTGGCAGACCATCTCGGCCCACCTGCCGCCCATTTACGCCGTCAAGTTCGGCTGAGCCGGTCCCGGATATCGGCCAGTTCGGCCTCGCCGAGGCTGGACTCCGGATAACTCATCTTCAACGTTGCCAGCGCGTCGACGACGACCTGCGACACGATCAGCCGCGCGTTTCGCTTGTCGTCCGCCGGCACCACGTACCAGGGCGCCTGCTTGCTGCTGGTGGCCTGCAGCATTTCGCGGTAGGCCTGCATGTACTTGGGCCACAGTTCGCGCTCGTCCAGGTCGGCGGCGCTGAACTTCCAGTTTTTCGCCGGGTCGTCCAGCCGCGCCAGGAAGCGCTGTCGCTGCTCTTCCTTGGACAGGTGCAGGAAGAACTTGATGACCCGCGTGCCGTTGCGGTGCAGGTGCTGCTCCAGGTTGTTGATGGAGGCGTAGCGCTCGTCCCAGAGCTTGGTCGGCTTGGCCGTCGACTTCGGCAGCGACTGCGCCGCCAGGATCTCCGGGTGCACACGCACGATCAGCACCTCCTCGTAGTAGGAGCGGTTGAAGATGCCGATGCGCCCGCGTTCGGGCAGCGACTGCGTGGTGCGCCACAGGAAGTCGTGGTCCAGCTCCTGCGCGCTCGGGTGCTTGAAGCTGAAGACCTGGCAGCCCTGCGGGTTCACGCCCGACATCACGTGCTTGATGATGCTGTCCTTGCCGGCCGCGTCCATGGCCTGGAAGACCAGCAGCAGTGAGTAGCGGTTGTGGGCGTAGAGCAGGTTCTGCAGCTCGCTGAGGCGCTCGACCTGGGCACCGAGCTGGCGCTTGTAGTCGTCTTCGTCGCTATACAGCGCTTCCACGGCCGTGGGCCAATGCTTGAGCTTGACCTTTTCGCCTTGCGGGACGCGGTAGGCCGAGGTGTCGACGGGCATGGATGCATCTTCCTGTGAGCGGGGCAGAGTCGCAGCCTAACGTCACGGCCGCCGGGCCGCTGTCGGACTCCGCCCCTTACCTGAAATCACCGTGTCGCAGTGATCACCAGCTATTCTTTATTGACGGCCCAAAGACGGGCGCCGAGATGCGACAACGACTGCTGATTGCGCTGCTGGTTCTGTGCGCGCCGTTCGAGGCTGCGGCGGGCTGCGTGCGGCCGTGGCGCGTGCCCTTCGAGGACTGGCGGCCGTATTCCTTCATCGACGCCTCGGGGCGCCACACCGGCCTCGAGACCGAGATGCTCGCCGCCGTCGCTCGCGAGATGGACTGCACGGTGGAGTACGTGCGCGACCTGCCACGCAACCGCCGCCTGCCCATGCTGGCTGCGGGCGAACTGGACCTGCTGGTTGCCGCGTCCTATGACGGGCCGGACGACCCGGCGGTGTCCTGGTTCACCCGCCCCTACCGCGACGAGGAGTTCGGCGCCTTCATGCGTGCGGACGACCGGCGCGCCCGGCCGCCGCCGCAGACGCTGTCCCAGGTGCTGGAGGTTGGCTTGCGTCTGTTGGCCCACCGGGGCCCCAGCGTCGTGCCCATCGTCGACGAGTTCGCGGCGCGCCGGCGGCTCACCTCCTTCGAGGACTACGCCAAGGGCGTGCGACTGCTCAAGCTGGAGCGGGGCGACGTGCTCATCGGCGACCGGCTTGCCGTGCTGTTTGCGGCCCGCGCGGCCGGTGTCGCCGTGACCGAGCTGGCTCTGCCCGTGCGCCGCGATGTGGTGGCCTACAAGCTGAGCCGCAAGCACTTCGGCGAGGCCGAGGTGGCTCGCTTCAACGAGGCCATCCTGCGTCTGGATGCGCAGGGGGAACTGCGGCGGATTCGCAGCCGCTGGCTGGAATCGACGGCCACGCTGCGCCAGGCAGCAGCCAGGCCGCGGGCGGCGCTTCCAGCGTCAGCGCCGCACCGCTGATCGGGTGCTTCAGCGCCAGCCGCTGGGCATGCAGCCACAGCCGGTTCACGCCGAGGAAGGCCGCGACTGCGCGGTTCAACGGTCCCTTGCCATGCGTGGCGTCGCCGAGGATGGGATGGGCGATGTGCTTGAGGTGGCGGCGGATCTGGTGGCGGCGGCCCTGCAGCGGCTCGGCCTCCAGCAGTGCGACGCGGGTGCCTGCAAAGCGCGGGTCGATGGCGACGGGCCACTCGATGCGGTCCAGCACGCGCCAGCGCGTCTGCGCCGCGAGCATGGTCTGTCCAGCCGACGGCAGCTCGGGGTCGCGGGCCAGCGGATGGTCGATGAGGCCGTCGTCCAGCGCCGGCCAGCCGCGCACGAGGGCCAGGTAGCGCTTGGCCATGCGCCCCTGCTCGAACATCGCGCCCAGCAGCGATGCGACGTCGGGCGACAGCGCGAACAGCAGCACGCCCGAGGTGCCACGGTCCAGCCGGTGCGCGGGCCAGACGGGCCGGCCGAGCTGGTCGCGCAGCAGTTGCAGCGCGGCCTGCTCCTCACGCGCGGCGAGCTGGGTGCGGTGCACCAGCAAGCCAGGCGGCTTGTCGATGGCGACGAGGTGCTCGTCGAGGTGCAGGACCGTCAGCGTCATGCCCGCTCAACGCCGCTCGCATGCGATGTGGTCGCAAATCACCATGCAGCTGCCTGTGATCGCGTCGGGGCACAGGCGAGGGACCTCGCTCAACGGAAACAGCACCGACACCCTTGCACCACAGCGCCGGCCTGCGTAACTGGTCTGCTCGCCTATCCGCAGGCTGAGCGGCGCGCTTGCCCAGTCGGAATGGCCGCGCAGCAGTTCGTTGGCAAGGCGATGACTGCGGTCGGCCCAGCGTTGCTGCGCGTCGGTCACCGCCTTGCCGTTGTGGTCCAGGCGCAGCGTTCCGCCCCATTGCAGCGGAATCTCGATGGAGACGCTGTTGGGCGTCGCATGAGCCTGCGCGGTGATCTCCGCGAATCGGCGCCACGCGCCTTCACCGGCGGCGTCGAACGTGGCGCGGTCATCTGCCTCAAAGGAGAGGCAGGCCGTCACGGACATGAGCCTGATCGGCAGACTCGCAGCCGCTGAGCTCGCATGCAGCAGCAGCAGCGGCGTCACCAGCAAGGTGAGGGCAACGCGGATGGTCTGACGCCTAAACATGGAGATCGCCATCGACGTAGAACCATTCGCCGTTCTCTCGGACAAAGCGGCTTATCTCGTGCAGCCTGTGCGCCCGGCCGCCCAGCTTGCTGCGGGCGACGAACTCGACGGTGGCGTGGTCGGCGTCCTGCTGCGCACAGCGCTTCACATCAAGACCCAGCCACTTCAGGCCGGGCTCGGTCGCTTCAAGCGACGCGGGGCGGGTGCTGGCATGCCAGCTGGCAAGCAGGTAGGGGCGCAGGTCCAGCACGAAGGCGGCGTAGCGCGAGCGCATCAGCGCCTCGGGGCTGGGCGCGGTGAGCTTGCCGCCAGCGGCGTGCTCGGTGTGCCAGCGGCCGCAGCAGGCGCCGTAGGCGACGGCGCTGCCGCAGGGGCAGGGGGACGAGGAGGTCATAGGCCGCGCATGATGCCGCAGGCATCTGGCGCGTCAGGAGGCGCTGGTCCATCTGGCCAGCTGCTGTAGCAGATCCGCCGCACGCGCATCGTCGGGCCTGAGCGCCTGCGCCGTGGCGATGCTGTTGCGCATCTCGGCCTCCAGCGTGGCCGAGCGGCCGTGGCGCTGCAGGCAGGTAAGCGCCACGGCGGCGAAGTTCAGCAGCACGCGGGTGTTGCGGGGCATGGACGTCTTGGCGCTGCGCAGGCTCTCCAGCGCGGCTTGGGTGTCGCCTGCGGCCATGAGCTGCATGCTGTCCTTCATGGCATTGGTGGCTTCGCGACGGGCGGCGGCAGCCAGGTCGCCGCCGCTGGCACCCAGGCCCATGCGTTCGAAGGCGAGCTGGGTGCGCCTGAGCAGCCGCTCGTCGTCGTAATGGTTGCGCGTGAGGTGGTTCAGCAGCTCGGTGGCAGCGTCGGCCTGCTGGGCCTCGATCAAGGTCTCGGCGATGCGCGCGGCGGTGTCGGCCGCGCCGGGCGAGCTTTCGTCCGCGCTCAGGGCCACCAGCTCTCGGGCCAGCTTGGCCGCGCCGGCCTTGTCGCCCATGGCCTGCAGCGCGCGCACCTGTTCGGCCTTGCCCAGCAGCTGCGCGTCGTGGCTGTCGTAGCGTTGGCCCATGGTGGCGATGAGCTTCTGCGCCTCGCCCGGGGCGCCGGCCTCGGTGTGCAGCCTGGCCAGACCGAGGAAGGGTTCCAGGTCTTCCACGGCGCTGAACTCGGTCAGCTTGATGGCACGCGAGAAGGCCCGCTCCGCCATGTCGTGCTGGCCCTGCGCCTGCGCCGCCACGCCCAGGGCCGACTGGCGGTGGGCGGAGTTGGGCGACAGGTTGACGGCGCGCTCCAGCAGGGCCACCTGCTGCTGGCCCTCGCCCTGCGCCTGCAACACGCCGGCCAGTTCGTCGTAGGCCTCGAGGTACTGGGGGTGTTCGCGCACCGCGTCCTGCAGCAGCGCGCGCGCGCCGGCCAGGTCGTTGAGTTGGACGCGCACCTGAGCCAGCCCCAGCTTGGCCCAGGCGATCTGGCCGCGTTGCAGCACGCTTTCGTAGAGGGCCTGCGCCTTGGGCCATTCGCCCAGCTTCTGGTAGAGCTGGGCCTGCAGGCGCAGCACCTCGGCCAGGTTCTTGGTGCCGGCGGTCAGCTGCTCGTCGCAGAGCTTCAGCGCGCCGCGCCAGTCCTGGGCCTTCATCGCGACGGCGATGCCCGCCATCGCCGACTTGCGCTCCACCAGCTTGAGCAGGCGGGTCTGCAGCAGGCTCTCGGTGATGGGCTTGAGCAGGTAGTCGTCGGGGGCGTCCTCGGCGGCGGCCGAGACCATGACGCTGGTCTTCTCGGCGGTGATCATCAGCCAGACCGTGGCCGGGCCAATCCAGCTCTTCAGGCGCGCCTCCTCCAGCAACTGCTGGCCGTTCTTGCCGGGGCCCAGGTTGTAGTCGCACATGACCACGCCGTAAGACTTGGCGCTGAGCATGGCTGCAGCCTCGCGGCCGTCCTTGGCGGTGTCCACCCGCAGGGCTCCGCAGCGTAGTAGCTGGCCCTTGAGCACGGTGCGCATGGCCTCGAAGTCTTCCACCAGCAGGAACTCGCTGGCGCGCAGCTTGTCCTCGGGCGAGGTGTGTACCTTCATGGCAGCTCGACGATGAAGTGGCCGCCGCCCAGGTCGCCGGTCGACCCTTGCCCGTTCGCGAGCCGCGTGCTGCCGGTCTGCGTGCCGCGCCGGTGCAGGCCCGCAGCCAGGCGCGAGAAATACAGGCCCAGCCCGGTGCTGCCGGTGCGCGTGTCGATGCCCTGCCGCGACGGGAAGCCCTGCTCCAGCATGAAGCCGGGGAAGCCCTGGCCGTCGTCTGCCACCTCGATGGCCAGGCCATGCTCGGTGACCCGCATCGACAGCCGCACCGTGTGGCTGGCGTAGCGCACGGCGTTGAACAGCGACTGCATGACGACACTGCCGATCAGGTCGTGGTCGAAGATCCAGTCGGCCATGTCGGCCTGGATGTCGCACTGCAGATCCAGCCCCTTGAGGGCAACCAACGGGCGCACACGGCCCAGCAGCTCGTTGGCGAACTCGTCGAGCGCCACCTCGGCCGGCTCGAAGGGGTACATGCCTTCCTCGATCTTGAAGATGGCCATCAGCTGCACGAGGTTGCCGTTGACGCGCTGTGTCTCGTACAGCGCCTGGGCCGTGGACAGCGCGGCTGGGGAGGGCGGGTCGGCGGCCATCTTGGCAAGCGCGTCCTCCAGGTAGGCCGCGATCACGCTGACCGAGTTCTTCATGTCGTGGGCTGCCGCCGCCACGAAGGTGGAGATGTCCATGCTTACGCCTTTGTCGCTTGCAGCGTCTGTCTCGATGCTGGGCGAAGGCGTTCTGGGCGCCGAGGCCAGCTACCGGGGCTGGCTGAAACTCTACATCGCCCGGCCGCAGCCGGCGTGTCAGGCCGTTAGCGATCGACCGTGCGGGAAGGTGCGGATCAACTCCTGCAGCGGCCGCGGCCGCCCGAGCAGAAAGCCCTGCCCGAAGCGGCAGCCGCAGGCGCTCAGCACGGCCAGCTGGGCCTCGCTCTCTATGCCCTCGGCGATGACCTCCAGCTGCAGGTGCTGGCCCAGGTCGACGATGGTCCGGGCAATGGCGCGGTCACGCTCGCCGCAGGGCAGGTCACGCACGAAGCTGCGGTCGATCTTCAGCGAGCTGATGGGCAGGCTCTTCAGCATGGCCAGCGACGAGTGGCCCATGCCGAAGTCGTCCAGCGAGATCTCGAAGCCGATCTCGCGCAGCTGGTGCATGACGCGCCGCACCTGCTCGGGCTGGCGCATCAGCATGCTTTCGGTCAGCTCCAGCACGACCTGCGAGGCCGGCACGGCCAGCTCGGCGGACATGGCGCGCAGCGTTTCCGGCAGGGCGCTGCTCGTGAACTCCGACGCGGCCATGTTGACGTGCACCTTCAGCGGCGCCAGCGCGCCACCCTGCAGCGAGGCGAGGTCGCGCAGCGACTGGCCCAGCACCCAGCGGCCGATGTCGATGATGAGGTCGCTCTGCTCGGCAATCGGGATGAAGACGTCGGGCGGCACCATTTCGCCATCCGGCTTGCGCCAGCGGATCAATGCCTCCACGCCGTGCAGCGCGCCCGAGGCGATGTCGACGATAGGCTGATAAACCAGGTGCAGCTGGCCGGTCTGCAAGGCCTCGCGCAGTTCGGCCTCGATGCCCAGGCGCTGGGCGAGCCTGGCGCGCTGCAGGGCCAGCGTGTCGGGGCTGCTGGTGGAGAAGACGTTGCTGCCGTTGCGGCCGTTCTGCTTGACCCGGTACATGGCCGCGTCGGCACTGCGCAGCAGCTCAGGGCCGGTCGCGCCGTTCTCGGGGAAGCGGCTGACGCCGACGCTGGCCGACACGTTCAGCACCGCGCCGTCGTAGACGAAGGGCCGGCTCGCGGCGGCCAGCACGCCGTCTACCAGCAACGCCAGCGCGCGCTCGTCGCCGCTTTCCGGCACCAGCACGGCGAACTCGTCGCCGCCCAGGCGGCCGACGCGGGCGGGCGGTGGCGCCAGCGCCTGCAGGCGGCGGGCGAATTCCTGCAGCACCGCGTTGCCGGCCTCGTGGCCGAAGGCATCGTTGATGGGCTTGAAGCGGTCCAGGTCGATGAACATCAACGCAAAGCGCCCGCCCTCGCGCTGGCTGAAGGCGCAGTGGCGGTTGAGCTGGGCGTAGAAGTGGGCCCGGTTGTCCAGGTCCGTCATCTCGTCCACCTCGGCCAGGCGGTGGATGACGGCCTCGGTCTCCAGGCGCTGGGCCGTCTGCGCGATCAGCGCGCCGATGGTGGCCGAGACCTTGGGCAGCTGCGCATCGGGCTGGCGGGCCAGGCTGCTGTAGAACTCCAGCACGCCGGGGCGGTGGTGTTCGCCGTTGTCGGAGGCGTAGGTGACGGGGAAGACGTAGCCCGACCACAGGCCGCACATCTGCGCGCTGCCCCGGCGCAGGAAGCGCGCGTCGGTGCTCATGTCCTCCACCCACTCGGCCTGGCCGCTGGCCCAGACGCGGCCCACCAGGCCCTCGCCCGGCGCCATGCCCAGCCCCGCGCTGACCTCGCTGAACTGCTCCAGATCGCGGTCGGGCGGGTGCCAGAAGTGGCGACAGCGCAGCAGGCCTGTGGCCGGCCCTGCCGCGCCGTCCTCTGCCATGCTCCAGTAGGCGCCCCATTCCCAGCCGAGGTTGCGGCAGATGAGCTGGATGACGTTGGTGATGGCGTCTTGCAGCGTGTGCGTGCCGATGAGGTATTCGGTCAGTGCGTAGCCCAGGCGCTCGCGCACGGCCGCCTGGGTCAGGTCGGTGATGTCCTGCAGCAGGCCGTGGTGCCAGCCGGGCCGCGCCGGGTCGGGTGGCAGCGGCGTCACGCGCAGCCAGCGCATGCCGCGCGCCAGGCCGATGACGCGGATGTCCAGCGGCTGCCCGCTCTGCGCGCCGGTCCACAGGCGGATCAACTCGGGGATGTCGTCCTCGACGACATGGCCGAAGCAGGCGTATAGGCTGTCGGCAGAGTCGCCCGGCATCTCCAGGAACTCGCTCGCGACGGGCGACAGCTGGCTGTGGCCGGTCAGCGGCTCATGCCACCACCGGCCGAAGCCGGCGGCGCGCTCCAGGTCCGGCGGCATCGCCGCCATGCTGCTGGTGGCGCGCGGTGCCCTGGGCTCGACGGAAACGGCTGGCGTGCGGTAACCCTGGGGACTGTTCATGCGCGGGGTGGCGCAAATCGCATGCCAGCGCTCGCCCCGGGAGGCAGCTCCGCAAACGTGCCTTTGATGCTTCGCTGCCCGGGTTTGTCGCACAGGGCTGGTGCAGGTGCAGCCTTCTAGAGGGTCAGCGCCCAGGTCTCGTTGATGACGTCCTGGCCGAAGCCGTGGCCGGCGGCGCTGTGGACGAGCTGGTAGCCCTCGGCCGCATAGATGGCCCGCGCCGAGGTCAGCGCGCTCTGCGTCCACAGCTCGATGCGCTGGTAGCCGGCGGCGCGGGCGAAGTCGCTGCACTGGCGCACCAGCCGCTTGCCCAGCCCCAGGCCGCGCGCATGCGGCTCCAGCAGCAGCAGGCGCAGCTTGGCGACGCCGGGGATCAGCTTGCCGGTGGATTCCTCCCGGGCGTGCACGAGCATTACGCAGCCCAGCCGCTCCGGCCCGCGCGCGGCAATCCAGCAGGCTTCGCGATCGGGCTGCAGGCGGTCGACAAAGTCGGCGCAGATACGGGCGACCAAGGCCTCGAAGCGAACGTCCAGCCCGTACTCGGCGGCATAGAAGGCGCCGTGGCGCTCGACGATCCAGCCGAGGTCGCCGGGCTGTGGCGAGCGCAGTTCGATGGCATGTTCCATGGCGCGCATCATGCCGCGACGCGCTACGCTGTCGCCAGGCATCTGAAGGGAGAGCGGGCGTGGGCATCGTGGTGTATTGGCTGGAAGGCGAGGGCGACGCGGCGCTGCCGGTGTGCGAGTTTTTCAGTAGCAATGAATTGACGCAGGCGCTGGGTTGGGCAGAGAGCCAGCGAAGGCTGGGCCGTCGCCACGTCAGCATCTCCACTGAACTGGCGGAAAGCGTCGGGCGGCCGGGCGTCTCGGCTGTGGAGGGCGGCAGGACGCCGGACGGCGAGGCCTACGAGTGGTCCAAGGCCGGACGGGCCGGCAAGGTGCGGCGCCGGTAGGGGCAAGGCGCAAATGAAAGCAGCCGGCGCCCGATGGCAGCCGCTGCTTATTGCTCAGTTGAGCGAGGCGCCTCGTGTCACTTGTCGCCGTTGGAGTATTGACGCGGCCGCAGCGCGATGCCGGCCGGCGGCGGTGCCGAAGGGCGCCTCTTTAAAATGCGTCGATGAACCCCGTGCAAGACGTTTTTCCCGACGCTGCTGCTCAGACCAGTCCCCTCCTCAAGAACCTCAACCCCGAGCAGCTTGCCGCCGTCACCGCAGCGGCCGAACCGGCGCTGATCCTGGCCGGCGCCGGCTCGGGCAAGACACGGGTGCTGACCACCCGCATCGCCTGGCTGCTGAACACGGGCCAGGTCAGCCCCGGCGGCATCATGGCCGTGACCTTCACGAACAAGGCCGCCAAGGAGATGCTGACCCGCCTCTCCACCATGCTGCCGTTCAACGTGCGCGGCATGTGGATAGGCACCTTCCACGGCCTGTGCAACCGCTTCCTGCGCGCGCACTGGAAGCAGGCCAACCTGCCGCAGGCTTTCCAGATCCTGGATTCAAGCGACACGGTGTCGGCCATCAAGCGCGTCATCAAGGCGATGAAGCTCGATGAAGAGCGCTTCGTGCCCAAGCAGGTCAGCTGGTTCATCGCCGGCTGCAAGGAGGAAGCCCAGCGCCCCGGCGACGTGGAAGTGCGCGACGACCAGACGAAGACGCTGGTCGAGATCTACGCCAACTACGAGGACCAGTGCCAGCGCGAAGGCGTGGTGGACTTCGCCGAGCTGATGCTGCGCTCCTACGAGCTGCTGCGCGACAACGCCGCGATCCGCGAGCACTACCAGCGGCGCTTCCGCCATCTGCTGGTGGATGAGTTCCAGGACACCAACAAGCTGCAGTACGCGTGGCTGAAGATGTTCGCGCCGCCGGGTCTGGATAACGGCCAGAGCCTGCTGGCCGTGGGCGACGACGACCAGAGCATCTATGCCTTCCGCGGTGCTCGTGTGGGCAACATGGCCGACTTTGAGCGCGAGTACCGCGTCAAGCGGGTCATCAAGCTGGAACAGAACTACCGCAGCTTCGGCCACATCCTGGATGCGGCCAATGAGCTGATCAGCCGCAACAGCCAGCGCCTGGGCAAGACGCTGCGCACGGACGCCGGCCTGGGCGACCCCATCCGCGTGCAGGAGGCGCCCAGCGACTTTGCCGAGGCGCAGTGGCTGATCGAGGAGATCCAGAGCCTGGTGCGCGGCGGGCTGGACCGGCAGCAGATCGCCGTCCTCTATCGCAGCAATGCGCAGTCGCGGGTCATCGAGTCGGCGCTGTTCAACTCGGGCATCCCTTATCGCGTCTACGGCGGCCTGCGCTTCTTCGAGCGCGCCGAGGTGAAGCACGCGCTGGCCTACTTGCGCCTGCTGGAGAACGCCAACGACGACACCAGCTTTTTGCGCGTCGTCAACTTCCCGACCCGCGGCATCGGCGCCAAGACGCTGGAGAACCTGCAGGACGCCGCCAAGGCCAGTGGCCGCAGCCTCTACCAGAGCGTGGGCGCGCTCGCGGGCAAGGGCGGCGCCAGCCTGCTGGCCTTCACCAACCTCATCGACTCGACGCGCAACCTCACGCAGGGCATGACGCTGCGCGAGATCATCGAGCAGGTGCTGGAAAGTTCGGGCCTGCTGGACTTCTACCGCGCCGACAAGGACGGCTCCGACCGGCTGGAGAACCTGGACGAACTCATCAACGCGGCCGAGGCCTTCGTCATGCAGGAGGGCTTTGGCAAGAACGCGGTGGGCCTGCCGGTCGACGAGGTGGCCGAGGCAGGCACGCCCGGCGCGGTGCCCGATGCGGAGACGGGCGAGATCATGTCGCCGCTGGTGGCCTTCCTGACTCACGCGTCACTGGAGGCCGGCGACAACCAGGCCCAGGCCGGCCAGGACGCCGTGCAACTGATGACCGTGCACTCCGCCAAGGGCCTGGAGTTCGACGCGGTGTTCATCACGGGCCTGGAAGAGGGCCTGTTCCCGCACGAGAACTCGATGTCCGACCACGACGGCATCGAGGAAGAGCGGCGCCTGATGTACGTGGCCATCACGCGGGCGCGCCAGAAGCTGTCACTCAGCTTCTGCCAGACGCGCATGCTGCATGGCAAGACGCGCTACAACGTCAAGAGCCGCTTCTTCGACGAGCTGCCTGAAGAAGCGCTGAAGTGGCTGACGCCGCGCAATCAGGGCTTCGGCTCAGGCTTTGCGCGTGAGTATCAGCAGGCCTGGGAACGCGGCACGGGCCTCAAGGGCATGGTGGGCGCCGGCCGCGTGGAGAAGGCGGCATGGGTCGAGCCGCCGGTGCCAGCCAGCATGCAGCAGAAGGTCTCCAACGAACACGGCGGCCTGCGCGTGGGCAAGAGCGTCTTCCACACCAAATTCGGCGAGGGCGTGCTGCTGACGCTGGAAGGCGCCGGCACGGATGCGCGGGCGCAGGTGAACTTCGGGCGTCACGGCACCAAGTGGCTGGCGCTGTCGGTGGCGAAGCTGACGCCGATTGATTGAATGGGTGGAGATTTGGCCAGCGCCGGGGTGCGGGGGCGCGCAATTGCTCCGTGTCCCCCGGGTCGCTACGCGACCCTCCTCCTTTACCTGCGCAATTGCGCGCCCCGCACCCCGGCTTCTCCCTCAGCGGGTTTCGGGGCGATCAACGAACGCAACGCGAGCAGGAGGACGGGTAGGCCTGATGCGCAGGTAAAGGAGGAGGGCTGCGTAGCGGCCCGGGGGACACGAAGCATCAGGCCTACCCGGCCTCTTGCGTCCGTCCATCCCATAAGCTGCGTCATCTTTTCCAGGAGCGTGCCGTGACGCCTTCCCCCGCCGTGAACCTGCAGGAACTCATCGCCTTCCTCCAGGCCGAATTCCCGCAGAACCGCTGCACGCTTGAGGAACTGGACGAGGACGGCAGCGTCGTCGTCGCCCACCCCGTCGGCGAAGCAGAGTTGCGCCCCGGTGGCACGGTGTCGGGCCCGGTCATGATGACGCTGGCCGACGTGGCCCTGTACATCGCCATCCTGGCGCGCATCGGCATCGTGCCGCTGGCGGTGACGACCAATCTGTCCATCAACTTCCTGCGCAAGCCGCGCGCGGACCGGCGCGTGGTGGCGCGCTGCCGGTTGATGAAGCTGGGCAAAACCCTCGCGGTGGGCGAGGTGTGGATCTACTCAGAAGGTGAAGACGAGCCGGTCGCTCATGCGACGGGCACCTACGCGATACCTCGTCAGGGCTGATCGTCGAGCAGGCCCGGAGGCGCGCCGAACATGAAGCAGTCGACGAAGCTGAAATACAGCGAGGCGTAGAACACCGTCGACAGCAGCAGCCCGGTGGCCATCAGTGCCATGGGCGCGAACTGCGCCAGGCCCAGCAGCCCGAACACCAGGCTGATGACACCGGCCACGCCCATCAGCACCGCGGCCCAGAGCAGGGCGTTCAGTGCGAAGGCGCCCTTGTTGCGCCACAGCGCCAGCGTGCTGGAAAACAGCGCCTGGGCCACGCCCTGGCCGCCCCAGTGCACGAGGGCCGGTGCATGCCAGTAGGGCACGGACAGCAATGCCACCAGGCCCAGCCGCGTGGCCACGCCCCAGAACAGGCGCGGGTCGGTCGCTGCGTTGGCAATGACCTCGTTGTCGGCGTTCTCGGCGATGAGCTTTTGCAGGTCACGCGTGCTGCCGCCGTCCACCCAGTCGGCCAGCAGGCCGATCAGCACGACGGCGACGGCATAGCTGAAGCACAGCACGAGCTGGCTGCGCCGCCGCTCGGGCGTCAGCTTCAGCGGCGCGGCGAAGACGCTGGCCGTCGGCGTCTTCTTCTGCAGCACCAGGTGGGTGGCCAGCATGAAGCCGAGCGACAGCAGCGGCAGCGAGGCAAAGGTCAGCAGCGGCCCGACGCCCGGCAGCAGCAAGGCGACGAAGCCGACGAACAGGAACAGGCCGAACAGGCTGGACAGGGCCAGCGGCTGGCGCTGGAAGACCTTGAAGCCATGGCGTATCCACAGCCGGCCGTTGCGAGCCGGCACATCCTGCAGATGCAGTTGCATCGTCATTGAAGGGCCTCGTCATGCAAGGCATGCCAGGGCTTGGCAATGCGCTCGCGCAGCACGCGCTCGAAATGGGTGGGGTCGTGCGCCTTGAGCAGCGACGCCTCGCGCGGTAGGTGCAGGTCGAACAGGCGCGACACCCAGAAGCGCAGCGCCGCCGCGCGCAGCAGGGCCGGCAGCAGGCGGTGCTCGGCGCCGGACAGCGGCCGCACCCGCTCGTAGGCGTCGACGAAGACGGCGGCGCGTTCCTCGATGAGGCGGCCGTCGCTCAGGTCGATGCACCAGTCGTTCAGGCAGACGGCGATGTCAAACAGCCAGGTGTCGACGCCGGCGAAATAGAAGTCGAAGAAGCCGGTCAGCCGCTCACGGCCGGCGCCCTCGCCCGGCTCGAACATCACGTTGTCGCGGAAGAGGTCGGCGTGGATGGGGCCGGTCGGCAAGTCGCCATAGCGCGCCGACGCGGCCAGCTGCTCCTGGTAGGCCAGTTCGTTCGTCAGCAGCTCGGCCTGTTCGGCGGCCAGGAAGGGCAGCAGCTGCGGCACCACCTCGCGCCACCAGGCCAGGCCGCGCAGGTTGGGCTGGTGCAGCGGGTAGTCCTTGCCTTCCAGGTGCATGCGCGCCAGCGTCGCGCCGACCTGGGCGCAGTGGAAAGCGTCCGGCGCCATCTGGTGGCCGCCGTGCAGGCGGTCGACGAGGGCTGCCGGCTTGCCCGCCACTTCGAAGAGGATCTCGCCGGTCGTGTCGGCATGCGGCTCGGGCACCGGCACGCCGCGCTGGGCCAGGTGCTGCATCAACCGCAGGTAGAAGGGCAACTGCTCGGCCGTCAGGCGCTCGAACAGCGTCAGCACATAGCGGTGCAGATGGCCGTCGCGCGTGCAGTCGACAAAATAGTTGGTGTTCTCGATCCCGGCGCCAATGCCGCGCAGCGAGCTCAAGCTCCCGAGTTGGAGGTGGTCCAGCAGGGCTTGGGCCTGCTCGGCGCTGACTTCGGTGAAAACGGCCATGGGTCTGGGAAATTGGCGACCCGGGGGCCGCGCGCAATCAGAATTTGAGAACGTTCCAGACCCGTGAGCCCGAGCCGCTCTTGGGCATGCCTGTGCCGGTGCCACCGGCCGACTCGCGGCCCGCGTCGTTGACGACGATTTCGTAGTCGGGCGCCCTGGTCAGCTTGTTCTTGACCGTGACCTTCTTCGCCTCGCCACGCACCTTCAGCTCCTCGATGCGCACCTGGTCGTCCTCGGCCACGGTCTTCTCGACCTTGGGCTCGGGCGGTGGGTCGGCGAGGGCGCTGCCGGTGAAGGCAGCGATCAGCAGGGGTACGGCAAGGCGACGCATGCTGTCGATTCTAGGTGGCGCGCTCGCCGAGAATGCCTCGCTATGAGTAAACCCATCCTGCTGCTGGTCGACGGCTCCAGCTACCTCTACCGTGCCTTCCATGCCATGCCCGACCTGCGTGGGCCCGAAGGGCAGCCCACTGGCGCCGTGCGCGGCATGGTGGCCATGCTGAAGAAGTTGCAAAGCGATGTCGGCGCCGAGCATGCGGTCTGCGTGTTCGACGCCTCTGGCCCGACCTTCCGCGACGAGTGGTACCCCGAATACAAGGCCCAGCGCTCGCCCATGCCCCCGGAGCTGCGCGCGCAGATCGAGCCCATCCACGAGGTCGTCAAGCTGCTGGGCTGGCCCACGCTGACGGTGCCCGGCGTGGAGGCGGACGACGTCATCGGCACGCTGTGCTGCATCGGCGCGAACCAGGGTCATCGTGTCATCGTGTCCACCGGCGACAAGGACCTGTCCCAGCTCGTCAACCCGGACGTGGAGCTCATCAACACGATGAGCGGCGAGCGGCTGGACGAGGCCGGCGTGCTGGCCAAGTTCGGCGTGCCGCCGAATCGCATCGTCGACTTCCTGACGCTGATGGGCGACACGGTGGACAACGTGCCGGGCGTGGTGGGCGTGGGCCCCAAGACGGCGGCGAAGTGGGTGGCGGAATACGGCTCGCTGGACGGCGTCATCGCCGCCGCGCCGGCGATCAAGGGCAAGGCCGGCGAGAACCTGCGTGCAGCACTGGACTGGCTGCCGATGGGCCGCAAGCTGGTCACCGTGAAGGTGGACTGCGAGTTGGCCGAGCATGTCGCCGGCTGGCCCGCGCTGAAGGAACTCGCCTTCCGCGAGCCGGACAAGGCGGCGCTGGGTGAGTTCTACACGCGCAACGGCTTCAAGGCCTGGCTGGAGGAACTGACGGGTGCGGCACCCGCGCCGAAAGCCAAGGCCGCGGCGCCTGTGGCCAACCCCGGCCTGTTCGACGAACCCGAGCCGCCCGCCGGTGCATCCGACGTGGCAGGCCGGTACGACACGATTCTGAGTTTCGAACAGCTCGATACCTGGATCGCCCGCCTGCGCGCCGCGCCGCTGTGCGCGCTGGACACCGAGACCGATTCGCTGGACCCGATGGCCGCGCGCATCGTCGGCATTTCCTTTGCCGACAAGCCCGGCGAGGCGGCCTACATCCCGCTGCACCACAGCGGCCCGGACGCGCCCGAGCAGCTGCCCTTCGACGAGGTGCTGGCGCGGCTGAAGCCCTGGCTGGAGGATGAGGCCGCCAAGAAGATCGGCCAGAACCTGAAGTACGACCGCCATGTGCTGGCCAACGCCGGCATCGCGTTGGCCGGCGTACAGCACGACACGCTGCTGCAGAGCTATGTGCTCGAAGCCCACAAGACCCACAACCTCGAAGCGCTGGCCGAGCGCCACCTGGGCCGCAAGGGCCTGAGCTACGAGGACCTGTGCGGCAAGGGCGCGCACCAGATCCCGTTCGCGCAGGTCAGCGTCGACAAGGCCACGACCTACTCGGGCGAAGACAGCGAGATGTGCCTGCACCTGCACAGCGTGCTGTGGCCGCAGATCGAGGCCGATGCGGGCCTGACGCACATCTACCGCGACATCGAGATGCCGACGGCCGACCTGCTGGCCCGCGTCGAGCGCCAGGGTGTGCTGATCGATTCCGAGCGGCTGCAAGCGCAAAGCCATGAGATCGGTCAACGCCTGGTGCTGCTGGAATCGCAGTGCTACGACATCGCCGGCCAGCCCTTCAACATCGGCAGCCCGAAGCAGATCGGCGACATCCTCTTCACCAAGCTGGGCCTCCCGGTCGTGAAGAAGACGGCCACCGGCGCGCCGTCCACCGACGAAGAGGTGCTGACCGAGCTGGCGGCCGACTTCCCGTTGCCGGCCAAGATCCTGGAGTACCGCGGCCTGTCCAAGCTCAAGAGCACCTACACCGACAAGCTGCCTCTGCAGATCAACGCCCACACCGGCCGTGTGCACACCAACTATGCGCAGGCGGTGGCCATCACGGGGCGGCTGTCCAGCAACGAACCGAACCTGCAGAACATCCCCATCCGCACGGCCGAGGGCCGGCGCGTGCGCGAGGCCTTCATCGCGCCCGAGGGCTGCCGCATCGTCAGCGCCGACTACTCGCAGATCGAGCTGCGCATCATGGCCCACATCAGCGAGGACCCGGGCCTGCTCAAGGCCTTCCAGGAGGGCCTGGACGTGCACAAGGCGACGGCGTCGGAAGTGTTCGGCGTGCCGCTGGCCGAGGTTTCAAACGAGCAGCGCCGCTACGCCAAGACCATCAATTTCGGCCTCATCTACGGCATGGGCGCCTTCGGCTTGGCCTCTGCGCTGGGCATCGAGCAGAAGGCCGCCAAGGACTACATCGACCGCTATTTCACGCGCTTTGCCGGCGTGAAGACCTACATGGACGAGACCAAGGCGAGCGCGGCCGAACTGGGCTATGTGTCGACGCTTTTCGGCCGGCGCATCTACCTGCCCGAGATCCGCGGCGGCAACGGCCAGCGCCGCGCGGGTGCCGAGCGCCAGGCCATCAATGCGCCCATGCAGGGCACGGCGGCCGACCTCATCAAGCTGGCCATGCTACAGGTGCAGGCCGAGCTGGACCGGGCGGGCAAGCGGGCGAAGATCGTCATGCAGGTTCACGACGAACTGGTGTTCGAGGTGCCCGAGGCCGAACTGGACTGGATGCGCACCGAGGTGCCGCGCTTGATGGCCGGCGTGGCAGCGCTCAAGGTGCCGCTGCTGGCCGAGGTGGGTGTCGGCTCGAACTGGGAAGAGGCTCATTGATATCCCGCCCAGGCGGCCACGCCGCCTGGGCCGGTCGTGCGGGTATTTGGGTAATTTACAGAAAACAGGCAAAATACCCAGATCGCCAGGAGAGATGCCATGTCCGCCGTCCTCGAACAAGCCATCGCCGACCAACTGCCCAGCGTGTCGGCCACCCAGCTCGTGGCCGGCATCCAGCAGGTCGGCCGCACGGTGGCCGCGCATGGCGCCGTGCTCATCACCAAGCACGATCAACCGGCTTTCGTGCTGATGTCGGTGGAGCGCTACCGCGAGATGCAGCGTGCCGCGGAGCCGGACCTCGGCGCCCTGGGCGGCGAGTTCGACGCGATGTTGGCGCGCATGCAGGGCCAGGGTGACGCGCTGACCGATGCTTTTGCGATGACGCCCGAGGCCATCGGCGTGGCGGCTACCAAGGCCGCCAAACCCTCCCGTGTTCGCATCAAGAAGGCCGCCTGAGCCTTGCCCATCTTCGTGCTGGCTGGCGTCAACGGCGCCGGCAAGAGTTCACTGGGCGGCGCAGCCATCCAGGCCAGCGGCGCCGAGTTCTTCAACCCCGACATCGCCGCCGCACGCTTGCGCGAGCAGCAGCCCGGCTTGTCCGCCGAACAAGCCAACGGCCTGGCCTGGACGCTGGGCCGGCGCGGCCTGGAGAAGGCACTGGCCGACGGCCTGACCTTTGCCTTCGAGACCACGCTGGGCGGCAACACCATCGTCAAGCTGTTGCTGGATGGCGCCCGCAACGGCGCCCCGGTGCATGTCTGGTTTGCCGGCCTGGCGACGCCCGAACTGCATCTGAGACGCATCGCCGCGCGCGTGGCGGCCGGCGGCCATGACATCCCTGCGGCGAAAGTGCGCGAGCGCTTCGATGCCAGCCGCAGCAACCTCGTCAAGCTGATGCCTCACCTGGCCAGCCTGCGCATCTACGACAACAGCTTCGAGGCCGACCCGCGCGCCGGCAAGAGGCCTCAGCCGGTGTTGCTGCTGCAGATGCAGACCGGCCGCATGGTGGCGCACGCCCCGCTGCGCAGCGTGCCCGCCTGGGCCAAACCCCTGCTGGCCGCCGCCTTGCGTTGACTATCATCGTCTGCACTTGGGGGATGAAAAGATGAGGGTCTTGCTGGTCGATGCGTTTCCGATGGTGCGTGCCGCGCTCACCGGGCTGATCGAGCGGCACTTCGCCGGTTTCCAGGTGCAGGGTGTCGACAGCGTTGCCGCCGCCCGTACGACGCTTGAGCAAGCCCTGCCGGGTCTGGTGCTGCTGGACCTGCGCATGGACGGCGGCGCCGAGTTGCTCGAGTACATCCATCGCGAACACGCTGCACTGCCCTTGGTGGTCATTTCAGGCACCGACAGCATCGATGACGCCCTGCAGGCCCTGGGCGCCGGTGCGGTCGGCTATGTGCCCGAGCGCAGTGATCTGAGTACGCTGGTGCAGGCGCTTCATCTCGTGCTGGCCGGCGGCACCTATGTACCGACGTTGACGCGTCTGCCCGGCAAACCCGCACCGGAGGCCACGCAGCCACCGCAGGACTGGGCCCATCTGCCACTGACGCCGCGCCAGAAGGCCGTGCTGAATCTGCTGGTCGAGGGCCTGCCCAACAAGCTGATCGCCCGTGAACTCGGCGTCAGCGTCGACACGGTGAAGGACCATGTCGCTGCGGTGCTGAAGGCGCTGGGCGTCAGCTCCCGCACCCAGGCCGTTGTCGCGGCGACGCAAAAGGTCCGTTAAACCCGCACGGCATCTATCGCGTCAAGCACCGCCTCGGCCGTGGCCGGCGCGCGCAGCGGCGGGTCGCAGCGCTCCGGCCCGCAGGCCGCGCAAGCATCCTTGATCGCCAGCAGCGCCGCAAAGCCCAGCAGCAGCGGCGGCTCGCCGACGGCCTTGCTGCGGTGGATGGTTTCGCTGGCGTTGGCCACGCCGAAGAGCTCGACGTTCAACTCGGCTGGGCAGTCGTTGGCGGTCGGGATCTTGTAGGTGCTGGGGGCGTGTGTCGTCAGCAGGCCGCTGGTGGGGTGCCACACCAGCTCTTCCATGGTCAGCCAGCCCATGCCCTGGATGAAGCCGCCTTCGATCTGGCCGATGTCCAGCGCCGGGTTCAGGCTGGTGCCGACATCGTGCAGCAGGTCGGCGCGCGTGATGCGGCTCTCGCCGGTCAACGTGTCGACGACAGCTTCGCAAACGGCGCCGCCCCAGGCGTAGTAATAGAAGGGGTGGCCTTGCAGCTTGACGCGGTCCCAGTGCAGGCCGGGCGTCGCGTAGAAGCCGTCGCTCCAGAGCTGCACTCGCTTCATGTAGGCCGCGGCGACGAGTTCACAGAACGCCAAACTCTGACCGCCGCCGCTGACCTGGCCAGCTTCAAAAGCAACGAGTTCGGGCGGGCAGCCGAAGCGTTCAGCGGCCAATGCCGCGAGCCTCAGCCTGCTCTTGCGCGCGGCATCCTGCGCCGCCTTGCCGTTGAGGTCGCTGCCGGTGGATGCGGCCGTGGCCGAGGTGTTGGCGACCTTGCTCGTGTCCGTCGCCGAGCAGCGCACCGACGCCAGAGGCAGGCCCAGCTCATGCGCCACGACCTGGGCGACCTTGGTGTTGAGTCCCTGGCCCATCTCCGTGCCGCCATGGTTCACGAGCACCGAACCATCGGTGTAGACATGCACCAGCGCGCCGGCCTGGTTCAGGTGGACGACGTTGAAAGAGATGCCGAACTTGACCGGCGTGAAGGCCAGGCCCTTCTTGAGCACCGGGCTCGATGCGTTGAACGCGGCGATCTCGGCGCGGCGTTCGGCGTAGCGGCTGCTGGCCAGCAGTTGGGCCGTCAGCGGCTGGGCGTGCAGCTCCTCAACCTGCTGGCCGTAGGGCGTCACATCGCGGCCTGGTGCGTAGAAGTTGCGGTGGCGAACTTCGGTCCCGTCCAGCCCCAGCTGGCGCGCGATGCCGTCCAGGATCATCTCGACGGCGATGGCGCCCTGCGGCCCGCCAAAGCCGCGGAAGGCGGTGTTGCTCTGCGTGTTCGTCTTTGCGCAGTAGCCGTGCATGGCGATGTGCGGCAGCCAGTAGGCATTGTCGAAATGGCAGAGCGCGCGGGCCATCACCGGCGCGGACAGGTCGGCGCTGTGGCCGGCGTTGGCGATCAGGTCGACGTCCGCCGCGACGATGCGGCCTTGGCTGTCGAAGCCCACGTCCCAGCGGTAGTCGAAGCCATGGCGGCGGCCGGTGATGAGGAAGTCGTCGTCGCGGTCCACGCGCAGCTTGACGGGCCGCTTCAGCTTCAGCGCGGCGATGGCCGCGACGCAGGCGAACACCGCCGACTGCGATTCCTTGCCGCCGAAGCCGCCACCCATGCGCCGGCATTGCACGACGACGCGGTGGGCCGGCCAGCCCAGGGCGTGCGAGACGAGCTGCTGCATCTCGCTGGGGTGCTGCGTCGAGCAGTGCACGAGGATGCCGTCGCCGCCTTCCTGCGGTACGGCCAGGCTGATCTGGCCCTCCAGGTAGAACTGTTCCTGCCCGCCCAGGCTCCACGTGCCCTGCAGGCGGTGCGGCGCGACGGCGAGATGCTCGGCCGGCTCGCCGCGTGTCAGGTGCATGGGCGGCAGCACGTACTGCCCGAGCGCGTGGGCTTCGAGCGCCGTCAGCACCGGTGGCAGCGGTTCGGCCTGGATGACTTGCTTCGCCAGCCCGGCCGCGCGCCGCGCCAGCTCGCGGTCGGTCGCGATGACGGCGAATACCGGTTGGCCGACGTGGCGCAGTTCGCCGTCGGCCAGGATGGGGTCGTCATGCAGCAGCGGGCCGCAGTTGTTCTCACCGGCGATGTCCGCAGCCGTCAGCACGGCGACGACGCCAGGCATCCTGCGGATGCGCTCGAGGTCAATGCCCAGCAGCTTGCCATGGGCGATGGGCGACAGGCCCAGCGCCGTGTGCAGCGTGCCGGCGGGCTCGGGGAGGTCGTCTGTGTAGGGCGCGGCGCCGCTGACGTGCAGGTGGGCCGACTCATGCGGCAGCGACTGGCCGACCACGGGTTGCAAGGCCGGCAGGGCTTCAGGCTTGTTCATGCTGCCAGCCTCGCCGTGCGCCACACGGTCACCGTACGCCTGTCCAGGCTTTCCAGCCAGAGCTTGCGCAGCAGGTTCTGTGCAACCTTCATCCGGTAGCGGTCAGACGCGCGCACGTCGGACATGGGCTTGAAATCATTCACCAGCGCGATGGCTGCGGCCTCGGCGGTCGCTTTGACCCAGGGCTGCCCCACGACAGCGGCCTCGGCCCCGGTCGCGCGCTTGACGATGGCCGCCATGCCGCCAAACACGAAGCGGGCCTGCTGCACGCTGCCATTGCGCAGCTGCAGCGCCAGCACGGCGCAGACGGCGGAGATGTCGCTGTCATGCCGCTTGGAGACCTTGTGCGCCGAGATCGCCCAGCTCGTGTCGGGCCTTGGCACATGCAGCGCCTCGACGAACTCGCCGGGCTGCAGGTCCTTCTTCATGTAGTCGAGATAGAAGTCCTGCAGCGGCAGGCGGCGCTGCTGGCTGCCGCGGCGCAGGATGACGTCGGCGCCGAGCGCGATGAGGGCCGGCGCGCCGTCACCGATGGGCGAGCCGTTGGCGATGTTGCCGCCCAGCGTGCCGGCATGGCGCACCGGCGGCGAGGCAAAGCGCCGCCACAGCTCAGCAAGAGACGGCGCCAGTTCGGTCAGCGCGGCCCAGGCATCTTCCAGTGAGGCGGCGGCGCCGATCCACAGGCCAGGCTGGCCGTTGAAGTCCTCCGCGCGAATCTCGCGCAGCGCCTCGACGCGGCCCGTGTAGATGAGCGCCGGCAGCTCGCGGAACTGCTTGTTGACCCACAGGCCGATGTCGGTCGAGCCGGCCAGCAGCGTCGCCTGCGGGTAGGTCTCGCGCAGCAGGGCGAGGTCGGCAATGCTCTGCGGTGCATGGAAGCGGCTGCCGGCGTGCTGATAGCCCAGCGGCTCGTCGGTGGCCAGCTCGTGCAGCGCGGCGGTGATGGGCTCGCGGTCCAGCAGGCGGGCGGGCACGTCAAACATGCGTTCCCCGGCATCCAGGATGGGCCGGTAGCCGGTGCAGCGGCACAGGTTGCCGGACAGCGCGTCGGCCAGTTCCTGGCGGTCGGGACGCGTGCCGGCGGCTTGGTGGGCCTCATAGCAGGTTGTCATCGTCATGACGAAGCCCGGAGTGCAGAAACCGCATTGCGAGCCATGGCAGTCCACCAGGGCCTGCTGTGCGGGGTTGAGCACCTCCGGCCCGCCCAGGTCCTCCACCGTCAGCAGTGCGCGGCCATCCAGCGTGGGCAGGAACTGGGTGCAGGCATTGACATTGCGTAGCTGCAGCTGGCCCGTCGCGTCCAGCTCACCCTGGATGACGGTGCAGGCGCCGCAGTCGCCCTCGGCACAGCCTTCCTTGGTGCCGGTGCAATGGGCGTGCTCGCGCAGGTACTGCAGCACGGTCGTGGTGGTGGGCAGGCTTGCCACTTCGGCGATCTGGCCACGGTGGAAAAAGCGGATGGGTCGAGTATTCATGCTGGCCTCGATTGTCGAACCTTGCCCCAGAATTGCCATATGAGTTTTACTAACCAGGAAAAATTCGCTGACAGTCCCCGGCGATGGGCGCTGCGGGGCGATCTGCTCGACTTCACCGCCGCACCCGCCTGGGGCGAGACCGACACCCCGGAGGTGCGTTTCGACCGCGATCACTGGCTGCTGATCGAAGACGGCCGCATCGTCGGGCGCCAGGCCGCCGAGCCGGACGCCAGCTGGGCGCGCAAGGACCATGCCGGCCAGCTCGTGCTGCCGGGCTTCATCGACACGCATGTCCACTGCCCGCAGCTGGAGGTCATCGGCTCCTACGGCACCGAGCTGCTGGACTGGCTGGAGCGCTACACCTTCCCCAGCGAATGCGCCTTTGCCGACCCGGCGCGCAGCCGCGCCGGGGCCGAGGTCTTCCTGGACGCGCTGCTGGCCAGCGGCACGACCTCGGCCGTCGTCTTCGCCACCGTGCACAAGGTCTCGGCCGAGGCGCTGTTCGACAGCGCCGCCGCGCGTGGCATGCGCCTCATCACCGGCAAGGTGCTGATGGACCGCCATGCCCCCGACGGCCTGCGCGACGATGTGGTGCAGGCGGAACGGGAATGCACCGATCTGATCCAGCGCTTCCACGGCCGCGACCGCCTGGCCTACGCCGTCACCGTGCGCTTTGCGCCCACCAGCACGCCCGGGCAGCTCGCCATGGCCGGTGCGCTGTGCCGCGCCGACGCCAGCCTCTACATGCAGACCCATGTGGCCGAGAACCGCGCCGAGGTCGCCTGGGTGGCTCAGCTCTTCCCCGACGCGCGCAGCTATTTGGACGTCTACGAGCGCGTCGGCCTCGTGCACGAGCGCGCGGTGCTGGCTCACGGCATCTGGCTGGATGCGCACGACAAGGCGCTGATCGCCGAGCGCGGCGCCCAGGTGGCGCATTGCCCGTCCAGCAACCTCTTTTTGGGCAGCGGTCTGTTCGACTGGCCGGGCGCGCCGTTCAACATCAGCCTGGCGTCGGACGTGGGTGGCGGCACCACGCTCAGCCTGCCGCGCAACATGCTGGACGCCTACAAGGTGCAGGCCCTGCGCGGTGAGCGGCTGACGGCATGGACGGCGCTGCACGCCAGCACGCGCGGCGCGGCCGAGGCGCTGCAACTGGGCGGCGAGATCGGCGGCCTGTCGGTCGGCCAGACGGCGGACATCTGCGTCTGGGATTGGGCAAAGGGCCCGGTTGCCGAGGCGCGCGACGCTGTCGCCCGCGAGCTGCACGAGCGCGTCTTCGCGTGGATGACGCTGGCGGACGAGCGCAACCTGGCCGCTTGCTACGTGGCCGGCCGTCAGCGGGTCTGACGGTTCATCCGGGTCGATCGCCGCTTCGTCACAGGCGGCGTGATCCGGGTGTCGGCGCAGGCTAAGGTGCAGCCAGTCCGTTCAAAAAGGAGCTTTGAGATGCTCGGCTTTCTGCTCTGGTGCATCCTGTTCATCGTCTGCTGGCCGCTGGCCATCCTGGCGCTGCTGCTGTGGCCGCTGGTGTGGTTGATCACGCTGCCGTTCCGACTGCTGGGCATCGCCGTCGACGGTGTGTTCTGCCTGCTACGTGCCGTTGTCATGCTGCCGGCCCGCGTGCTGGGCGGGCGTTAGGCGAGATCGCCGTGTTCATCGACGTCGCAGGTCGGTCGGCTCGCGACGTGAACGCCGGCCGGCAGAGCGCCTAGAACGATTGCCAGGTGGACGCCAATTCCAGCGCAGGCGCCGCCGCCGGCTTCGCTGCGCGCGCGGCTCTGGCCACGACGCGCGAGACAGCGGTCGCGGCGGGGTTCGCGGCGTCCACCCGGAAGACCGCGACGGCAGCGGCCAGCGACTGCGCCTGGTGAGAAAGGCTGGACGCCGCCGCCGCGCTTTCCTCCACAAGCGCCGCGTTCTGCTGGGTGACCTGGTCCATCTGCGTCACGGCGATGTTGACCTGTTCGATGCCGCGGCTCTGTTCGCCCGCAGTGCCGGCAATCTCGCCGATCAGGTCATTGACCTTGCACACCTCCGCCACGATGTCCTGCATGGTCCGGCCCGCCTCGGCCACCTGGCGGCTGCCCGCTTCGACCTTGTCGGCGCTGGCGCCGATCAGCGTCTTGATTTCCTTGGCCGCTTCGGCGCTGCGCTGGGCCAGCAGCCGCACCTCGCTGGCGACGACCGCGAAGCCCCGGCCCTGTTCGCCGGCGCGCGCAGCCTCCACGGCGGCATTGAGCGCGAGGATGTTGGTCTGGAAGGCGATGCTGTCGATGACGCCGATGATCTCGCCGATCTTGCGGCTGCTGTGGCTGATGTCTTCCATCGTGCCCACCACCAGGGCCACCACGTCGCCGCCCCGGCTGGCCGCCGTGCTGGCGCTGGCGGCCAGGCCGCGGGCGGCGCGGGCCGTGTCGGCGCTTTGTTTCACCGTGGCGGTCAGCTGTTCCATCGAGCTGGCGGTTTCCTGCAGGCTGGAGGCCTGCTGCTCCGTGCGGCTGGACAGGTCCTGGTTGCCCGCTGCGATCTGGCCCGACGCGGTGGTCACCGAGTCGATGCCCGAGCGCACCTCGCCCACCAGCTGTCGCAGGGCATCCACGGTGCCGGACAGCGCGCGTTGCAGCTCGCCCACTTCGTCGCCGCGGTCCACCAGCACATCCACGGTCAGGTCGCCGCCGGCGATGGTCCTGAGATCGTCGACGACGCGATCGAGGGGACGGGTCACCGAGCGGGTGACGATCACGCCCGCCGCAATCGCGATGACGATACCCACCAGCGCGCCACCCGTTGTCAGCGCGGTGACCTTGCTGATGGTGTCGATGGTGCTGGCGCCGTCCGTCTCCATGAGCTGCTCCTGGAACGTCGTTAGCTCTTCCAGGCCTTTCTGGTAGGCCAGCTGGCGGGGGCGCAGCTTGTTGATGAGCACGGCCTTCGCGCCCGCCGCGTCGCCGGTCTTCACCAGCGTGATGAGCTCGTCCTGCTCGGCGACGAAGCTGGCGCGCTCCTGCTGCACCTTGTCGAACATCTCGCGGCCGTGGGTCGTGTTCAGGCGGCTGCGCAGGTCGTCGTAGGCCTTGGCGATGCCCTGCCGCGATGTCAGCAGCGCGTCGATCTCCTGGCGGCGCTGGTCCTCACTGTCGAAGATCACCAGGTTGCGCACCACGCGGGCCTGCAGGTTCACGTGGTCGGCGATGTCGTTGACGATCTTGAGCTTGGCGTAGCGATCGTGCAGCGCGCCGTCCATGCGGCTGCCGATATCCGCCAGACCCAGGCGGGTGCCGGCGGCCGTGCCTGCCATCAGAATCGCCACCAGGGCGAAGGCGATGGCCAGGCGGGCGCCGATGCGCAGGTTCTTCAATGCGTTCATGTCTGTGCTCCGGGAGGTCCGTGTCTCAAAGATCGCGCAGCAGGGCGGCGAGGTCGATCAGCAGCAGCAGGCGCTGCCCGGCGGTGGTGTTCAGCGAGGCGATGCCGACGATGAATTCCGCGTCCCACTGACCGCCGAGGCGGGGCTGCGGCTGAACCTGCGCGGGCGTCAGCGAGACGACGTCGGAGACGCCGTCCACAACCAGCCCCACGGTGCGCACACCGAGGTTGACGACCACGGTGACGGTGTCCGTGCCGTTGACCACCGGCAGGCCGAGGCGCTCACGCAGGTCCACGATGGGCACGATGACGCCTCGCAGATTCATGATGCCCAGCACGTCGCTGGCTGCGTTGGCGATTCGGGTGGGCGATTCGTAGCGGCGGATCTCCTGGACAGCCAGGATGTCGATGCCGTACTCCTCGCCGCCGAGCCGCGAGCTGAGAACCTGGCGAGGCGGTGCTGCGGCGGTGACGGCGCTTCGTTCGAGCAGTGAAATTGCGGTCATGTGGCGGCCCTTCCCTGATGTTTGCTGGCCGACGTCAGCGTAGAAGCGCCCTGGTGCCCCGGGCTTGACGCCGATCAATCGGGCGTGCGGGGTCAACCGCAGCGAAACGGCTGCGCTGTCCAATGCGTCACGAAAACAGGGCTGCGCCGTGAGTCGGCGGTGCGAACCTCAGCCGTCGATGCCGACGGCGCCGCTCAGGCGATGTCGATGGTATGCAGGCTCAGCTCACGGCCCGCGCGGCGGTCCTCGAAGAAGCAGCGCAGCGTCTCGCGCGAAGTCTTGAAGGCAATCTCGTCCCAGGGAATTTCGGCTTCGGCAAACAGCCGCGCCTCCAGCGACTCGGGGCCGGGGTTGAAGTCCGGCGAGCGCAGCCGCGCGTAGTAGAAGAGGTGGATCTGGCCCACGCGCACGACGTTGAGCACGGTGTAGAGCGAGCCCATCTCCACGTCGGCACCGGCTTCCTCGTGGGTCTCGCGCAGCGCGCCTTCAGCCGCGGTTTCGCCCAGCTCCATGAAGCCGCCCGGCAGCGTCCACAGCCCGTAGCGCGGCTCGATGGCGCGCCGGCACAGCAGCACGCGGCCATCTTCTTCCCAGACCGGCAGCGTGCCGACGACGTTCAGCGGGTTCTGGTAGTGGATGGCGCCACAGGCCGGGCAGACGGCACGCTCGCGGTTGTCGTCTGGTGGGATGCGGTAGTCCACGGCGGTGCCGCAGTTCGGGCAGTGCTTGAAGCGGCTGGGGAAGGGCATGGCATCGAGTTTAGAGGTCGCAAAATGACGGACATGAAGCTCTACAACTACTTCCGTTCCTCGGCCTCCTGGCGCGTGCGCATCGGCCTGGCGCTGAAGGGGATGGATTACGGATACGAGTCCATTCACCTGGCGAAGAACGAGCAGTTCGCCGGCGACTTCGCGGCGCAGCAGGTCTCGCACCTCGTGCCGGCCCTGGTGCTGGACGACGGCACCTGGCTGAGCCAGTCCATGGCCATCCTCGAATACCTGGACGAGACCCACCCTGAGCCGCCGCTGCTGCCGCGCGACGCGGTCGGCCGCGCGCAGGTGAGGGCGCTGGCCCAGGACATCGCCTGCGACATCCACCCCATCAACAACCTGCGCGTGCTGCGCCATCTGAAACATGGCCTGGGCCACTCGCAGGAGGACGTGGACGCCTGGTACCGCCACTGGATCGCGACGGGCCTGGCCATCGTCGAGCAGCGGCTGGCGAAGACGGCCGGCACTTTCAGCTTCGGCGACACGCCGGGGCTGGCGGACTGCCTGCTCGTGCCCCAGGTCTACAACGCCCAGCGCTTCGAATGCCCGCTCGAGGCCTACCCGACGGTGTTGCGCGTCAACGCCGCCTGCCTGGCCCTTCCCGCCTTCGCCCGCACCCACCCGGACGCCTGCCCCGATGCTGCTTGACCCCCACTGGCTGCGGCCCGACTGGCCCGGCGTCACGGCCTTCATGACCACGCTCGGCCCCAACTTCGGCCGCACGGCAGGCAGCGCCGAGGAGGTGAAGGCCAACCGCGCCGGGCTCGCCGAACTGCTGGGCGCGCGGCCGATCTTTGTGCGTCAGGTGCATGGCACCGACGTTGCCCGCCTGCGCGCCGACTGGGATGACGACAACGCGCCCACGGCCGATGCCGCCGTGTCCACCGACCCGGAACTGGCCGTCGCCATCCTCGTGGCCGACTGCCTGCCCGTGCTCTTCTCGGCGCCCGGCGGCGTGGCGGGCGCGCATGCGGGCTGGCGTGGCCTGGCGGCCGGTGTGCTGGAGAACACCGTCGCCGAGTTGTGCAGCGCCGCCGGCTGTGAGCCGCGCGACGTGAAGGCCTGGCTGGGCGCCTGCATCGGCCCCGAGGCCTTCGAGGTCGGCCCCGAGGTGGTCACCGCCTTTGGCCGCGAACCCGTAGCGCGCGACCAGCCCGGCTTTCTCTACCGCCCCAACCCAGAGCCGCGCTGGCGGGCCAATCTGCCCTTGCTGGCTCGCGAACGCTTGACGTCGGTCAATGTCACCCAAATCAGCGGCGGCGGCTGGTGCACGCTGACCGATGATTCACGCTTCTTCTCGTTTCGGGGGGAGCCCCTCGGCCGGCCCCGCGGGCGCATGGCCGCCTGCATCAGCCTGCGCTGAAGCCTCGGCAGCGCGCCTGCGCCGCCTGCGGCCCGGCGTGCCGAGGATGTAGAGCAGCAGGCCCAGCGGCAGAACACCGTAGAGCAGCAGCGTGACGAGGGCGCCGAAGATCGTGCCCTGCGGGCTGATCGCTTCCGCGGCTGCCATCATCAATGCAACATAGGCCCAGGCGATGGCGACGAGGTACAGGGGCATGATCGGCTGGTCGGCGTGTTGCGGGGTGTGTCATAGGCGCGTCAACGCCCGGGTTTAAAACTTCCGGTCGGCAGGATGTGGCAAGCTTATTGCAATGGACCGGCGAGACCGCTGAAGCGACAGAGTTCCTAGGAGATTCATGGCCACCCGCAAGAGCAACGATGCGTCGCCCGCGACCGAGGGGCAGCCGCCCTTTGCCGACCTGATGCAGCAGATGACGCATCTGCCCCAGATCTCTCCCACCACGCTGGCCGACCTGCAGGCCGAGTACCTGAAGCAGGCTTCGGCCTTGTGGAATGCGTCGCTGGGCCAGGGTGAAGCGCCCGCCATCAGCGACCGGCGCTTCGCGGCGCCGGAGTGGCGGGCCAGCCCGGTCGCCAATTTCGTGACCCAGCTCTACCTGCTCAACGGTCGCACGCTTCAGCAGATGGCTGCGGCCATCGAGGGCGACGACAAGACCAAGGCGCGCATCCGTTTTGCGGTGCAGCAGTTCGTCGAGGCTGCTTCGCCCAGCAATTTCCTGGCGCTCAACCCCGAGGCGCAGAAGCTGGCCCTGGACAGCAAGGGTGAGACGCTGGCGCGCGGCCTGCAGCAGCTGTGGGGCGACGTGCAGCGCGGCCATGTGTCCCAGACGGACGAGAGCGCCTTCGAGGTCGGCAAGAACGTGGCCACGACGGCCGGCAACGTCGTGTTCGAGAACGAGCTCTTCCAGCTCATCGAGTACGTGCCGCTGACGCCGCAGGTCAAGGCGCGGCCGCTGCTGATGGTGCCGCCCTGCATCAACAAGTTCTACATCCTCGACCTGCAGCCTGACAACTCACTGATCCGTTATGCGGTCGCCGAGGGCAACCGCGTCTTCGTCGTCAGCTGGCGCAACCCGGACGAGTCCATCAAGCATCTGGGCTGGGACGACTACGTCGAGACGGGCGCCATCCAGGCCATCCGCGTCGCGCAGGAAATCTCCGGCCAGAAGCAGATCAACACGCTGGGCTTCTGCGTCGGCGGCACGATCCTCGCCACCGCGCTGGCCGTGCTGGCCGCGCGCGGCGAACAGCCTGCCGCCAGCGTCACGCTGCTGACCACGCTGCTGGACTTCGCCGACAACGGCATCCTGGACATCTTTGTCGACGAGGCCTCGGTGCGCCTGCGCGAGACCACGCTGAGTGCCCAGTCGCCCAAGGGCCCGCAGCTGCTGCACGGCCAGGAGCTGGCCACCACCTTCAGCTTCCTGCGCCCCAACGACCTGGTGTGGAACTACGTCGTCGGCAACTACCTCAAGGGCGAGGCACCGCCGGCCTTCGACCTGCTGTACTGGAACGGCGACTCCACCAACCTGCCCGGGCCCATGTACTGCTGGTATCTGCGCCATACCTATCTGCAGAACGAGTTGAAGGAGCCGGGCAAGCTGACCGTCTGCGGAGAGAAGGTGGACTTTGCTGCCATCGACGCGCCGGTCTACATCTACGGCTCGCGCGAGGACCACATCGTGCCCTGGACGAGCGCCTACCGCAGCACCCAGCTGCTCAAGGGCAAGAAGCGCTTCGTGCTGGGCGCCTCCGGTCATATCGCCGGCGTCATCAACCCGCCGCCCAAGCCGGGCAAACCACCCAAACGCAGCCATTGGATTGCCGAAGGTCGAACTGGTGCTACCTTGCCGGCTGAATCCGACGCGTGGTTCAAGGGCGCCACCGAGCATCCGGGCAGCTGGTGGCCGGACTGGTCCGCCTGGCTGGCCTCGCATGCCGGGGAGGCCAAGCCGGCGCCCAAGACGCCCGGCAACCGCAAGTTCAAAGCCATCGAGCCCGCCCCGGGCCGCTACGTCAAGGTCAAGGCTTGATCGTTTTTTTAGGAGACACACCATGAGCCAACAAGACATCCTCATCGTCGCCGCCGCGCGCACCGCCATCGGCAAGTTCGGCGGCACGCTCGCCAAGACACCCGCCAGCGAGCTGGGCGCCGCCGTCATCCAGGACCTGCTGCGCCGCAGCGGCCTGGCGGCTGACCAGATCAACGAGGTCATCCTCGGCCAGGTGCTGACGGCCGGTGTAGGTCAGAACCCCGCGCGCCAGGCGGTCATCAAGTCCGGCCTGCCGAACGGGGTGCCGGCGTTCACGATCAACAAGGTCTGCGGCTCGGGCCTGAAGGCCGTGATGCTGGCCGCCCAGGCCATCCGTGACGGCGACAGCGACATCGTCATCGCCGGTGGCCAGGAAAGCATGAGCCTGAGCGCCCACGTGCTGCCCAACTCGCGCGACGGCCAGCGCATGGGCGACTGGAAGCTGGTCGACACGATGATCGTCGACGGCCTGTGGGACGTGTACAACCAGTACCACATGGGCATCACCGCCGAGAACATCGCCAAGAAGTACGGCATCACCCGCGAGCAGCAGGACGCGCTGGCCTTCGGCTCGCAGCAGAAGGCCGCCGCCGCGCAGGACGCCGGCCGCTTCAAGGACGAGATCGTCCCGTTCAGCATTGCGCAAAAAAAGGGCGACCCCGTCGTTTTCTCGGCCGATGAATTCATCAACCGCAAATCCACCGCTGAGGCCCTGGCCGGCCTGCGCCCCGCCTTCGACAAGGCGGGCAGCGTCACCGCCGGCAATGCCTCGGGCCTGAACGATGGCGCCGCCGGCGTCGTCGTCATGACGGCCGCCAAGGCCGCGTCGCTGGGCCTCACGCCGCTGGCGCGCATCGCGTCGTATGCCTCCGCCGGCCTGGACCCTGCCTACATGGGCATGGGCCCCGTGCCTGCCGCCAAGCGCGCGCTGGAGCGCGCCGGCTGGAAGGCGGCCGACCTGGACCTGCTGGAGATCAACGAGGCCTTTGCGGCCCAGGCCTGCGCCGTGCACAACGAGATGGGCTGGGACACGAGCAAGGTCAACGTCAACGGCGGCGCCATCGCGCTGGGCCACCCCATCGGCGCCAGCGGCTGCCGCGTGCTCGTCACGCTGCTGCACGAGATGGTCAAGCGCGACGCCAAGAAGGGCATCGCCTCGCTGTGCATCGGCGGCGGCATGGGCGTCGCCCTGACCGTCGAACGTTGAACGAAGCATGCATCAACCTACTGCGCCAACCCATGGCGGGCCTGTGCTGCTCGCCGTACGGGTGTACGGCTGCGCTGCTCGACCCACCCTGGGCCGGCTCGCTACGGTTGCTGCACGCCTCGTTTCATTCCATTTTTCAAATCACCACTGAAGGAGACAAACCATGAGCCAGAAAGTTGCCTACGTCACGGGCGGCATGGGTGGCATCGGGACCGCCATCTGCCAGAAGCTCGCCAAGGCCGGCTTCAAGGTCATCGCCGGTTGTGGCCCCAGCCGCGACGCGCAGAAGTGGCTGGACGAGCAGAAGGCCCAGGGCTACACGTTCTACGCCTCGGTCGGCAATGTGGCCGACTGGGAGTCGACGGTCGAAGCCTTCCAGAAGTCCATCGCCGAGCATGGCGCCATCGATGTGCTGGTCAATAACGCCGGCATCACGCGTGACCGCATGTTCCTGAAGATGAGCCCCGAGGACTGGAAGGCCGTCATCGACACCAACCTCAACTCCATGTTCAACGTGACCAAGCAGGTCGTGCCGGGCATGGTCGAAAAGGGCTGGGGCCGCATCATCCAGATCAGCTCCGTCAATGGCGAGAAGGGCCAGGCCGGCCAGACCAACTACTCGGCCGCCAAAGCCGGCATGCACGGTTTCACGATGGCGCTGGCCCAGGAGCTGGCATCCAAGGGCGTGACGGTCAACACCGTCAGCCCGGGCTATATCGGCACCGATATGGTCAAGGCCATCAAGCCCGAGATCCTGGAAAAGATCGTCGCGACCATCCCCGTCAAGCGCCTGGGCAAGCCCGAGGAGATCGGCTCCATCGTCGTCTGGCTGGCCAGCGAGGATTCGGGCTTCTCGACCGGCGCGGACTTCTCCTGCAACGGCGGCATGCACATGGGCTGACGCACCCATCGGGGTGAAGCCACCGCCAAGCCGGCTGCGCAAGCAGCCGGCTTTTTGCTGCCCAGCGCCTGGCTACAAATGCACGCTTGGCGCAGAAACGGACGCCGCACCGCGCAGATGCCCCATTCAAACGGCCGCCGGAGCTGACTACATTGGGCCGCTGATGCCGCTACCCGCGGTTGGGAATGAGTCAGATGAACTTTGTCTTCCTGCCCGCCGTGAGGCTGATGCGCCGCCTGCCGATGGCGCACAAGTTCTTCATCGTCTGCCTGTGCTTTGCCATTCCGCTGGTCTATCTGCTGGTGTCGTTGGCGGGTGACCGCTCGGACGCTCGCGACTTTTCAGCCAAGGAACTGGTCGGCATCGTCCAGCTGCGCCAGGCCAGCAGCCTGCTGAATGCGGCCATGGTGCTGCGCGGCACGTCCATAGGCCTGAGCGCCAAATCGCCTGGCGGCGAGGCCAAGCGCGACGAGGCGCTGCTCAAGTTCAATGCCCAGGCCAAGGCCGTGGAGCAGCTCATTGCTGCCGAGCAGGACCCGCTGGAGCTGGCTCCCGGCCTGGCCGCCACGCGCGACAAGGCCAAGGCGCTGGTGACCCTGGGCGCGGCCGAACCCGAAACCGTCACTGCCGCCGGCTATGCGCTGACCGACACGGCGCTGGCCCTCATCGAGCAGGCGTCCTCCGAGTCGAACCTGGCGCTGGATCCGGATGCCGACACCTACTACCTGATGCTCACCGTCACTGATGCGCTGCCGCGCCTGCAGGACGCCATCGGCCGCATGCGCGCGCTGGGCGCGGCGGCAGCGCAGATGGGCACCCCGCCCTATGGCGTCCAGCAGCGCCTGCACCAGGCCGACACGTTGACCGAGGAATACCTGACCCGCCTGACCGGCGCGCTGACGCGCGTGGCCGCCGCCAACCCGGACGCCGTCAAGGGTCTGGATCTTCAGCTTCCCGACCGCATCCGCAAGGACTTTCGCGAGAAGTTCGGCCAGAGCTTCGTATTGGGCGAGGCGCCCAAGGTCGAGCCGGCCGCCTGGTTCGCGATCGGCACCGAGCAGATCGCCGCGACCGACAAGCTGCAGCGCGCCGCCGAAGCGCGCCTGGCCGAGCTGGTCACCGTGCGTGTCGAGCGCCTGACTCGAGGCCTGTGGATGGCCATGACGCTGGCCATCGTCTTCGTCGCCATCGCCACCTACGCGTTGATCAGTTACTACATGGCCTCGCTGAGCACCTGCGTGGACCTTGGTCGGCGCATTGAGGCGCTCGGTGCCGGCGACCTCAGCGATACCGACGGCTTGGACGGGCGCGACGAGGTGGTTCTCGCCACCAACGCGCTGCGCAACGCCGTCCACCGCCTGAGCGGCCTGGTGCACGAGGTGCGTGCCGGGGCCGAGCACATTTCGACGTCCGCCACGCAGATCTCGGGCGCCAACCGCGACCTGTCATCGCGCGGCAACGCCATGGCCTCCGTCGTCGAGCAGACCAGCGCCAGCACCGGCATGCTGGAGCAGACGGTGGACCACAACATGAGCAGCGCGCGCGAGGCCCATGATCTGGTGCAGGGCGCCGCCGGGCTGGCCGGCCGCGGCGGCGAGATCGTGCGGCGCGCCGTGGATTCGATGGGGGCGATCACCGCCAGCTCGCGGAAGATCGGCGACATCATCCAGGTCATCGACTCCATCGCCTTCCAGACCAACATCCTGGCGCTCAACGCTGCTGTGGAGGCGGCGCGCGCAGGCGAGCAGGGGCGCGGTTTCGCGGTCGTTGCGAGCGAAGTGCGCTCGCTGGCCCAACGGTCTGCCGAAGCAGCCAAGGAGATCAAGACGCTGATCAACACCTCCATCGAGACTGTCCATCAGGGCGAGGCCTACGTCACCCAGGCCGGTGGCTCCATGGGTGAGATCGTGCAGGCCATCCAGCGCGTGGCGGCCATCGTCGGCGACATCACCAGCCAGTCCACCTCACAGGCCGACCAGATCCGCCAGCTCGCTGTCGCCATCCGCGAGGTCGACACGACAACACAGCAGAACGCGGCGCTGGTGGAGGAGACCGCGGCGTCGGCGTCCTTGCTGGAGGACAGGGCGGGGCAGCTGCGGGATGCAGCGGCGAGGTTCAGGACGGCGGAGGCCTGACTCCCGTCGGCTCGCCGGCTACGCACTCAGCCGTTCCCGCCCCGCAATGTCCGCCAGGCGGAAGTTCGCCAGGCTCTGCGCATACGGGTCCAGCGCGTCCTCGGGCCTCGCCAGCGGCAGCCCCACCAAGACTGCAAAGCGTGCCGGCGTGACCTGCCCCTGAGTCATCAGCTCGTCCACCAGCGCCAGCAGCGCGCCGCGATGCGTTTCGATCAGCCCCGTTGCGCGCGCGTGCTCGGCCTGCAGCAGCGCCTCGAGGGGAGCGTTGGTGGCTTCCACGTCGGTGCAGACGTTGTCCTCACTGTCGGCAGACACGTCGATGCGGCCGATGCGCTCGCCGTGGCCGAGGTGGCGCAGCATGCGGGCCGCCGTTTCGGTGGCCTTGCGCAGGTCGCTCTCCGCGCCGCTGGAGCACAGCTCGGGCCCGAAGACCAGTAGCTCCGCGGCGCGGCCGGCAAGGCTGGTGCAGATGCTGTCCAGCAGGTTGTGGCGCGACCAGACCTTGCGCGAGGTGTAGGCGTTGTAGCCACCCTCAAAGCTGGCGACGTGGATCTTGATCTCCTGTGGCGCACGGCCGAAGAGCAGCGCATGGACCAGGCCGTGGCCGGCCTCGTGCACGGCCAGCAGGGCGCGGAAGTCGGCGTTGTTGCGCTGGCGCAGGCGGCTGATCTCGAAGGGTGCGGCGATTGGCTGAGATTGGCCGCGCCAATGCGCGATCAGGCTGCGGCCGTCGGCCGTGAGGCCCACGACTTCGCCGGCGTCAGCGCCGTGTTCGAGCGCCCACAGCGCGGCCTTGGCCAGGCCGGCGCCCAGGATGGCGTGCAGCGACGAGAACAGCGGCCGGGTGCCCTGGGCGGGGAAGACGGCGTTGGCGTAGATCTGCTCGCGCACGGTGGTAGCCAGCTCGAAGCGCAGGCCACAGCGGTCCGCCGTCTCGCGGGCATAGCGGGTGCAGCCTTGCTCGATCAGCTGCTCGTAGGCGCGGCGCGACAGCGACGGATACACCACATGCTCGTTGCCCAGGCGCGCCACCTGCTCGGGCTTGAAGCGCTTGTTGAGTGCCTGCTTGACGTCGATGACGCTCAGTTTGCCCGTCAGCGCGTGGAAGGTGTCCGCGTCGCTGTCGCAGTCGTCCACGCTGGTGGCGAGATCCTCGTACATCTCGTCGAGATTGCCGCAGACGAAGACGAGCAACCGGCTGTAGTCGGTGTCCCACTGCTGCTGGCCGCTCTCGCGGAAGGCGTGCAGGCGCTCCTGGATCTGCTCGGGCGTCCAGGCCATGATCTCCAGCAGCGGCACGTCGAGCTTGAGGGTGCGCCGCAGTTCCTTCGCGTCCCAGCTGCTCAGCTTGAAGCGCAGCCGGGCGTCGTCGGCCTCGGCACGCTCGGCGTCGAAGGCGGCCTCGGCGATGGACGACTCGATGTCGCCCAGCAGCGAGAGTGCGGGTGGCAGGCGGCCGTCGGAGAGCAGGGCCCAGACGTCCTGGTAGCGCTCGACGCGCACCTCGTTGCGCTTGGCGTCGATGGTGCGAAAGCGCTGGAACTCGTCCAGCGCGAGGATGCCGGGCTCGCCCTCGCGCACGCCTGACTGCGCCAGCATGCCCGAGATGCTCTGCGCGCCGCGCCAGCTCGCCCCGTTGGAGAAGCCGTCCATCTGCACTTCCACAAAGCGGTCGTAGAAGCCCAGCAGTTGCGCCAGGCGGCGCACGAGCTGGGTCTTGCCGGTGCCGGTCAGGCCCCACAGGCAGACGATGACGGGCCGCGAGACGAGGCCGGGCAGCACGTACCAGGCGCGCACCGAGTCGATGACGCGGTCGATGATGGCGTCGATGCCGAACAGCTCGGTCTTGAGCTGGGCGGCGACGCCCTGCAGCTGCTGGTTTCTTTGCGCCAGCTGCAAGCGCAATTCATTCTGGGAATCACTCATCCCAATCCTTTCTTCGCAGCAGCGCCTGCAGCGCCACGCGGTCGGCACGGCGCTGGGCGCCGCGGCTTTGGATGTGTTGGCCTGCGCCGCGCAAGCCACGCTGGGCCAATGCGCGCGCCACGGGGTCGCGCGCACCGGGGCTCGTTTCGAGCACCAGCGTCATTGGCTGTTTCATGCGGCGCAGGGCCTTGACCCGGCCTTCTTGCAAGGCACGGGAACGGAGTTGTGCACTCATTTCGGTTCCGAAAAGCAAAAGCCCCGGCTCAAGGGCAGCGGGGCTTTGCTAAGCCAGCGCGGTCTGAAGCCGTATCTGTGAACAGACACGGTCCAGCCGGGGCTCGGGAACCGTGTTCAGTCGATCGTCGAGATGAACAGGGAGGACATAAGAGGGATCTCCGTTTTGCGGGCGCTGTCGTGGGCGCCTTCAGCAAGGGCGCGAATGATGGGGGTGTCGACGCGAGTGCGCAAGCGGCAAGGGCCTGCGTCGTTGCGGCGCGCCAACGGGGCCTGCGGCTAGGGTACGGCCCATAGTGCCGGCTTGTTCACCATCAGGAAGAACACCGCCAGCATGGCAGCGAAGGCGGGGTAGCCCAGCCATTCCCAGGCGCGTTGCCAACGCCGGTATTGCACTGACAGCGGCCGGCCCTTTGCCAACGCCGCTTCGACTTCACGTGCCATCTTCAACTGCAGCCACAGCACCGGCAGCCAGCAGGCGCCGGCCAGCGCGTAGAGCAGCACCGATGCCAGCAGCCACGGCGTGGCCAGCGACCAGCCGGCGGTGTGCGCGAGCCAGATGCCGGTGATTGGCTGCACGATCACTGCGGGTGTCGTGAACCACAGGTCGGCACGCACGACGAGTCGGGCGACGACGGCGCGGGCTTCAAGGCTGGCGCTGCGGTTGGCGAAGAACAGGTAGAAGGCCGAGCCGAAGCCGGTGCCGACGAGGACGACGCTGGAGACGACGTGCAGCCACTTGATGAGCAGATAGCTGTTCATGCGCGAGCGTCCTTCTCTGTCATCAGGGCGAGCAGGGCCAGCACCGGCAGGTTCTTCAGCAGCGCGCCGAAGGGATCCAGCCACAGCGCGGGCACGAGGGCCGTCGCCAGCAGCGTCATGCCGATAACGCCGACTGCTGCGAGCCGGTAGGTGAGGGCGCCGGGGCGGAGCAGGAGCAGCAGGCCGATGGCCGCGTCCCACGCGCAGCCGAGCAGCACCAGGGCCAACGCCGCGCCAGCGGAGATTCCGGTGGCCTGCTGCAACAGCGCGATGCCGGCCGCGCCGCCGTCGTGCAGGCTGGCTGCGACCGTGCCCCACCAGAGCAGCACGAGCGATGCGCGGGCGATGTTCACAGGCCTCATGCCCAGGCCCCTTCCATCGCATCGCGCAGTGGCCGGTCCAGCGGTGACTGGGCTTGCGGCTCGGCGCTGTCGTGAGCCAGCAGTTCCAGCGCGGTGCTGCACCAGGGGCCGAATGGGACGAGGTCGCCCAGCCGAGCCGATGCGCGTGTCAGTGCCTGCGGCAGTTCGATGTGGCGGGCCGCGCCACTGCCACGCGCGGCGCGGCGGCGGGAGATCCACTCGGCCACGGTTGCGACCTCGGGGCCGACGGCCGTCCATGAGGCCGGTGGCTGTGGCGAGACCAGCGCCGCAACGATACCGCCGGCCAGGTCTTCGACGCGGATGGGTTGCACGCGGCAGCGCGCCACCTCGGCCGGCAGCGGCAGCCAGGGCAGGCGGGCGAGCAGGTCCAGCATGCGACTGCTGACGCCGCCCAGGCCGACGACGAGGCTGGGCCGCACGATGCAGGCGCGGCCCGCCAGCGCCACCTCGCCGGCGTGCTTGCTGCGCGCATAGGCGCTGACGCCGCCGCACAGCGCCGACACGTGCACGAAGCGTGTGATGCCCGCCGCCTCGCAGGCATCGGCCAGCGCGACGGGTGCGCGGTGGTGCAGCAGGTCGAGCAGGTCGGCCACGCCACCGGCCTGGTCGCGCAGGCAGCCGGCGGCGTAGACAACGCCATGCACGCCGGCCAGCAGCGGCCGCCAGGCTTCGGGCTGGCCCCAATCGGTGACGGGAACCAAGCCGGCCCGAACTGCCTCATGACCCGCCTCGGTGAGCGCGCGACACAGATGGCTGCCGATGAAGCCGCCAGCGCCGATGACGAGGATCTTCATGGCTCAGACCCACCTGTCGGAGGCTGCTGCCGCAGCGATGGGGCCGCGCGGCGCTGCCACTGCGGGCTTGGCCAGCCGCGCCTGCACGGGCGCCCAGACGCGGCGCGTGATGACGGCGATGCTGATGAAGCAGCCGCCCGCTGCCAGCAGCAGGGCGCGATGCACGGCGGCCAGCGGTTCGCCCTTGAAGTCGCCGAACAACAGCGCCAGCACCAACGTGCCGGCAACTGCGAGCACGTAGGCACTGCGCACCCAGAACTGCGCGCCGACGGCGCCCGGCATGGGCTCCACGCACAAGGCGTTCAGCACCGGCACGAGGATGGGCCGGAGATAGCTGATCGCGAGGATGGGGCCGGCGATGGCGATGAACAGGGTGAGGGCGAAATTCAGTTCAGACATGGTTCTCTCCTTGGGTTGAATTCAATTGATGCGGCAGGCGCCATCGGCCGGGCAGGCGCGCTCCTGCACGCGGAAGGCCGTCCGGATGAGCGTGTGCGGCAGCTGATAGCGGTGGCGCACCAGCCAGGGGTAGGCCCGCGCGGCCAGGCGGGCGAACCAGGGCCGGCGCAGCCAGCGGGCGACGCCGTCGAAGCCCGTGGCCTCGTAGATGACGACGAAGGCCGGGATGCCGATGAGCCAGCCGCCGTCGGGCCGGCGGACGTGCATCAGCTTCAGCATCGCGTCCAGGCTGGCGCCCAGCGGTGCCGGGTCGAAGCCGGGCGCGGCAATGTCGACGAAGGCGAGGCGCCCGGCGCTGTTACGCGCCATCAGCAGCGCCATCTCGCCGCTGCACAGCGGGCAGGCGCCGTCGTAGTAGACGGTATGGATGTTGTTGTTGGTTGTCATGGCTGTTATTTCTGTATGAAGAGAAATTAGTGGACAAAAAAAGGGCGTGGAGCCTTGTTGCGCCAGCTTCATCCCATGGGCGGGATCGGCGGGGTGACGGGAAAGACGCTGGGTGCGTCGGCGGCGTCGGCCGGGCGGACGAAGCGCTGCACCTGCGCGCCCAACTTGAGGATCTTTTCCAGCGTGGCGGGCGAGAGCCGCAGCATCTCGTCGCTCCAGCTGCCCAGGGTCTGCATGAAGTCCAGCGTGCTGCGCAGGCGGTCCTGCATGGCGGGCGATTCTTTGTCTAGCGCCGGGTCACGCGACAGCTCGTGCAGCAGCGCCACGGTGGGGTCGAACTCGCGCTCCTTCCGCTCGCGCACGATGGTGCGGAACAGCTCCCAGACGTCGCCGGAAGTCTCGTAGTAGTCGCGGCGGTCGCCCAGCAGGTGGGTGACGCGGATGAGCCGCCAGTTCAGCAACTCCTTCAGGCTGTTGCTGACGTTGGAGCGGGCGAGGGCCAGCGTGTCGGCGAGGTCTTCGGCATGCAGGGGCTGGCCGTGCACATAAAGCAGCGCATGGATCTGGGCGACGCTGCGGTTGACGCCCCAGTTGGAGCCCATTTCGCCCCAGTGGACGATGAATCGGCGGCTGATGTCGGTGAGTTCCATGGCGCAGAGCGTACGCTGGCTGAAATTTCTGTCAATAGAGAATTAGAAGCGTCCGTTGCGCGTCCTGGCTATGATGCCGGCCGTTTTCAGCCAAGTGTGATCAGCAGGAGATGGGCATGGCGATGGATGTAGTGGATTTCGAAATCAAGGGTGCCGAGATGCAGTTCGTCGAGGTCGAACTCGACCCCGGTGAGGCGGCGATTGGCGAGGCCGGTTCAATGATGTTCATGGACGCCGGCATCGCGATGGACACCGTGTTCGGCGACGGCTCGGCCAACCAGGGCGGCGGCTTCTTTGGCAAGCTGCTGGGCGCTGGCAAGCGCCTGGTCACGGGTGAGTCGCTGTTCACGACGGTCTACACCAACAACGGCGCGGGCAAGCAGCGCGTGGCCTTCGCGGCGCCCTACCCGGGCAAGATCCTGCCGATGGATCTGCGCCAGTTGGGCGGCACGCTCATCTGCCAGAAGGATGCCTTCCTGTGCGCCGCCCGCGGCGTGTCGCTGGGCATCGCCATCCAGCAGAAGCTGTCGACTGGCTTCTTCGGCGGCGAGGGCTTCATCATGCAGAAGCTCGAAGGCGATGGCCTGGCCTTCGTGCATGCCGGCGGTACCGTCGTGCGCCGCACGCTGGCCCACGGCCAGACGCTGCTGGTGGACACCGGCTGCGTGGTGGCCTACACGCCCAACGTCAACTTCGAGATCCAGTACGTCGGCAAGATCAAGACGGCGCTGTTCGGCGGTGAAGGCCTGTTCCTGGCCAAGCTGACCGGCCCGGGCGAGATCTGGCTGCAGAGCCTGCCGTTCTCGCGCCTGGCGTCGCGCATCTTCGCAGCGGCGCCGCAGACCGGCGGCGGTGGCCGTGAAGAGGGCTCGGTTCTCGGTGGTTTTGCCGGCGCCGGCATCCTGGGCGGCATCCTCGGCGGCAGCGACGACTGAGTCGCCCCGGTAAACTGGCGGGGTGAGGGCGGCGGCTGCCGCCCTTTCTGCTTTTTGAGGACTCGGAATGTTTCGTAGCGGCTTCATGGCCCTGTTGATGTCGGCTGGTCTGGCCAGTGCCCAACCGGCGCGGCCCCCCGTATTCGTTCTGAATTCCCTCGACGCCGACATCGCCGTCGTCGACCCCGTCAGCTTCACGGTCATCAAGCGCATCCCGACGGGCAAGGAACCGCATCATCTCTACCTGTCGCCCGACGAGAAGTCCCTCATCGTTGCCAACGCGCTGGGCGATTCGCTGACCTTTGTCGACCCGCGGACAGCCGAAGTGCAGCGCGTGGTGCGCGGCATTTCCGACCCCTACCACCTGCGCTTCTCGCCGGACATGAAGTGGCTCGTCACCGCCTCCAACCGCCTCGACCGCGTCGACCTCTATCGCTGGCAGGGCAGCGTCGCAACCGAGCCGCTGCAGCTTGTCAAGCGCATCCCTGCGCCCAAGACGCCCAGCCACCTGAACATCGACAGCAGGAGCACGACGCTTTACGTCAGCCTGCAGGACAGCGATGAGCTGCTGGCGATCGACCTCGCCACCCAGGCCGTGAAGTGGAAGACAGCTGTGGGCAAGATGCCGGCCGACATCTATCTGTCGCCCGACGACCGCTTCGTGCTGATCGGCCTGACGGGCGACAAGTTCGTCGAGGTCTGGGACGTCAGCGGTGCAAGCCCCAAGCTGGCCAAGCGCATCCTGACCGGCAACGGTGCCCACTCCTTCCGCGCCTGGGGCGACAAGCGCCATGTGCTGGTGTCCAACCGCGCCGCCAACACCATCAGCAAGATCGATCTGGCCACGCTGACCGTCGTCGACCAGTTCCCCGCACCGGCCGGACCGGACGACATGGAACTGCTGACTGACGGCAAGACGCTGCTCGTCACGTCGCGCTGGGCCGGCAAGCTGACGCAGATCGACACGGTCACGCGCAAGGTCGTGCGCCAGGTCAAGGTCGGCAAGTCGCCGCACGGCATCTGGACGCTGGATCACCAACCCCGTCTATGAAAGCCCGGCTCCTCGCGCTCGTCGTCTCCACGGCGGCGGCCTGTGCGCATGTTTCGGCGGCTTGCGACAAGCCGGTCTACCTGACCTTCGACACCGGCCACATGGGCGTCGCGCCGCTGATCGCGCAGACGCTGAAAAAGCACAACGCCAAGGCGACCTTCTTCCTGGCCAGCGAGCCTACGCAGACCGGCGGCACGACCTTGGACGAGACCTGGGCGCCGTGGTGGCGCGAGCGCGCAGCCGAGGGGCATGACTTCGGCGCCCACACCTGGGACCACGACGTCTTCCTGCAGGACCTGCCCGATGCCGAGGGCAAGGTCACGCGCTTCAGGTTCCGCACCCAGGCCGGCGTGAACCCGCCCGTCGTGCGCGAGCTGTCGACCGAGCAGTACTGCGCCAGTTTGAAGAAGGTGGGGGACCGCTTCATGGCGATGACGGGCCAGCCGCTCGCGCCCATCTTCCGGGCGCCGGCCGGTCGCACTTCTGCCGCGCTGCTGAGCACGGCCAAGGCCTGCGGCTTCAGCCATGTGGGCTGGGCCCGCGCCGGCTTTCTGGGCGACGAGCTGCCCAGCGGCCCCCACCCGAACGCGCAGTTGCTGGAGAAGGCGCTGCGCGACATCAAGGCCGGCGACATCCTCATCGCCCATCTCGGCATCTGGGAACGCCAGGACCCCTGGGCGCCGGCCGTGCTGGAGCCGCTGATGACCGGCCTGGAGCAGCGCGGGATGTGCTTCGCGCCGCTGCGCGATCATCCGCGCTATTCGTCGTTGTTCAAGAAGCCGTGATCGACTGGATCTCCAACACCTTCGACAGCGTGCAGCTCGCGCTGTACGAGAGCGCCGTGCAGCCGCTGGTGTTCGGGCTTGGCTTTGGCAACCTGCTGGAAGACGCGTTCGACGCGACCGGCTGGCTGCTGCTGGGCCTGATGCAGATCGTCTTCATTCTGATCGGCATCCGTGTGCTGGAGCGGCGCTGGCCCGTCGAGCCGGTGACCGACCACGCGGCCGTGCATGTCGACGTTTTCTACACGCTGATCCACCGCCTGGGCCTCGTGCGCCTGGCGATGTTCTTCGCCATCGACCCGATATGGGACAGCATGTCCAGCGGGCTGCGCCTGGCCGGCCTGTCGACCTGGCAGCTCGATGGCCTGTGGCCCGGCGTGACCGACATCGCCTGGGTCAGCCTGCTGCTCTACCTGGTCGTCTTCGACTTCGTCGGCTACTGGCTGCACCGCGCCCAGCACCAGTTCAACTGGTGGTGGGCCCTGCACAGCCTGCACCACAGCCAGCGCCAGATGACGATGTGGAGCGACAACCGCAGCCATCTGCTGGACGACGTGATCATGGGCACCGCCTTTGCGCTGCTGGCACGATTCATCGGCGTCGAGCCGGGGCAGTTCGTCGCGATCACCGTCATCACCCAGTTGCACGAGAGTCTGCAGCATGCGAATGCACGCATCAGCTTCGGCCGCTTCGGCGAGCGGTTGGCTGTCAGCCCGCGCTTTCATCGCCTGCATCACAGCATCGGCATCGGCCACGAATCCGCCGGCCGCGGCACGCTGGGCGGCCACAACTTCGGCGTGCTGCTGCCGGTCTGGGACCTGCTGTTCCGCACCCACAACTTCGACAACCGCTTCGACCCCACCGGCGTGCGCGACCAGCTGCCCGACGAGGGCGGCCGCGACTACGGCGAGGGCTTCTGGCGCCAGCAGTGGCTGGGGCTGGTGCGCCTCGCCACGTCCTACCGAAAGCCCATTTGATGCAAGGTCTCGCCGACTCCTTCTGGCGCGCCGTCGCCTACTGCCTGCACCCGCGCGTCATCGGCCTGTCGTTGCTGCCGCTGCTCATCTGCGGCGTGCTGGTGTTCAGCTTCATGTTCTTCTTCTGGGAGGGGGCCATCGCCAGCGTGCGCGCCACGCTGGAGAGCTGGATGCTGATCGAAAGCCTGCTGCACTGGCTGGACTCCTTCGGCCTGCAGGCCTTCCGCAGCGCGCTCGCAGCCATCGTCGTGCTGGCCGGCGTGCTGCCGGTGGTCATCCTGCTCAGCTTGCTGCTGGTGGCGCTGTGCATGACGCCGGCCATCGTGCGCCTCGTGGCCGAGCGGCGCTTCCCGCTGCTGGAGAAGAAGCGCGGCGGCACGCTGGCGCAGAGCGTGCTGGCCTCGCTGGGCGCCACGTTGCTTGCCCTCGTGCTCATCCTGCTGTCGATGCCGCTGTGGCTGATCCCGCCGCTGGTGATGGTGCTGCCGCCGCTGATCTGGGGCTGGCTGACCTACCGCGTCTTCGGTTTCGACGTGCTGGCCGAACACGCCTCGGCCGATGAGCGCCGTGCGCTGCTGAAGGAGCACCGCACGCCCATGCTGGCCATGGGCATCATCTGCGGCTACCTGGGCGCGGCGCCGTCGCTGATCTGGGCCTTCAGCGCGATGGCGGTCATCTTTGCACCGTTCCTCGTGCTGCTCGCCATCTGGCTCTACACGCTGGTCTTTGCCTTCTCGACGGCGTGGTTCACGCACTACGCGCTTGCGGCATTGCAGGCGCGGCGCGCGGCCGAGCCGGTCGTCATCTCGGAAGTCCTGACCGGAGCTTGAAATGAAGGTGGGCCTGATCATCATTGGCGACGAGATCCTGTCCGGCAAGCGCCGGGACTCGCATCTGGCCAAGTTCATCGAACTGCTGTCCGAGCGCGGCATGGAGCTCGCCTGGACCCAGTACCTCGGCGACGACCGCGAACTGCTGACCGCCAGGCTGGGCGAAGCCTTTGCCAGCGGCGACCTCATCGTCAGCTGTGGCGGCATCGGCGCCACGCCGGACGACCACACGCGCCAGTCCGCCGCCGCCGCCCTGGGCCGGCCGCTGGCCCTGCACCCCGAGGCGCGCGAGCTGATCTGGCAGCGCATCCAGCAGACGGCCGCCGAGCAGGGCAAAACCGTGGCCGCCGACGAGCCTGACACGCTGCGCCGCTTCGAGATGGGCGTCTTCCCCGAAGGCGCGGGCGTCATCCCCAACCCCTTCAACAAGATCCCGGGCTTCTTCGTCGGCAACGTGCATTTCGTGCCCGGCTTCCCGGTGATGGCCCACCCGATGATGGCCTGGGTGCTGGACCGCTTCCCGCAACTGCACCGCAAGCTCGGCGTCATCGAACGCTCACTGATCGTGCAGGGCGCGATGGAGGCCAGCCTCACGCCGCTGATGGAAGCGGTCGAGGCCGAGTTCACCGGCATCAAGGTTTTCAGCCTGCCGAGCGTGGATCACCCGCAATGGGGCCGCTGCATCGAACTCGGCGTCAAAGGCGAGGCGGATCAGCTTGATCCGGCCTATGGCGCCCTGAAACGGGGCGTGATCCAGTTTGGTGCATCAATCAGCACGGAACTGGTGCGATAGCCTCGCCGCTATCGCTGTGCCCAGAACGATAATGTTGAGAGCTGCCAAGCGACAACCCATGTCGGTGCAATTGGCATGCAAACTGCTTTGCTTTCCCCCGTGGCTGCGGGCGCATTGAGCGCTCGCGGCGGCAACCAACCCCCTCGATCCCGTAGGAGCAATTGATGGCCAAGACCGTCGCCGATGTGATGACCCTTGTGAAGGAAAACGAAGTCAAGTTCGTCGACTTCCGCTTCACTGATACCCGTGGCAAGGAACAGCACGTCACCGTGCCGGTGTCCCATTTCGATGAAGACAAGTTCACGTCGGGCCACGCCTTCGACGGCTCGTCGATCGCCGGCTGGAAGGGCATCGAGGCTTCGGACATGCTCCTCATGCCCGATCCCAACACCGCCAACATCGACCCCTTCTTCGAAGAGCCGACGCTGATCCTGACCTGCGACGTCATCGACCCGACCGATGGCAAGGCCTATGAGCGCGACCCGCGTTCGCTGGCCAAGCGCGCCGAGGCTTATCTCAAGTCTTCCGGTCTGGGCGACACCGCCTTCTTCGGCCCGGAACCCGAATTCTTCGTGTTCGACAGCGTCCGCTGGGGCAACGACATGTCCGGCTCGTTCTTCAAGATCGAATCGGAAGAAGGCGCCTGGAATTCCTCCAAGGAATACGAGCACGGCAACAGCGGCTACCGCCCCACCGTCAAGGGCGGCTATTTCCCCGTGCCCCCGGTCGACAGCGGCCAGGACATGCGCTCGGAGATGTGCCTGATCCTCGAGCAGTGCGGCATCCCCGTCGAAGTTCACCACCACGAAGTGGCGAACGCGGGTCAGATGGAAATCGGCACGCGCTTCAGCTCGCTGGTCGAGCGCGCTGACTGGACGCAGCTGCAGAAGTACATCGTCGCCAACGTCGCTCACGCCTATGGCAAGACCGCGACCTTCATGCCCAAGCCCCTGGTTGGCGACAACGGCTCTGGCATGCACGTTCACCAGTCCGTCTGGAAGGACGGCAAGAACCTGTTTGCTGGCGACGGCTATGCAGGCCTCTCCGACTTCGCGCTGTACTACATCGGCGGAATCATCAAGCACGCTCGCGCGCTGAACGCCATCACGAACCCTGGCACCAACAGCTACAAGCGCCTGGTGCCCGGCTTTGAAGCCCCGGTGAAGCTGGCCTACTCGGCCAAGAACCGCTCGGCCTCGATCCGCATCCCCTACGTGGCCAACCCCAAGGGCCGCCGCGTCGAAGCGCGCTTCCCGGATCCGTCCGCCAACCCCTACCTGTGCTTCGCCGCTCTGCTGATGGCGGGCCTGGACGGCGTGGAAAACAAGATCCATCCGGGCGAAGCCGCCACGAAGGACCTGTACCACCTGCCACCGGAAGAAGACGCGAAGATCCCGACCGTCTGCCACAGCCTGGACCAGGCGCTGGAATATCTCGACAAGGACCGCGCCTTCCTGACCAAGGGCGGCGTGTTCACCGACAGCTACATCGACGCCTACATCGACCTGAAGATGCAGGAAGTGACCCGCTTCCGCATGGCCACTCACCCGGTCGAGTTCGACATGTACTACGCGCTGTGATGATCGTGGGCAGCCTCACCGCTGCCTTGGTCATCCCCAGCAAAGGGGGCCGCTGCTGCGGCCCCTTTTTCATGTCCGCGTCTGATTCACAATCCAGCCATGCTGAATCGATTGCTGGCACCGTTGCTCGTCCTGGCCAGCCTGGGCGCGCAGGCGCAGGGCACGGTCTACCGCTGCCCCGGCCCGCCGGTGCTCTACACCGACGCGCTGTCCGCCAAGGAAGCGCACGACAAGGGCTGCCGGACCATCGAGGGCACGCCCATCACCGTCGTCCAGTCACCCCGGCCCCGCACGGGCACGGCATCGGCGCCGTCCGCGGAGGCGCGCGGTGCTGAAAGCCGCGTCGAGGCCGGCCAGCAGCGGGTGCGCGACGATGAGCGCCGCCGCGTGCTGCAGAACGAACTGCGCCAGGCCGAGGAACGCCTGGCCAATGCGCAGCGCGAGTTCGCTGCCGGCCAGGAGCGCCGCGGTGACGAGCGCAACTACCAGAAGTACCTCGACCGCATGGCCGAGCTCAAGGACAACATCGCCCGCTACGAGGCCGACGTCCAGGCCCTCAAGCGAGAGATCGCCAAACTACCTTCCTGACGGCGCGCGGCGCCACGGGAATTCCCAAGCGCCATGACCGATACCTCCCTGTTGCCGGCCGAGTTCTCCGGCCTGGACCTGCTTGCGACCATGGTCGTCGTCGTCAGTGCCGACGGTGAATGCCTGTTCGCCAACGCCGCCTTCGAGAACGCGATGCGGCTGTCGCGCCGCGCGGTACACAAGTCCCAGCTGCCCGACTGGTTCGACGACTCCCAGCGACTGGTCGAAACGCTGGGCGGCGTGGCCGCCAACCACTACTCCAGCAGCCGCTTCGACGCCGTATTGCGCCGTGGCGCCTGGGCCCATGAAGACGGCCTGCCGGTGCATGTCATCGTGTCGCAGATGGACCCGGACGACGATGGCGGGCCGCGCGTGCTTGTCGAGCTCATCGAGATTGCCCAGTTGGCCCGCCAGGACCGTGACGAGCGCAACCTCGACCAGGTGCAGGCCACCAAGGAGCTGACGCGCAACCTGGCTCACGAGATAAAGAACCCGCTCGGCGGCATCCGCGGCGCAGCCCAGTTGCTGGCGCTGGAGCTGCAGGAGGGTGACCCCGAGCTGACCGAATACACGCAGGTCATCGTCCACGAGGTGGACCGGCTGCAAAGCCTGGTGGACCGCCTGCTCGCGCCGCACCGCAAGGCCCAGGTCGTCGGCGACGTGAACATCCACGAGATCTGCGAGCGGGTCCGGGCACTGGTGTTGATCGAGTACCCCAAGGGCCTCGACATCGCACGCGACTACGACACCTCGCTGCCCGACTTCCGAGGCGACCGCGAGCAGCTGATCCAGATGACGCTGAACATCGTGCAGAACGCCGCCCAGGTGCTCGCTTCACGCATTGCCGCAGGCGACGCGCAGATCGTGCTGCGCACGCGGGTCGCCCGCCAGGTCACCGTTGGCAAGCAGCGCTGGCGCTTGGCACTGGAATTGCATATTGAGGACAACGGTCCCGGCGTCCCCGCCGAGATCCGGGATCGCATCTTCTTCCCCCTGGTCTCGGGGCGGGACGGCGGCTCGGGCCTCGGACTCACGCTTGCACAGACGATTGCGCAGCAACACCAGGGCATGATCGATTGTGAAAGCGAGCCGGGCCTGACGAATTTCCGAATCACGCTGCCGTTGCCCTAACTCACAAGGTGAGGGGCACGGTTGAGGAACCTCATGAAATCCATCTGGGTTGTTGACGACGACCACTCGATCCGCTTCGTGCTCGAGAAGGCCCTGGCCCGCGAGGGGCTGCCGGTGCGCAGCTTCAGCAATGCGCGAGACATGCTCGCCGCGCTGGAAGACGATTCACCACAGGTGCTGGTGTCCGACATCCGCATGCCCGGCGGCTCGGGCCTGGAACTGCTGGCCAAGGTCAAGGCGCGCCTGCCGGCGCTGCCGGTCATCATCATGACCGCCTACTCCGACCTGGACAGCGCCGTGTCGGCCTTTCAGGGCGGCGCGTTTGAGTATCTGCCCAAGCCCTTCGACTTGCCGCGTGCCGTCGAACTCATCCGCCGCGCGCAGGAAGAAAGCCAGCGCGAAGCCGGTGAGCAGGAAGCCTCGGCGCAGGTGCCTGAGATGCTGGGGCAGGCGCCGGCCATGCAGGACGTCTTCCGTGCAATTGGGCGGTTATCGCAGAGCAACGTGACCGTGATGATCACGGGCGAAAGCGGCTCGGGCAAGGAGCTGGTGGCGCGCGCGCTGCACAAGCACAGCCCGCGCGGCGAAGGCCCGTTCGTGGCCATCAACACGGCGGCCATTCCGAAGGACCTGCTGGAGAGCGAGCTCTTCGGCCACGAGCGCGGCGCCTTCACCGGCGCGCAGGCCTCGCGGCGCGGCCGCTTCGAGCAGGCCGACGGCGGCACGCTCTTCCTGGATGAAATCGGCGACATGCCCTTCGAGCTGCAGACGCGGCTGCTGCGCGTGCTGTCCGACGGCCAGTTCTACCGCGTCGGCGGCCACAGCCCCATGCGGAGCAATGTGCGCGTCATCGCCGCGACTCACCAGAACCTGGAAGAACGCGTGCGCCAGGGCGTGTTCCGCGAGGACTTGTTCCACCGCCTCAACGTCATCCGCCTGCGCCTGCCGCCGCTGCGCGAGCGCAAGGAAGACATTGCCTCGCTGGCCCGCCACTTCCTGCAGCGCAGCGCGACGGAACTGGGCGTCGAGCCCAAGCGCCTGTCCGACGCGGCGCTGGTCGTGCTGACCAACTTCGAGTTCCCCGGCAATGTGCGCCAGCTGGAGAACATCTGCCACTGGCTCAGCGTCATGGCGCCCAGCCAGACCGTCGAGCCCAAGGACCTGCCCGACGAGATCCAGCCCGGCTATGTCGCCGCGCCGTCGCCCGGCCAGGTCACCAACGCGCAGCTCAACGTGGCCGTCGCCGCCGTACCGGTCGCTGCCGCCGCGCCAGCCAGCACCAGCAGCGGCGAAGGCTGGCTGGCCGACATGGCCGCCGACGCCCGCACCCGCCTGCTGGCCGGCGAGCCCGACGTGTGGGACGCGCTCACCAAGCGCTTCGAAGCCCAGCTCATCCTGACCGCGCTGGACATCACCCGCGGCCGCCGCATCGAGGCCGCGCAGAAGCTCGGTATCGGGCGGAACACGATCACGCGCAAGATCCAGGAACTGGGGCTGGACGTCTGAAGGGCGGCCCTTCTGCAATACACGCACGCTTTAGTGCGACTTGCGCGCGCTTGCTTGCACGAAATGCCCACGTCACTAGACTGGGCCCATGCGTTCGATCCCTCACACCGTTGCCAAGTGCTGCGCCCCGCGCGCCGCAGCGGCGAGCCGTGCGCGCCTGCAGGCCAGGCGCGACGTCGTGAAACGGCGAACGCATCAGCCGGTCGCACATCACTGAGCCCGGCGATCACCCTCCACCATTTGCGCAACTTCAGATCGCCGGGCCTCTAAGCCCGCGCGATCGCGCGTGTCCACTCGGGATGCGCGCATGACTGAAGGACCGCATCATGGAAGTGATGACCCTTGAGCGCACGCTCACTGAACTCGACCACGTTCGCCTGTTGAACCTGATGCGCCGCGAGGCGCATGCGGAATGCGGCTTCGCAGGGGCGGACGTCATGAACGACGTGCTCGCCGACTGCGCCGTCGTGCCTTCCCGCAACGTGGCCCCGGACGTCGTGACGATGGGTTCCAAGCTGGTGCTGCACGAGCCGCAGACCGGCCAACAGACCCTGATGACGCTGTGCTATCCCGCCGATGCCGAGCCCGCCGTGGGCCGTGTGTCGGTGCTGTCGCCAGTGGGCAGTGCGCTGCTCGGCCTGCGTATCGGCAGCACCGCACGCTGGCTGACGCCGGACGGCGAGCCGAAGGCGGCGTACCTGATGGCCATCCTCTTCCAGCCCGAGTCGAACGGCGACTACGCGATGTAGCTGCCAGGCGCAGCGCGCGCTGTGCATCAACGACTCCTTGCGATGAAAGGCATTCCATGACCACGTTCAACAACATCCTGGTTGCGACCGACTTTTCCGTCGACGGCAACAACGCCGTGCGGCGTGCCGCGTTGCTGGCACACACCCACAGCGCGCGGCTGCACATCCTTCACGTGCTCAAGCCCACAGGCATCCGGCCGCTGCGCGAATGGCTCTCGCCGATGATCGACCTCGACCTGAAGGCCGCGCTCGCACGCGCCGCGCTGCGTCGCGTGGCCGTCGAGATCACCGGCGCCTACGACGTGAAGACGACGGTGGAGGTCCAGGTCGGTGATCCGCTGATCCTCCTCACCCAGGCCTCCGAGCGCGCCGACCTCGTGGTGCTTGGGCGTAGCGGACACCGCCGCCTTGAGAGTCTGCTGGTCGGCAGGACCGTGGACCGCATGCTGCGCATCTCGCGCCGGCCGGTGCTGGTCGTCAAGCGGCCTGCTGTCGAGCCTTACCGGCACGTGCTGATGCCGGTGGATTTCACGAGCGGTTCCGACACCGCGGTGCAGGCTGGCGCTCATCTCGCGGTCGACGCCCGTCGGCATCTCGTGCACGCGACGGACAGTTATGTCGAGTCGATGCTGCGGCGCGCCGGCGTGGCCGAAGCGACCATCGCCGGTGTGCGGGCGCGAGCGGAGGCGGGTGTCATGGCGCGCATGCGGCGTGGCCTGGGCAGGCTAGGCGTGGACCGCAACCGCACCACCTTCTCGGTGGCGCGCGGCCCGGCTCATCTCGTGGCGCTTGAAAGCGCCCGGACGCTGGATGCCGACCTGATCGTCGCCGGCAAGAATGGCCAGTCGACCTTCGGCTTCATGCTGGGCAGCGTCAGCAGCAGCGTGCTGGGGGACGCCGACTGCGACATGATGATCGTGCCGCGGCCGCGCAGTGCGCCGCCGCTTGCGGGCGCCGCACTTGCCGGCCCGCCCGCGGACGCGCCCTGGCTGCACAAGGCCCCCAGCTTCTCCGCGCAAAACGCGTCCTGACCCAGACGCCAAGGAGCCCGTGAAGGAAACCGTCCGTAGACTGCGGCGATGTCCCTTCTGCTGCTGCTCCTGCTGCCCTTCATCGGTAGCGCCGTCGCCGCGGTGCTGCCGACCGGTGCGCGCAACGTCGAGTTGCTGTGGGCCGGGCTGGTGGCGCTGTGCGTGGCCGTGCCGCTGGCGCTGATGTACCCCGAGGTGCGGGACGCCGGCGTGGTGGTCGAGCGATGGAGCTGGCTGCCTTCGCTCGGCCTCGACCTCGTCGTGCGCATCGACGGTTTCGCATGGATGTTCGCGATGCTCGTCACCGGCATGGGCGTGCTGGTGGTGATGTATGCGCGCTACTACCTCTCGCCCGAGGACCCGGCGGCGCGCTTTTATGCGCTGCTGCTCGGCTTCATGGGCTCGATGCTGGGCGTGGTGGTCTCCGGTAACCTGTTGCAGCTGGTGCTGTTCTGGGAGCTGACCAGCGTCTTCTCCTTCCTGTTGATCGGCTACTGGCATCACCGCCAGGATGCCCGCCGTGGCGCGCGCATGGCGTTCACGGTCACGGCCACCGGGGGCCTCGCGTTGCTGGCTGGCGTGCTGCTGCTGGGGCACATCGTCGGCAGCCATGACCTGGACCGCGTGCTGGCGGCGGGCGAGCTTGTCCGCGGCCATGCGCTGTATCCGCTGACGCTCGGTTTGATCCTTCTCGGCGCCCTCACCAAAAGCGCGCAGTTCCCCTTCCACTTCTGGCTGCCGCACGCGATGGCGGCGCCGACGCCCGTGTCGGCCTACCTGCATTCGGCCACGATGGTGAAGGCCGGCGTGTTCCTGCTGGCGCGGCTGTGGCCGGTGCTGGCGGGCAGTGATGAATGGTTCTGGATCGTCGGCGGCGCGGGCCTCGTCACGCTGCTGCTCGGCGCCTACGCGGCGATGTTCCAGAACGACCTGAAGGGCCTGCTTGCGTATTCGACGATCAGCCACCTCGGCCTCATCACGCTGCTGCTGGGTCTGAACAGCCCGCTGGCCGCGGTGGCCGCGGTCTTTCACATGATGAACCACGCCACCTTCAAGGCGTCGCTGTTCATGTCGGTGGGCATCATCGACCACGAGACCGGCTCGCGTGACATGCGCCGGCTGGACGGCCTCTACCGCCCCATGCCCATCACCGGCACGCTGGCCATCGTGGCCTGCGGCGCGATGGCCGGAGTGCCGCTGCTGAACGGTTTCCTGTCCAAGGAGATGTTCTTCGCCGAGACCGTGTACATCAGCGCGCACCCATGGATCGAGTTCGGCCTGCCCCTGGTGGCCACGCTCGCCGGCGTGTTCGCCGTGGTCTATTCGCTGCGCTTCGGGCATGACGTGTTCTTCGGCCCGCCGGCGCAAGGCCTGCCGCGGCGACCCGAGGAGCCCGTGCACTGGATGCGCGTGCCGGTCGAACTGCTGGTGCTGGCCTGCGTGGTGGTAGGCAGCGCGCCGGCCTGGTCGGTCGGCCCGTTGCTCGCGATGGCGGCGCTGCCGGTCGTGGGCGGCACGTTGCCGGCCTACGACCTGGCCGTGTGGCACGGCTTCAACACACCGCTGGTGATGAGCCTGCTGGCGATGGTCGGCGGCATCGCGATCTACGCGCGCTTCGCGAAGCGCTTCAAGCGGCGCGAGCTGAGGCGCACCCCCGGCATTCACATGTTTGACGGCAAACGCCTGTTCGAGCGCAGCCTCTCCCTGGCCACGGCGTCGTCGCGCCAGGCGCTGCGCCGCATCAGCACACGGCGCCTGCAACCGCAGCTGCTGTGGATGCTGGTCATCGCCGGCGCCACGGCGCTCGGCTCGGCGCTCGTCGTGCCCCTGGCATGGGGCGACCGTGCGCGTGTGCCCGCCACGCCGGAGTTCGTCATCCTGTGGCTCATTGGCGCCGCCGCGGCCATCGGTGCGGCATGGCAGGCCAAGTTCCACCGCCTGGCGGCGCTGGCGCTGCTGGGCATCGTCGGCCTGGTGATGTGCCTCACCTTCGCCTGGTTCTCCGCGCCCGACCTGGCGCTCACGCAGCTCGCCGTGGAGGTGGTGACGACCGTGCTCTTCCTGCTCGGACTGCGCTGGCTGCCCAAGCGGGTGGAACTCGACGACCCGCTCACGCGCCAGCGTGCGCGCTGGCGGCGCGGCCGCGACTTCATCCTGGCGCTGCTGATCGGCACGGGCCTGGCCGCGCTGTCGTACGCCATGCTGACCCGCCAGGCGCCCCAGAGCATCTCGCCCTTCTTCATCGAACGTGCACTGCCCGAAGGCGGGGGCACCAACGTCGTCAACGTCATGCTCGTCGACTTCCGCGGCTTCGACACGCTGGGCGAGATCACCGTGCTCGGCATCGTCGGCCTCACGGTCTATGCGCTGCTGCGGCGCTTCCGGCCACCGCGCGAGGTGATCGAGGCGCCACCCCAGCAGCGCGCGATGGCGGTGGCCGACCCGGAGGATTTCACCGACCGCCCCGACACCAGCAACGCCGCCGAAAGCTATCTGCTCGTGCCGGCCGTGCTGGTGCAACTGCTGCTGCCGGTGGCCGCCGTGGTCGCCTTCCATCTCTTCATGCGCGGCCACAACGAACCGGGCGGCGGCTTCGTTGCGGGGCTCGTGATGGCCATCGCCTTCATCGCCCAATACATGGTGAGCGGCACGCGCTGGGTGGAGGCGCGGCTGCCGCTGCAACCGTTGCGCTGGATCGCGGGTGGCCTGCTTCTGGCGGTGGCGACCGGCCTGGGCGCCATTGCGGTCGGCCATCCGTTCCTGACGACGCACACCGCGCACGTCGACGTGCCCGGCATCGGCCTCGTGCACCTGCCCAGCGCCGCGCTGTTCGACCTCGGCGTGTTCGCTGTGGTGGTGGGCTCCACGCTGCTGTTGCTGACGGCGCTTGCCCACCAGTCGCTGCGCGTGCGCAGGCCGGTTGCAGCGCCTCACGCCGACAAGGAAGGCAGCTAGATGGAAATCGTCATCTCCCTGGCCATCGGCGTGCTCGCCAGCGCGGGCGTGTGGTTGCTGCTGCGGCCGCGGACCTTCCAGGTGCTGGTCGGCCTGTCGCTGCTGGCCTATGCCGTCAACCTCTTCATCTTCAGCGTCGGCAGCCTGTCCATCGACAAGGAGCCCATCGTCAAGCCCGGCCTCACGCCGGACCTGCACCAGTACACCGACCCGCTGCCGCAGTCGCTGGTGCTGACGGCCATCGTCATCGGCTTCGCCACGACGGCGCTTTTCCTCGTCGTGCTGCTGGCCCTGCGCGGCCTGAGCGGCGGCGACCATGTCGACGGCGAAGAGGAGCGCCCTTGACAGTGCTGCTCGATCTGCTGCCGATGCGCCAGCTCGTCGTCGCGCCGGTGTTGCTGCCGCTCATCACGGCGGCGCTGCTGCTGTTGCTTGGTGAACAGCGCCGTGTGGCCGGCGCGGTGCTCAACGTCGTTGCCACGTTCGCGGGCCTGTTGCTCGCCGTGGCGCTGCTCGTGTGGGTGGACCGGCAGGACGCGCCGAGCGCCTTCGGGGTCTACCTGCCCGGCAACTGGCCCGTGCCGATGGGCATCGTGCTGGTGGTGGACCGGCTGTCGGCGCTGATGATGGTGCTGGCCGGCAGCGCGGGCCTGGCGGCGCTGCTGTTCTCACTGGCGCGCTGGCACCGGGCCGGCGTGCACTTCCACCCGCTGTTCCAGTTGCAGCTGATGGGGCTGTACGGCGCCTTCCTCACGGCCGACCTGTTCAACCTGTTCGTGTTCTTCGAGGTGCTGCTGGCAGCGTCCTACGGGCTGCTGATGCATGGCGGCGGGGGCGCGCGAGTGCGCTCGGGGCTGCACTACATCGCCATCAACCTGGTGGCGTCGCTGCTGTTCCTGATCGGCGTGGCGCTCATCTACGGCGTGACCGGCACGCTGAACATGGCCGACATCGCGCAGAAGCTCGCGCAGGTGCCCGAGAGCGACCGCGGGCTGCTGGGCGCCGGCGCTGCGATCCTGTCCGTCGCCTTCCTCGCCAAGGCCGCGATGTGGCCGCTCAACTTCTGGCTGCCGCCGGCCTACACCGCTGCGGGCGCGCCAGTGGCGGCGCTGTTCACCATCCTTACCAAGGTGGGCGTGTACGCGCTGCTGCGGCTGTGGACGCTGTGCTTCCCCGCCAGCGCCGGCCCGTGGGCGTCGTTCGGCGGCGAGGTGCTGGTGTGGGGTGGCCTGGCGACGCTGGCCTTCGGCGCGGTGGGCATGATGGCTTCGCAACGGCTGGACCGTCTGGCCGGCTTCAGCGTCATCGCTTCGTCCGGCACCCTGCTCGCGGCGGTCGGCTTCGACAACCCCGCGCTCAGTGCCGGTGCGCTGTTCTACCTCGCCAGCTCGACGCTCGCCGGCTGTGCGCTGTTCCTGATCGTCGAACTGGTCGAACGGGCGCGCCAGGTCGAGGTCGCCCCGCCGGCGGACGACGACGACCACCTGCCCGATTTCGTGGTGGCCGCGCCGTCAGAAGACACCAACCTCGACGACGAGCAGCAGGCGCTCATCGGCCGCGCCATCCCGGCGGCGCTGGCCTTCCTGGGCCTGGCCTTTGTGTTGTGTGCACTCGTCGTGGCGGGGCTGCCGCCGATGTCGGGCTTCATCGGCAAGGTGGCGATACTCAGCGCGTTGCTCGACACGCCGGCGGGTCCGGCCGGCGCCGCGGCGAAGCCGACGCTCTTCGTGCTGCTCATCCTCGCCGGCCTGCTGTCCACCACGGCCCTGCTGCGCGTGGGCATCCGCCATTTCTGGGCACCGCAGAACCGCCCGGCGCCGCGGCTGCGAGTGACGGAGGGCGTGCCCATCGCGCTGCTGCTGGGCGGCTGCCTGATGCTGGTGCTGCACGGCGAGGCCGCACTGGCCTACGCGCGCGCCACGGCGCAGGCGCTGCACCAGCCGCAGCACTACATCGCTGCGGTGTTCCGCGCCACGCCCGTCGCCACCCCCGCTCGCGAGGTGTCGCCATGAAGCGCTGGCTGCCTGCGCCGCTGCTGTCGGCCGGCCTGTTCGCGCTGTGGCTGCTGCTGACGCAATCGCTCGGCGCCGGCCAGTTATTGCTCGGTGCCGCCGTGGCCGTCGTGATGCCGCTGTTGATGGCGCCGCTGCGCCAGCCGGCCGGCCGGCTCAAGCGGCCGGACGTGCTGCTGCGGCTGGTGCTGACCGTCGGCGGCGACGTGGTGATGTCGGCCCTGGACGTGGGTTGGGGCGTGCTGCGCGCGGGCGGTCGGCCGCCGCGCGGGCGCTTCGTCACCGTGCCGCTGGCGTTGCGCGACCCGCACGGACTGGCGGCGCTGGCCATGATCACCACCGTCGTGCCCGGCACCGTCTGGTGCGAACTCGCGCCGGACCGCAGCGCCCTGCGGCTGCACGTGTTCGACCTCGACGAGGAGGCCGCCTTCGTCGCCCACTTCAAGGCGCGCTACGAGCGCCCGCTGCTGGAGATCTTCCAATGAGCCCGCTGCTCACACTGGCCATCACGGTCACGCTTTGCCTCTACGCGCTGGCGATGGTGCTCGGCCTGCTGCGCCTGATGCGCGGGCCCACCGCGCAGGACCGCGTGCTGGCGCTGGACTTTCTGTTCGTCGTCGCCATGCTGGCGATGCTGGTGCTGGGCATCCGCTATGACAGCGGCATGTACTTCGAGGGCGCGCTGCTGATGGCGCTGTTCGGCTTTGTGAGCTCGATGGCGCTGGCCAAGTTCCTGCTGCGCGGCGAGGTGATCGAATGAGCGACATCGTCGTTGCGCTGCTGCTGCTCGCCAGCGGCGCCCTGGTGCTCGCGGCCGCGCTCGGCCTGTGGCGGCTGCCGGACTTCTTCCTGCGCATGCATGCGCCAGCGCTCGCCTCCACGCTGGCCGCCTGGCTCGTGACGTTCGCGTCCATCGTGCACTTCTCGGTGCACGGCCCTTCGCTATCGCTGCACGTGTGGGTCATCATCGTGCTGCTGTCCATCACCGCGCCGGTGACCACCCTGGTGCTGGCGCGGGCGGCGCTGTTCAGGCGCCGCCAGGCGGGCGACACGCTGCCGCCGCCCCTAGGGAGCGCGCCGGACGGGCGCTGAGCCCGCCGCTCAGCGCCCGCTCAGCCGCAACCCGAGCAGCACCAGCGTCGACAGCCCGAACACCAGCGTCAGCCCCCGCCAGAACAGCAGTGGGTGCCGCTCCTGCAGCGGCGTTCGGTCACGCTTCATGAATTCCGGTCCCGGCGCATGCAGGTCGTGAAGGAACTCCGACAGCGCCTGCTGCCGCCTTGCGGCCTGCGGCTGCAAGGCCTTGCGCAGCACGCGGTCCAGCCATTCCGGCAGGTCAGGGCGGCGGGTGCGCAGGGGCACGTATTGCAGTTTGTGCAGGTCGCGCGCGCCGCGCACCTGGGGCACCTGCAGGCCGTAGGGCAGGGCGCCGGTCAGCATCTGGTAGATCAGCACGGCCAGCGAGAAAAGTTCGGCCACGGGCGAGCCGCCCTCGCCGGTGAAGTACTCCGGCGCCGTGTACTGCAGCGTGCCGGCCAGTTCGAGCGCGCGCGCGTCGCCCAGGCCTTCGCTCAAGCCGGCCACATGGGCCGAGGCCAGATCGATGAGGATCACCGTGCCCTGGCGGTCGATCATCAGGTTCTCGGGCCGCAGATCCTGGTGCAGCATCTCCTTGCGATGCAGGGCCTGCAGGCCGCGGGCGATCTGGTCGGCGATGCCGCGCACCTCGTCCAGCCCGGGTTGGGGATGGTCGGTCATCCACTGCGCCAGCGTCTGGCCGTGAATGAACTCGACAGCGGTGAAGAGGTGCTCGCGCTTGCGCTCGGGCGATGCGGCCTTGACGACGTGCGGGCTGTCGACGCGTCGGGCCACCCATTCCTCGGTGGCGAAGCGGTCGAGCTCGCGGGCGTTGCCGGCGAGGTCGGCCGTCGGCAGCTTGAGCGCCCATTCGCGCCCGTCCGCGTCCACGGCCAGCACGACCTGGCTGCGCGCCGTCTGCTGGAGCTCGCGCACGACGCGGTAGCCCTCGAAGTCCTGGCGTGGCGCAAGGTGCGGCGGCAGGCGCAGGCCGTCGCGGCTGACGGGCGCGGCGATCTGCGTGGGCAGGGATTCGACGCGCGCCAGCATGACGGTGACGTTGTCCTCGCTGCCGCGCGCCAGCGCTGCGGCCACCAGCGCCTCAGCGGCGGCCTGCATGTCGGCGCCATGGGCGGTGAGCGTTTGCTGCACGACAGCGGCGTCCAGGAATTCGTAGGCGCCGTCGGTGGCCAGCAGGAAGGTCTCGCCCACCTCGGTGGCCCAGCAGGCGTGGTCAATATCGAGGTGCGACGTGACGCCCAGCGCGCGGCCGAGGTAGGTCTGGCCGCCGTACAGGCGCACGCGGTGGTCCTGGCTCAGCTGCTCCAGCGCGCCGGCGTGCACGCGGTAGACGCGCGTGTCGCCGACGTGCAGCAGGTGCACCTCGCGGCCCTTGAACACCAACGCGCTAAACGTGCAGACGTGGCCGCGATCCTTGTCGAAGCGGCCTTCGCCGCGCTGGCTCTCGCCGTGCAGCCAGCCGTTGGTGGCGGCCAGCACGCACTGCGCGGCGCGGCGCACGGTCCAGGCTTCGGAGGTGCCGTAGTAGTCCTCCAGGAAGCCGCGCACGGCGGCGGCGCTGGCGACCTGGCTGACCGGGCTGCTGCTAATGCCGTCGGCGATCGCCAGCGCGATGCCGCGCGAGCGGGCTTGAGCATCGGTGGGCTGGGCGACGCCGTGGAAGTCCTGGTTCAGCGGCTTGACGCCGGCCTCGGAGTGCTGGCCAACCGCAAGCCGCAGCGTCATCAGCTCAGGACACGCTTGGGGGCGGTCTTGTAGTGCGTCGCGTACAGCGTCAGGCCGACGAAGGTCAGGCCGCCGACGAGGTTGCCGATGACGGTGGGGATCTCGTTCCAGATCAGGTAATCCATGATCGTGAAGTTGCCGCCCAGCATCAGGCCCGAGGGAAACAGGAACATGTTGACGATGCTGTGCTCGAAGCCCATGTAGAAGAAGACCATGATCGGCATCCACATGCCGATGGCCTTGCCCGATACCGAGGTCGACATCATCGCGGCGACGACGCCGGTGGACACCATCCAGTTGCAGAGCACGCCGCGGACGAACAGCGTCAGCATGCCCGCCGCGCCATGGGCCGAGTAGCCGACCGTGCGGCCTTCGCCGATGTGGCCGATCTTCTGGCCGACGGCGTTGGGTGCCTCGCTGAAACCGAAGGTGAAGATGATGGCCATCAGGATGGCCACTGTCATCGCGCCGGCGAAGTTGCCGAAGAACACCAGCGTCCAGTTGCGGAAGCACCCACCCCAGGTCGCGCCCGGGCGCTTGTCCAGCACGGCCAGAGGCACCAGCGTGAACACGCCGGTCAGTAGGTCGAAGCCCATCAGGTAGAGCAGGATGAAGCCGACCGGGAACAGCATGGCGCCGACCAGCGGGTTGCCCGTGTTGACGGTCACCGTCACCGCGAAGGCCGCAGCCAGCGACAGGATGGCACCCGCCATGAAAGCGCGGATCAACGTGTCGCGGGTGGACATCAGCAGCTTGGATTCACCGGCATCCACCATCTTGGTGACGAATTCGGTTGGGACGACGTAGGCCATGGTTGTCTCGTGTTGAGGTTGAGGCGGGGTGTTCGAGGGCTTGCGCCCAAAGCACATACGCCCCTAGCCAGTCCGGCTGAGGGCGTCTGCAGTTAGATGACGTTCGTGGCGTCGTTGCCACTGTGGGACGAGCTCCGTGGCCGCGCCCGCAGGGCCGCCAGGAAGGCGAGGGGTTTCAGGCCAGCGCGACGAGCACGCGGCCGTCCTGCACCTGGACGGCATGGGCACGCACCGATTGCTCGGGCGCCTCCAGGCATTCGCCGGTATTGAGGTCGAAATGGTTCTTGTAGAGCGGCGAGGCGACAACGACGCGCTCGCCCAGGTTGCCCACCAGGCCGCGCGACAAGACGCTGGCGCCTGAGCGCGGGTCGATGTTGTCGATGGCGTGGAAGCTGCTCAACCCGACGCGGAAGACAGCGACGTGACGACCGTCCACCAGCGCAGCGACGCCGGTGTTGGGCAGGATCTGATCAACGCTGCAGATGGGGGTGAAGTTCATGTCGGTTCCTTGATCAGGCGGTGGCTGCTTCTTCGCGTTCATCCGTGGCCTCTTCGGCGCGTTCCTCGGCACGCGCCGGGCGGATCTGGCCGCGCTCTTCCACGAAGATGATTCGCTCGTCGGGCTTGTCGCTGTTGACGAAGGAGCGGAAGCGTTGGCGCACCTCGGGCGTGTTGACGGCCGTCTTCCATTCGCACTGGTAGGTGTCCACCACGGCCTGCATCTGCGCTTCCAGCTCGGCACCGAGGCCCAGGCTGTCGTTGATGACGACGTCCTTCAGGTAGTCCAGGCCACCCTCGAGGTTGTCGCGCCAGGTGCTGGTGCGCTGCAGGCGGTCGGCCGTGCGCACGTAGAACATCAGGAAGCGGTCGATGAACTTGATCAGGTCGGCCTTGGAGAGGTCGCTGGCGATCAGCTCGGCGTGGCGCGGCTTCATGCCGCCGTTGCCGGCCACATAGAGGTTCCAGCCCTTCTCGGTGGCGATGATGCCGACGTCCTTGCCCTGGGCCTCGGCGCACTCGCGGGTGCAGCCGGAGACGCCGAACTTGATCTTGTGCGGCGCGCGCAGGCCCTTGTAGCGGTTCTCGATTTCCACGGCCAGGCCGACCGAGTCGTCCACGCCATAACGGCACCAGGTGCTGCCCACGCAGCTCTTCACCGTGCGCAGCGACTTGCCGTAGGCATGGCCGCTCTCGAAGCCGGCGGCGATCAGCTCTTCCCAGATGAAGGGCAGCTGCTCGACGCGGGCGCCGAACATGTCGACGCGCGCGCCGCCGGTGATCTTGGTGTACAGGCCGTACTTCTTGGCGACCTGGCCGACGGCGATCAGGCCATCGGGCGTGACCTCGCCGCCCGGCATGCGCGGCACGACGGAGTAGCTGCCGTCCTTCTGGATGTTGCCGAGGTAGTAGTCGTTGCTGTCCTGCAGCGCGGCCAGCTTGGGCTCCAGCACGAACTCGTTCCAGCAGGACGCGAGGATGCTGGCGGCGGCGGGCTTGCAGATGTCGCAGCCCAGGCCCTTGCCATGCTTGGCCAGCAGGTCGCTGAAGGTCTTGACGCCGCCCACGCGCACCAGGTGATACAGCTCCTGGCGCGAATGCGGGAAGTGCTCGCAGATGTGGTTGTTGACGGCCATGCCGAGCTTCTTCATCTCGAACTTCATGACCTGCGTCACCAGCGGCACGCAGCCACCGCAGGTGGCGCCCGCCTTGGTGCAGGCCTTGATCTCGCCCATCGTCGTGCAGCCTTCACCCACGGCCGCGCAGATCTGGCCTTTGGTGACGTTGTTGCACGAGCAGAGCTGGGCGCTGTCGGGCAGCGCATCGGGGCCGATGCCGACCTTGGCCTTGCCGTCGCTGCTGGGCAGGATCAGGAACTCGGGGTCGGCCGGCAGCTTGATGCCGTTGAGCTGCATCTGCTGCAGCGTGCCGTACTCGGCCGCGTCGCCCACCAGCACGGCGCCGAGCAGGAACTGGCCGTCCTCGCTGACGACGAGCTTCTTGTAGACCTGCTTGCGCTCGTCGACGAACTGGTAGCTCCGGCAGTTGGGCGTCTTGCCATGGGCGTCGCCAATGCTGGCCACGTCCACGCCCATCAGCTTGAGCTTGGTGCTGAGGTCGGCGCCGGGGAAGGCGGCTTCGGCGTCGCCGGTGATGTGGCGGGCGGCGACGCGCGCCATCTCGTAGCCAGGCGCGACGAGGCCATAGGTCATGTCGTTCCAGGCCGCGACCTCGCCGATGGCGTAGACGTTGCGGTCGCTGGTGCGGCAGTGGTCATCGATGACGACGCCACCGCGCGGGCCGATGGCCAGCACGCACTGGCGAGGCAGTTCGTCACGCGGGCGGATGCCGGCGGAGAACACGATCATGTCGGTCTCCAGCCAGGTGCCGTCGGCGAACACCATGCGGTGGCGGGCCATGGCGCCGTCGGTGATCTCCAGCGTGTTGCGGCCGGTGTGCACCTGCACGCCCAGGTCTTCGATCTTCTTGCGCAGCACGCGGCCGCCGCCTTCGTCGATCTGCACGGCCATCAGGCGCGGTGCGAACTCGACGACGTGCGTCTCGAGGCCCATGTCGCGCAGCGCCTTGGCGCATTCCAGGCCCAGCAGGCCGCCGCCGACGACGACGCCGGTCTTGGAGACCTTGCCGCTGGCCTGCATGCCTTCCAGGTCCTCGATCGTGCGATAGACATGGCAGTGCGCGCGGTCGCGGCCCGGCACGGACGGCACGAAGGGGTAGGAGCCGGTGGCGAGCACCAGCTTGTCGTAGTGAACGACCGAGCCGTCGGCCAGCGTGATGGTGTGGTCGCGGCGCTCGATGGCGACGGCCTTGGCGGCCAGGCGCAACTGGAAGCCCGGGTTGCTCTCGAAGAAGCCGGCGGGCACCAGGGACAGGTCCTCGGCGGACTTGCCCGAGAAGAACTCGGACAGGTGCACGCGGTCGTACGCCGGCCGCGGCTCCTCGCACAGCACCGTCACCTGCACGTCGGCGCCGGTGTGGCTCTCCGCGAGGGATTCGAGGAATTTCTGGCCCACCATTCCGTGGCCGATGAGGACGATGTGCATGGTCTGTTCTTGCGAAGTGGGCATCTGGGGCGGGGCCGCGAGCGGCCCGATCGGGAGGCACCAAAAGGAAAGGCCCCGCAAGCAGCGGGCTGCTTAGAACGGGGCCAGTCGATGAGAGTCGCCAGCATTGGCGAAGAATCCGAAGCGGCCAGCGTTTTGCAGGCCTCTCACGCCAGAGTCATCGCAAGACCCATGCCCGCGCGGGGCCGAGCGTCATCAAGGGGATTGACCGGCCCCATCCCGGAGCCGAGCACTGGCGAGGTGCGGCGAAGTGCACCGTCGCGGGGCGATTTGCCCCGTCAGCGGGCCGGGCGGTCCAGCATGACCTCCAAACCCTGCGCGTTCAGCTCGGCATCCAGCGCAAGCCAGTCCGCAGCCTCGGCACCGGCGGGGTGCCCGTGTGCACGCAAACGATCCAGATAGCCGTCCAACAGGGCGCCCTTGAGCTGCCCGTGGCGGTCTGGCGCCGCGCGCAGCGACTCGGCCAGCGCGACCATCTCGTCCACCTGTTCCAGCATCACAGCGGCGAGGCGCTGGACCTCGTCCACGCTGCCGCCGATGCGACCGTAATGTGTCACCAGCATGGCCAGCGGCTCGGTTGCCAGCAGGCGAGCGACGGTGGTCTTCAACGCCTCGGGCTCGAACTGCACCGGCGTGCTCGTCGGCAATATCCATGCGCGGCCGTCCACGTCGAAGGCGCGGTAGGACAGGCCGAAGGTGTCGCCGGTGAACCAACTGCGACTGCGCTCGTCCCAGATGGCGTGATGGTGCTTGGCGTGGCCGGGGCTGTCGATGAGGCGCAGTGGCCGGCCCGCGAGATGGATGAGCTGCTCATCATGCGAAGCGTCGGCGCGCTCGGCCGGCACTGCCACCAGCTTGCCGTAGCTGCGCTGCATCTCGGCCTCGCCGTAGACGGCCAGTGCGCTCAGCCAGAGTGCCTTGGGGTCCACCATGTGACGCAGGCCACGCGGATGGACGAGGGCGCGGGCGCCGGGCAGGGCCTGCATCAACAGGCCAACGCCACCGGCATGGTCGAGATGCACATGCGTCGGAATGACCCAGTCCACCGACTCGGGCGCGAGGCCGAGCGCGCCCAGCGAAGCCAGCAGGCGCGGCACCGCATGGTTGGTGCCGGTGTCGATGAAGGCGGCGCGGCCGTCCTGGACCATCAGATAGGCGGCATCGAAGCGCGGGCGCTGGAAGCCGGTGTCTATGGCGTAGATGCCGTGGCCGAGGTCTTCGATGAAATCAAGCATGGGGGCGGGAGGCAGAATCACCGATCACGATAGCCGAAGGAGGCCGCAGTGGCGGTTCACGAGATTCTGAAGATGGGCGACCCGCGCCTGCTGCGCGTGGCCAAGCCCGTCACCGAGTTCGGCACGCCCGAACTCAAGGCGCTGATCGCCGACATGTTCGAGACCATGGCGGCCGCCAACGGCGCCGGTCTGGCGGCGCCGCAGATCGGTGTCGACCTGCGGTTGGTGATCTTCGGCTACAGCAAGAACGTGCGTTACCCCGACGCGCCGCCGGTGCCGCCCACCGTGCTGATCAACCCGGTCATCGAGGTGCTGGGCGGCGGCCGCACCGAAGGCTGGGAAGGCTGCCTGTCCGTGCCCGGCCTGCGCGGCGTCGTCGAGCGCGACGAGCGCATCCGCTACACCGGGTTCGATGCTGACGGCCAGCCCATAGACCGCGTCGCCGACGGCTTCCATGCCCGCGTCGTGCAGCACGAATGCGACCATCTCGACGGCATCCTCTACCCGATGCGCGTCACCGACTTCACGCGCTTCGGCTTCACGTCCGTGCTGTTCCCGGAACTCGACCCGAACAGTGACGATGACTGAACTTGCAAAACTTGTAAGCGCGGTGCACCGGCACGGCGCGTGCCGCGTTGCGCAGGCGCAAAGGAGCATCGGCTCATGACCACGTCCCCCGAATCAAAGCTCGTCATCTCGCGCCGCAGCTGGCGCATGCTGGCCCTGGCCCTGCTGCTTGCCGTCGCACCCGCCGCCAAGGCGCAGGACGCGGACCGAGACCCGCCGTCGCGCGCAGCGCGCATCGTCAACGTCGTCGGCGACGCCTGGCTGTTCGATCAGGACAGCCGCGAATGGACGCGCCTGATGCGCAACCAGACGGTCGGCGAAGGCGACCGCGTGCGTACCGACGACCGGGGCCGCGTCTCTCTGCGCGTGGGCTCCACGTCCGTATGGATCGATGAGCGCAGCGACGTGGAGCTGAGCCAGCTCGACGACGGCCGGACCATGCTGCAGCTGGACCGCGGCGACGTCGCCATCCGCCTGCGCAGCCCCGAGAACGCCGCCGAAACCCGGCTGCGCACCCGCGAGGGCACGGCGCAGCCGGAGCGCGAGGGCCTCTACCGCGTCGAGCAGCTCGACCGCGGCAGCAAGGTCTATGTGCTGCAGGGCCGCGTGCGCTTCGATTGGGCGCGCACGGCGTCGCCGGTGGTGCTGGGCACCGGCGAGCAGGTCGAGCTCTGGTGGCCCGACGGCCCGCGTGCCGAGCGCGGCCCGCTGTACAGCGACGGCTTTGGCGACTGGGTGCTCGCCGAGAGCCGCGACGAGGGCGACCGCCCCGTGGCCCGCTACGTCTCCGCCGAGATGACCGGCGCCGAGGACCTGGACCGTTATGGACGCTGGGAGACCGCCCCCGAATACGGCACCGTTTGGATTCCGACCACCGTCGTCGGCACTGACTGGGCGCCCTATCGCCATGGTCGTTGGGCCTGGTCGCGCCATTGGGGCTGGACCTGGGTGGATGACGCCCCCTGGGGCTTCGCGCCCTTCCATTACGGCCGATGGGTCAGCTGGGGTGGCCGCTGGTGCTGGGCGCCTGGCGCCTATGTGCACCGCCCCGTCTACGCGCCGGCCCTGGTCGGCTGGGTGGGCGGCGGCTCGGTGAGCATCGGCATCGGCATCGGTGGCCGTCCGGCTCCACCGCGCTACGGCTGGTATCCGCTGGCGCCGCGCGAGGTCTATCGCCCGGCCTACCGCCACACGCCGCGCTACCAGCAGCGCGTCAACGACCCGCGCGACCTGCGCGACCCGGTCACCGTGCAGCGCCCACACCGCTATCGCGACGTGCCCGGTGCCGTCAGCACGCTGCCCGGCCCTGGCGCGGCCATCCAGCCCATGCCGGTGCGTGGCCCCGACCGCAGGGGCGAGCCCGGCTGGACGCGTCCGCTGCCCGTTGCCCCCGGCCGCGGCGATCTGGCCGCCGTGCTGCCGCCAGCGCCGACCCGCCCGGTCGAGGCCGACGCCCCGCGCCACCGCGACCGAGATCGTGAACCCGGCATGGGCTGGCGCAGCGACAACCAGTTGCCGCGCCGCGAGGCTCACCGCCCGGCCGAGGCTGCCGCGCCGCAGCCGGCGATGCCGACTGTCATCCAGCAGCAGCCGGCACCGGTGGCCCAGCCGCGCCCATCCTTTGAACAGCCGCAGCAGCAACGTGGCGGCCCGGAGAACGTGCCTTGGCGCCCCCAGCAGCAGCAACGCGAGGAGCGCCGCGAAGAACGCAGGGAGGAGCCGCGTCGCGTGCAGCAGCCCATGCCGCAGTTCGAGCAGCCGCGCCCCATGCAGCAGCCCGAGCGCCCGCCGGTGATGGAGCAGCCGCGCCGTGTCGAAATGCCCATGCGCCAGACCGCGCAGGAGCCACAGCGCATGCCGATGCCGCAGGCCCAACCGCAGCCGCAGCGCGCCCAACCTCAACCGCAGGTCCAGGCGCCGTCACGCAGTGAGGGACCGCAGCGCGCTCGCGAGGACGGCCCTACGCGCGGCGCGCGCGACCCGAAGCAGCAGGAGCGCTAGGAGCGCGACAGGCTGGCGTAGAGACCTTGCGGGACAGACCGCCCGAGCGCAGCGAGTAGCGCTGTCCCCAACTGGCTAGAGCAGGGGCCGCAGCGCCGGCCAGACGTTGTCCAGCATCTGCGGATGCGCCTTGGCCAGCGGGTGGATGCGGTCGGGCTGGAACCACTCCAGCGCGTCCGCCCGGTCTGCCACCCCCTTGAGCAGGAAGGGCACGAGGCTGGCGCGCGTCTGCTTGGCCACCTCGATGAACAGGCCCTCGAACTCGCGCCCATAGGCGCCGCCGTAGTTGGGCGGCACCTGCATGCCCACGACGATGACCTTGGCGCCCGCTGCCTGGGCCGCCTTGGCCATTGCCAGCAGGTTGTCCCGTGTGCTGGCCAGCGGCAGGCCGCGCAGTGCGTCGTTGCCGCCCAGCTCGATGATGACGATGGCCGGCTTGTGCGTCCGCAGTGCGGCGGGCAGCCGGCTGCGCCCGCCCGATGTCGTGTCGCCGCTGATGCTGGCGTTGACGACGCGGTGTGGCTTCTTCTGTTCTGCCAGCCGCGCCTGCAGCAGGGCCACCCAGCCGGCGCCGGCCTTCAGGCCGTACTCGGCTGACAGGCTGTCGCCGACGACAAGGATGACAGGCGCCTCGGCGGCGGCCGCTGCCCCTGACGTCCAGCCGGCCATCACCCCCAGGCTAAAGTGCGCCACCACCGCCCGCCGACGCAGTCCCGACATGCCAGAAGCCCTTGTCCAAGTTGATCAAATCACCAAGCGCGTGCGCGACGCGACCGGGGAGCTGACGATTCTGCATGACATCAGCTTCGAGCTGACCGCAAGGGAATCCGTGGCCATCGTCGGCGCCTCCGGTTCGGGCAAGAGCACGCTGCTGGCCATACTCGCCGGCCTGGACGTGCCCAGCGATGGCACCGTCAGGTTGCGCGGTCAGGACCTGTTCACGCTGAACGAGGACGAACGCGCCGCCGTGCGGGCCCGCGAGCTGGGCTTCGTCTTCCAGAGCTTCCAGCTGCTGCCCAATTTGACGGCGTTGGAGAACGTCATGCTGCCGCTGGAGCTGCGCGGCGACCGCGATGCGCGCGAGCAGGCCGCCGCCATGCTGGCGCGTGTGGGCCTGGCCGAGCGCCTGGGCCACTACCCGCGCGTGCTGTCGGGGGGCGAGCAGCAACGCGTGGCGCTGGCCCGCGCCTTCGTGCTGCGCCCGGCCCTGCTGCTGGCCGATGAGCCGACAGGCAGCCTGGACTTCGCGACCGGCGCGCAGGTCATGGCGCTGATGTTTGAGCTCAACCGTGAGGCCGGCACGACGCTGGTGCTGGTCACCCACGACCGTGAGATCGCGACGCGCTGCGAGCGTCAGCTGCGCATCGAGGCCGGCCGCCTGGCGGCATGAAAAAACCCGCCAGCGGCGGGTTTTTCAAATCAGCAGCAAGGGATTACTTGCTGAACTTGTAGTCCGTCTTCGCCTTTTCGATCAGGCTGGCCTGGAACTCTGCCGCTTTCTGCTGCTCGATGCGCTGCTTGATCTGCGCCTTGACGTCGTCGAAGGCAGGGAAGGTGGCGGCGCGGGTGTCTTCGAGCTTGATGATGTGATAGCCGAACTGGCTCTTCACCGGCTCTTGCGTCATCTCGCCCTTTTGCAGCGCGACCATGGCCTTGCTGAACTCGGGCACGAAGTTGTTCGGGTTGGCGAAGTCGAGGTCGCCGCCCTTTTCGGCGGAGCCGGTGTCCTTGGAGTTCTTCTTGGCCAGTTCCTCGAAGTTGCCACCGGCCTTGATCTGGGCGATCAGGGCCTTGGCGTCTTCTTCCTTCTCGACCAGGATGTGGCGGGCACGGTATTCGTTGCCGCTGTTGGTCGCCTTGAACTTGTCGTACTCGGCCTGAGCATCGGCGTCGCTGACGGGATTCTTGATGCGGTAGTCATCCATCAGGCCGCGGATCAGCAGCATCTGGCGGGCCAGGTCCATCTGGGTCCTGTAGTCGGCCGTCTGCGGGATGCCGCGGGCTTCGGCGGCCTGGATGAAGATCTCGCGGCGGACGACTTCGTCCTTGACCTGGGCTTCCAGCTCCGGCGAGCGCTGCTGCTGGCCGCTCTTGGTGACCTGCTGGATCAACTGCTCGACGCGCGCCTTGGCCACGGGCTTGCCGTTGACTGTGGCGACGTTCTGCGCAACTGCTGCAGCCGGCAGCAAGGCCGAAATGGTGGCCGCGACGACGGCGGCGAGCGCAAACTTCTTCATGGGCGTGGGGGAGGTGTCAGGCTAAAAAAATCGCGCCCGACAGCGGGGCGCGCGGTGCTATCACGTTCGACCTTCAGGATTCGCCCGGCGCGCGGGCGTCAATGGCCAGCGCGTGGATTCCGCGCTGCATCAGGTCGGACAAAGAATGATAAACGAGGCGGTGACGGGCCAATCTTTGCAGGCCGGTAAAGCGATCCGAGACGACAGCCACATGAAAGTGGCCGCCCTCGCGGGCCCCGGCGTGGCCGGCGTGCTGGGCGCTGTCGTCGCGGACGGCCAGCTCTTGTGGCGCCAGTGCGGCGCGCAGGCGGGTCTCGATCTCGGACGCCAGGCTCACGGTTTTCCGTCCTCTTCCTTCGGTGGCAGGTGCTTGCCCAGGTAAAGGCTCTGAGCCACGGTGAACAGCACGATCAGGCCGGTGACGCCGAAGACCTTGAAGTTGGCCCAGGTCGAGGTCGAGAAGTTGTAGGCCACGTAGAGATTGACGACGCCCATCGCGGCGAAGAAAAGCACCCAGGCGCGGTTGAGCTTGGCCCAGATCGTGTCGGGCAGCGGCAACTGGGCGCCGAGCATGGCCTTGATGAGGTTCTTGCCGAAGGCCGCGAGCGAGATCCACAGCGTGAGCGCCATGGCCCAGTACACGCCGGTGGGCTTCCACTTGATGAAGGTCTCGTTGTGGAACCAGATGGTGGCGCCGCCGAGCACGACGACGAGGGCCAGGCTGATCCACAGCATGAGGTCGATCTTGTGGCCGCGCAGCTTGAGGATGGCAGCCTGCGCCAGCGTCGCGAGCATGACGACGACGGTGGCCAGCAGCACCGGCGCCTCCTTCGGGCCGACGACGCCGCCCTGCACGAGGAAGCCGAAATGCTGCGTTGCGAACGCGGCCGCTGCGTCCGGGTTGCCCTCTGCGCCCTTGAAGGCGACGAAGAACAGGATCAGTGGGAGAAAGTCGAGCAGTAACTTCATGTCAGCCTGTGCGGGTCATTCGCGGGTCATTCGCCGGAATTGTCCCCGACGAAATCGATGGAGGCCGAGTTGATGCAGTAACGCTCTCCCGTCGGCTCGGGCCCGTCCGGAAAGACGTGGCCGAGATGGCTGCCGCACTTGTTGCAGCGTACCTCCACGCGCACCATGCCGTGGCTGCGGTCGACGATGCGCTCGATGACCTCGCTGTTGACCGGCGCCCAGTAGCTAGGCCAGCCGCAACCGGCGTCGAATTTGGTGTCGGCCTCGAACAGCGGCGTGCCGCAGCCGATGCAGTTGTAGTGGCCGTCCTTGAAGTGGTCCCAGTACTTGCCGCTGAACGCGCGTTCCGTGCCGGCTTGGCGGGCGACCTGGTACTGCGTGGTGTCGAGCTGCTCGCGCCACTCGGCATCGGTCTTCTGAACGGGGTAGGTCTTGCTGCTGTCGTGGCTCATGATGAACAGGCGCTTCGAGGCTTTGGGCCCAGTCGGGCGGCGGGGCCGCATCGCTGAGGAGAACGGGTTCGTCGAACGGGCGGCTCAGAACTTTCATCCGCTCGGCAGCGTCAGTTTAGTGAGGCGGTTTCGACCCCGCTGGCCTGGGTGTTTCCCCGGGGTCCGAGGGTCGCGGTTGTGACGTTGTTAGCTTGAAAGCGCGGGCTAGACTGGCTCGATAAGACCGGCAGGAGACAGCCATGACATTGATGGGCCGGATGATGTCGGAACCGTTGTTGATCTCGTCGTTGCTGAAGCACGCCGAGCGGCATGCGGGCGACACCGAGATCGTCAGCAAGCGGGTCGAGGGCGACCTGCACCGCAGCAATTGGCGCGAGCTTGCGCGCCGTTCGCGCCAGGTCGCGCAGGCCCTGGCTCGGCTGGGCTGCGAGCCCGGCGACCGTGTCGGTACGCTGGCCTGGAACGGCCATCGCCACTTGGAAATCTATTACGGCACCTCCGGCTCGGGGCTGATCTGCCACACCATCAACCCGCGCCTCTTCCCTGAGCAGATCGTCTGGATCGCCAACGATGCCGAAGACCGCGTGCTGTGCTTCGACGCGACCTTCCTGCCGCTGGTCGAAAAGATCGCGCCGCTGCTCAAGACCGTGAAGCACTTCGTGCTGATGACGTCGCGGGCTCACATGCCCGCCGCCACGGGCATCCCCGACCTGCTGTGCTTCGACGACCTGCTGGACGCGGAGACCGGCGACTACACCTGGCCCAGCTTCGACGAGAACACCGCCTCCAGCATCTGCTACACGTCTGGGACCACCGGCAACCCCAAGGGCGCCATCTACAGCCACCGCTCGACCGTGCTGCACGCCTATGCCGCGGCCTTGCCGGACGCGATGGACTGCTCCAGCCGCGACGTCATCCTGCCCGTCGTGCCGATGTTCCACGTCAATGCCTGGGGTCTGCCCTACAGCGCGGCCATCGTCGGCTGCAAGCTCGTGCTGCCCGGGCCGCACCTCGACGGCAAGAGCCTGTACGAGCTGTTCGAGGGCGAGAAGGTGTCCTTCAGCGCCGGTGTGCCGACCGTGTGGCTGGGCCTGCTGAATTACGTCAAGGCCAACAACGTCAAGTTCTCGACCTTCAAGCGCACCGTCATCGGCGGTTCGGCCTGTCCGCCGGCCATGATGAAGTCGCTGCAGCAGGACTTCGGCCTGGAGGTCATCCATGCCTGGGGCATGACGGAGATGTCGCCGCTGGGCACGCTGTCCAAGCTGACGACGCGCCAGCTGGACCTGCCGGCCGAGGCGCAGCAGCGCCTGCTGGAGAAGCAGGGCCGCGTCGTCTACGGCGTCGACATGGCCATCATCGACGACGAGGGCCGCTCGCTGCCCTGGGACGGTCAGGCGTCCGGCAACCTCGTCGTGCGCGGCCACTGGGTCATCAGCCAATACTTCAAGCACGACGACTCGCCGCTGGTCAGCGTGGACGGCGAGCCGGGCTGGTTCCCCACCGGCGACGTGGCCACCATCGACGCCGACGGCTTCATGCAGATCACCGACCGCAGCAAGGACGTCATCAAGTCCGGCGGCGAATGGATCAGCTCCATTGACCTCGAAAACATCGCCATGGCCCACCCGGCCGTGCACGAGGCGGCCGTCATCGCGGCCAAGCACGCGAAGTGGGACGAGCGGCCGCTGCTCGTCGTCGTCAAGAAACCCGACTCGACGCTCACGCGCGAGGAACTGCTGGCCTTTTATGAAGGCCGCATCGCCAAGTGGCAGATCCCGGACGACGTTGCCTTCGTCCCCGAGATCCCGCACACGGCCACCGGCAAGGTACAGAAGCTCAAGCTGCGCGAGCAGTTCGTGAGCCACAAGCTGCCCACCGCGTGAGCCTTCAGTTCGTCCATTAGAGCCACAACCACCCAGGAGACAAGCATGTTCGACATCACTTCGACCCGATTTGCCGTGCGTACGCTGACCGCTGCGGCAGCCCTCGCGCTGGCCGCCGGCGCCGCCCACGCCCAGAAGGGCGAGACGGTCAAGCTGGCCTACATCGACGCACTCTCCGGCCTCATGGGCCCGGTGGGGCAGAACCAGGTCAAGACCTTCCAGTTCCTTGGCGAGAAGTTCAACAAGAGCAACCCGGCCGGCGTGAAGTTCGAGGTCGTCCCGTTCGACAACAAGCTCAGCCCCGCCGAGTCTCTGAACCTGTTGAAGGCTGCGGCCGACCAAGGCATCCGCTACGTCATGCAGGGCAACGGCTCCAGCGTGGCATTGGCGCTGTCCGACGCGGTGCAGAAGCACAACGAGCGCAACCCGGGCAAGGAAATCGTCTACCTGAACTACTCGGCGGTGGACCCTGACCTGACCAACAGCAAGTGCAGCTACTGGCACTTCCGCTTCGACGCCGACACGTCGATGAAGATGGAAGCGATGTCGTCGTTCATCAAGGACCAGCCGGACGTGAAGAAGGTTTTCCTGCTGAACCAGAACTACGCCCACGGCCACCAGGTCGCCAAGTACGCCAAGGAGACGTTGGGTCGCAAGCGCCCGGACATCCAGTTCGTCGGCGAGGACCTGCACCCGCTGGCCCAGGTGCGCGACTTCGCGCCCTACGTCGCCAAGATCAAGGCCAGCGGTGCCGACACCGTCATCACCGGCAACTGGGGATCGGACCTGGCGCTGCTGGTCAAGGCCGCCAACGAGGCCGGCTACAACGGCAAGTTCTTCACCTACTACACCGGCGTGACCGGCACGCCGACGGCGCTGGGCACCGGCGGCGCGGGCCGCGTGTTCCAGGTGGCCTACAGCCACTACAACATGGGTGGCGAGACCCAGAAAATGGCCGAGGAGTACAACAAGAAGTTCAACGACGACATGTACACCAACAGCATCCAGCACATCTACACGATGCTGAGCCAGGCGATGGCCAACGCGAAGTCCACCGACCCGGTCAAGGTCGCTGCGGCGCTGGAAGGGTTGACGGTGAAGAGCTTCAACGGTGAGGTGACGATGCGCAAGGCCGACCACCAGCTGCAGCAGCCGCTGTTCATCTCGGTCTGGCAGAAGGCCGACGCCAAGTACCCGTACAGCCCCGAGAAGACGGGCATGACGCTGGCGCCGGTGAAGCAGTTCGAGACCTATGTGTCGTCCACGCCGACGTCTTGCCAGATGAAAAGGCCCGGCTGACCGCCTGAGCGCCTGACTCGCCGCGCCGCCTTCATTGGCGGCGCGTTTTTCTGACCTTGCCGGCCACCGCCTTGGATCAAGTCTTCATCAACCTGCTGAACGGCCTGTCGTCGGGCCTGCTGCTGTTCATGCTCAGCTCCGGGCTGACGCTGATCTTCAGCATGATGGGCGTGCTGAACTTCGCGCACGCCAGCTTCTACATGGTGGGCGCCTACGTGGCCTACTCGCTGGTGGGCGTGTTCGGCTTCTGGCCGGCGCTGCTCCTGGCGCCGCTGGTCGTCGGGCTGATGGGCGCGGGCTTCGAGCGTTTCGCGCTGCGGCGGGTGCACAAGTTCGGCCACGTGCCGGAGCTGCTCATCACCTTCGGCCTGTCCTATGTGGTGCTGGAGCTGGTGCAGCTGATCTGGGGTCGCACCGCAGTGCCGTTCACGCCGCCGCCGGAGCTGCAGGGCTCGGCCTTCACCGTCATCTCGCACCCGCTGCAGGGTGTGTCGCTGATGCTGGGCAAGGCCGCGCCGGAGCTGTGCGCGGCGGCCTCCTGCTCCAACTTCCCGTTGACCAAGGTCTTCATGATGGCGGTGGCGCTGCTGATGCTGGTGGCGCTGTGGCTGCTGCTGACGCGCACCCGCGTCGGGCTGGTCATCCAGGCCTCGCTGACCCACCCGGAGATGGTGGAGGCGCTGGGCCACAACGTGCCGCGCGTGCTGATGCTGGTGTTCGGCAGCGGCTGTGCACTGGCCGGCCTGGCCGGCGTGGTGGGCGGCATCACCTTCGTGACCGAGCCGAACATGGCCGCCTTCATCGGCGCCATCATCTTCGTCGTCGTCGTGGTGGGCGGCATCGGCTCGCTGGCCGGCGCCTTCGTCGGCTCCATCGTCGTGGGCCTGCTGCAGACGCTGCCGCTGACCATCAACGGTTCGCTCGCCACGCTGTTCACATCGCTCGGCTTCACCGTGACCGCCAGCACGCCGGGCTATCCGCTGCTGCGCCTGACGATGGCGGAGGTCGCGCCCATCCTGCCTTACCTGTTGATGGTGCTGATCCTGATCTTCCGGCCCAAGGGCCTGCTTGGCACGCGAGAAGACTGATGGCTGCCAAAGAATTCCATTTCAAGCCGCACAACGTCGGGCGCTGGATCGTCTGGGGCCTGTTTGCCGTCATCCTGTTCGTCGCGCCGCGCGTCTGGACCAGCGGCCTGGCCCAGACCATGCTCACGCAGATGGGCATCGGCATCATTGCCTGTCTGGCCTACAACATGCTGCTCGGCCAGGGCGGCATGTTGAGCTTCGGCCACGCCGTCTACAGCGGCATGGGCGCCTTCCTGGCCATCCATGCACTGAACAAGGTCGGCGCCGGCACGCTGGGCATCCCGGTCAGCCTGATCCCGCTGGTGGGCGGCCTGGCGGGCCTGGTCTGCGCGATGCTGCTGGGCTATGTGTCCACCAAGAAGGCCGGCACGCCGTTCGCGATGATCACGCTGGGCATCGGCGAGCTGGTGTTCGCGCTGGCGCTGATGCTGCCGGAGTTCTCGGGCGGCGAGGGCGGCGTGTCCAGCAACCGCGTCATCGGCAAGCCGGTCCTGGGCATCAGCTACGGGCCGCAGATCCAGGTCTACTACCTCGTCGCCGTCTACTGCTTCATCTGCACGGCGGCCATGTTCGCGCTGACGCGCACGCCGCTGGGCCGCATGCTGAACGCCGTGCGCGACAACCCCGAGCGCGTCGAGTTCATCGGCTACGACACGCACTGGGTACGGTTCATGATCTTCGCGATCTCGGGCTTCTTTGCCGGCATCGCGGGCGGCCTCGGCGCGATCAACACCGAGATCGTCAATGGCGCCGACGTGCTGCATGCGGCCCGTTCCGGCGCCTACCTGCTGTTCACCTTCCTGGGCGGCGCGATGTTCTTCTTCGGGCCCATCCTCGGCGCCGTGCTGATGGTGTTCTGCGGCGTGATGCTGGCGGAGCTGACGCAGGCCTGGCTGCTCTACCTGGGCCTGCTGTTCCTGTTCATGGTCATGTACGCGCCGGGCGGCTTCGCCAGCCTGATCCTGATGAACCTGCGCGTGGCGGCCTTCGGCAAGCTCGGGCGCATCTGGACGTCCTACCTCGCACTGGGCGGCGCGGCGCTGGCTGCGCTCATCGGCGCTGCTGCCATGATCGAAATGCTCTACCACCGCCAGCTCAATGAGGCGTTAGGTCCCGAGCTGAAGTTCATGGGCGCGACGCTGAACAGTTCGGGCGTGGACGCCTGGTTCGGTGCCGGCTGGCTGATGGTCGTGGGAATCGCCCTCTTCGAGCTGGCACGCCGGCACTACGCGCAGCAGTGGGGCGAGATCCAGGAAGACATCGAGAAGGAAATCAAGCGGAGGGAGGCGCTATGAGCGGCTATGCGCTTGAACTGCGCGACGTGCGCAAGAGCTTCGGCAAGACCGAGATCATCCGCGGCGCCCAGCTGGCCGTGCAGGCCGGCGAGCGCGTGGCCATCATCGGCCCCAACGGTGCGGGCAAGAGCACGCTGTTCAATCTGATCAGTGGGCGTTTCGCGCCGACCTCGGGCGAGATCCATCTGCACGGCCAGCGCATCGACGGGAAAAAGCCGTTCGAAATCAATCGCCTCGGCCTGTCGCGCAGCTTCCAGGTCTCCAACCTGTTCACGCGTTTGAGCGTGTTCGAGAACATCCGCTGCGCCGTGCTGTGGAGCCTGGGTCACCGCTACGCATTCTGGAAGTTCCTGGCCGACCTGGAAGACGCCAATGACCGCACCGAGCAGATCCTGGAGATGATCAAACTCGACAGGAAGCGCGACGTGCTGGCCATGAACCTGACCTACGCCGAGGCGCGTGCGCTGGAGATCGGCATCACCATCGCCGGCGGCTCCAGCGTCATCCTGCTGGACGAACCCACGGCCGGCATGAGCAAGAGCGAGACGAAGCGCTTCATCCAGCTGATCCGCGACGTGACGGTGGGCAAGACCCTGCTGACCGTGGAGCACGACATGGGCGTCGTCTTCGGCCTGGCCGACAAGATCGCCGTGCTGGTCTACGGCGAAGTCATCGCCTTCGACACGCCGGAGGCAGTGCGGGCAAATGCAAAAGTGCAGGAGGCCTACCTGGGCTCGGTGCTCGCGGAGGTGCACGCATGACCTCATCACGCGTGCTGAAGCTGGACAACGTCCACGCCTTCTACGGCAAGAGCCATGTGCTGCACGGCGTCAGCCTGCAGGTGAAGCCGGGCGAGATCGTCGCCTTGCTGGGCCGCAACGGCGCGGGCCGATCGACGATGGTCAAGACCATCATGGGCCAGGTCGATGCCAAGGGTTCCGTCAAGTTCGGCGACGTCGAGCTTGTCGGCCGCAAGGCCTACGAGATCGCCCACATGGGCGTGGGCTATGTGCCCGAGAACCGCGACATCTTCTCCAAGCTGACCGTGCACCAGAACCTGATGCTGGGCGAGAAGAAGGCCGGCGCCAAGAACGTGCGCTGGAGCTTCGACGACATGTACAAGATGTTCCCGCGCCTCAAGGAGCGCCAGCACACCGAGGCCGGCGTGCTGTCAGGCGGCGAGCAGCAGATGCTCACACTCTGCCGCACGCTGATGGGCGACCCCGATCTCATCATGATCGACGAGCCCACCGAGGGCCTGGCGCCCAAGATCGTCGAGCTGGTGGCCGAGTACCTCAAGGAGCTGAAGAACCGCGGCATTGCCGTGCTGCTGGTGGAACAGAAGCTCGCCATCGCGCTGGAGATCTCCGAGCGCTGCTACGTGATGGGCCACGGCCGCATCGTCTTCGAGGGCACGCCGGCCGAGTTGCGCGGCAATGTCTACATCCGCAAGGAGTGGCTCGAAGTCTGAGGGCGATCAGGGGCGCAGATTGGCACACGCCGCTTCGGCCAGCTCCGTGCCATTGCGCCCGTCCTCGGGGAACACGGCCACGCCGATGCGCACGCCCACCTGCATCAGCCGGTCGTCGACGCCGTAGTTGCCGCGCATGGTCTGCAGCAGCCGTCGCTCGGCGATGTCCGCCTCCCCGGTACCTGCGGCCATCAGCAGCACCGCAAAGCACTGAGGGCCCACGCGCAGCACCTCGTCGGACCCACGCACGCGGTTGCGCAGGCGCTGGCTCGCGGCCTGGATGAGGTCGTCGCGCGCCTGCTCGCCCAAGGCGCTGCCGGGCTGCTCCAGCACGTCCATCTCCACCCACAGCAAGGCCAGCTGGCCACCCTCGCGGCGGCATTGGGCGAACTGGCGGGACAGGCGCAGGCCCAGGGCGGCGAGCGAATCCATCCGCGGCAGCGGTGCGCTGAAGCAGCCACGCGCGGTGGCGGGCGGGTCGTTGGCGATCATCTCCAGTTGCGACATGGCATCAGGGGTGGGTTGACGGGGTGAGGGGCGTGCTTGGCGGCGCGGCTATTGCCTGCCTCCCTGATCCCGCTTTCGCACGGCCCTCATCTCTCAGAACGCAAGCGGCCTACGGAACCCGACATGGCGACCGAAAAAAACTTTCCCGACCCGGGCTTCCCTCGCGCAAGGCCGTCGCTCCGTCACGGCCAGCCGGTAGAGTGCGGCGGTGCAAGACATCACCCAACTGCTGCACGCCGCCCAGCAGGGCGACCAGGCCGCCGCCAGCCAGGTGGTGGCGCAGCTCTACGCCGACCTGCAGCGCCTGGCGCGCCGCCAGGTTCGCCAGGCGGGCCACCTCACCCTGCTGGACACCACGGCCCTGGTGCATGAGGCTTGGCTGCGCCTGCCCGGCGCCCAAGGGGCCAAGTTCCCCGACCGGCGCCACTTCCTTGCCTATGCCGCCCAGGCCATGCGCTCGGTCGTCATCGACCTGGTGCGCGCCCGCCAGGCCGAGCGCCGCGGCGGCGGCCTGGCGCATGTGACGCTGGACACGGCAATAGCCGACCAACTGCCCGAGGCCGACGCCGACATCCTGCGCGTGCATGAGGCGCTGGACGAGCTGGCCCAGCTGGAGCCGCGGCTGGCCCAGGTCGTCGAGATGCGCTACTTCGGTGGCCTGCGCGAGCAGGAGATCGCCGAGGCGCTGGGCGTGAACGAGCGCACCGTGCAGCGGGACTGGCAGAAGGCACGCCTGTTTCTGTCCATCAGTTTGGGCGCCTGACATGGACGCCCTCGACAAGCAGCGCTGGCTGGACCTGAGCCCCTTGCTCGACGAACTGCTGGACCTGGACCCACCCGCCCGCAGCTTGCGACTGGCCCAGCTGCAGGCGCAGGACCCCGACACGGCCGAGCAGCTGAAGCGGCTGCTGGCACGCGCCGAGGGCCTGGAGGAACAGGGTTATCTGAGCGAACCGGTGGTCGCGCAGTGGCATGAGGCGCTGGCCTCGGTGCCCGGCGATGAACCGCCGCCCGACTTCGCCGGCCAATCCCTTGGCCCCTATGTGCTGGAAAGCCAGCTCGGCCAGGGCGGCATGGGCACCGTCTGGCTGGCTCGCCGGGCGGACGGGCGCTTCGAAGGCCAGGTGGCAGTCAAGTTCCTGACGGCCGGCCTGCTCGGGCGGGGCGACGCGGGTCGTTTCGCGCGCGAGGGCGAAATTCTGGCGCGCCTGTCCCACCCTCACATCGCCCGCCTGCTGGACGCCGGTGTTCATCAGGGCAGCCAGCCCTACCTGGTGCTGGAGTACGTCGACGGCCGGCCCATCGACGCCTACTGCCGCCTGCATCATCTCGACATCGAGGCCCGCGTGCACCTCTTCCTGGATGTGCTGGCCGCCGTGGCCCATGCGCATGCGCGGCTCATCCTGCACCGGGACCTCAAGCCCAGCAACATCCTCGTCACGCCCGAGGGCGACGTGAAGCTGCTCGACTTCGGCATTGCCAAGCTGCTGGACGACGCCAGCCAGGCCGAGCACGGCGCCGCCGCCACCGAACTAACGCAGCGCGCCGGCAGCGCCTTCACGCCCCAGTTTGCCGCGCCCGAGCAGGTGCAGCAGGCCGACGTGACGACCGCCACCGATGTCTACGCGCTGGGCGTGCTGCTCTACCTGCTGCTGGGCGGCAGCCACCCCACGGCCGACGACACCCAAACCCAGCTCGACCGCCTCAAGGCCGTCGTCGAGCACGTGCCCAAGCGATTGTCGGACGTGGCTGCGGGCCAGGGCGACGAGGCCGTCGCCCGCCAGGCCCGTGAACTGCGTGGCGACCTCGACACCATCGTCGCCAAGGCGCTGAAGAAGTCTCCCGCCGAGCGCTACCCCAACGCCCAGGCCTTGGCCGACGACCTGCAGCGCTGGCTGGCCCACGAGCCCATCAGCGCGCGGCCAGACAGCCGGCTCTATGTGCTCAACCGCTTTGTCCGCCGCCACCGCATGGCGGCCGCAGCCACCGGCCTAGCCGTGTGCGCGCTGCTCGGCCTGACGACGACCAGCCTGCTGCAGGCCCGCCGCGCCGAGGCCGCCGAGCAGCAGGCCCAGGCCCGCCGCCAGCAGGCCGAGGACCTGCTCAGCTACATGCTGGGCGAGTTCGCCGACAAGCTCCGCCCCATCGGCCGGCTGGAGCTGCTGGACAGCGTCGGAGCCAAGTCGCTGAGCTTTCTGGCCGAAGACTCGCAGGCCGGCCCGGTGGCACGCCTGCAGCGGGCCAAGGCGCTGACGGTCATTGCCGAGGTGAGGGTATCCAAGCGCGAACTGGATACGGCGATCGAGCCGCTCGAAGCGGCCAATGTTCTGCTGCAAGGCGACCCGCCGCAGCCGGAGCTGATGGCGGCCTGGCGCAAGGCGCAGGGCGCCGTGGCCTTCTGGCAGGGCGAGGTAGCGTTCCGCCAGCGCCAGCTGAGCGTGGCTCAAATCCATTGGGAGCAATATCGGCGCATCAGCGAGGCCTGGCTGCGGGCCATGCCGAAGGACGCCGATGCGCAGTTGGAGCTGTCCTACGCCGAGAGCAACCTCGGTTCGGTGTCGCTGAATCGCGGGCTGCTGGTGCAGGCGGAACAGGCCTTCAGGCGGTCGCTGACGCTCAAGGACGACTTGCTGCTGAAGCGGCCGGGCGACGCCAGCCTGCAGGCGGACTGGGTCGACACGGCGAGCTGGCTGGGCACCGCCTTGCTGCGGCAAGGGCGCTACCGCAGCGCGGCGAGCGAGTTCGAACGTGCGCTCGTCCGCGTTCGCGCATTGCGCCAGAGCCACAGCGAGGATCTGGCCTGGCTGGAGAGCGAGGCCGGCGTGCTGGCCAACCTGGGTCGTGCGCGGGTGGCCCTGGGTGAGGTCGATGCGTCGTCCTGGTCGCTCGCGCACGCCGCAGCCTCGCGGCTCGCGAAGAGCGACCCCAGCAATCTGGCCTGGGCCTTCATGGCCATCGAGGTCGAGGCCGACGGACTGGCACGGCAACCCGCATCGCCCGAGCGACGCCGGCAGGCCCTGTCCCTGCTGGGCCGGCTGGAAGGCCTGCGCGCCGGCAAGCCGCCACTGGACAACTGGCTGCCCCGCTTCGTCAGGCTGCTGGCTTTGACGTCCAGCGAGCCATGCCTCGCCGAAACCTGCACGGCCGTCACCGAGGCCATGGACCGGACCGAGCAGCGCCTCAGCAAGGCCGTGCTGAAGCGCCCCGAGGACTTGCCGCTGCTCAACGCCGCCGTGCAGCTGCAGCTGCTGCGGGCCGAGCAGCCCGCTGCCAGCAAGGCCGAAATGGTGGCGCAAAGGCAGGCCGCCTGCGGGCAGGCCGGTTCGCTGCTGCAGGCACGCGATGGCTGGCTGCAGGTGCATGCGGAACTCACCCAGCGCTGGCTTCAGGTCGAGCAGTGCCGGGACCCCTCGGCGCCAACTCGTGCCGACTGGAAGGCAGTGCAAGCCTGGCTCCAGGGTCAGCGCGACCGTTGAGTCAGTCTCCCGGGGCTGACGTATTCTTGTTTCGCCTTACCTTATCCGCCCAGCATCCAGGAGATCCTTGTGACGACATTCGTTCCGCCGTACACCGTGACCGTCACCGACACGACCGGGGGCCTTGCGCAATGCAGCTATGTCGACGGCAACAACCTGACGGTGCCGCCGGAGGCGCTGCTGACGACGTCGACGCCGGCCAACCAGAGCGGTTCGTTGCTCATCAACTTCATCGAGACGCCGGTCGAAGGCCTGAACCTGCGCCTGGTGGGTGCGGCGGTCAAGACCGTGGGCAACGACCCGACGATGAACGCCCACAACTACCTGCAGGCCGAGCGGACGGAGGGCAGCGATGGTGACTGGGTGGACGGCGTGCTGGTGCCCTGGGGGCCGAATCAGTACACGACCCGGGGGCTGGTGCTGCTGTTCGCGCAGGTGACCAACTCCGGCGACATGGTCAACTTCTTCCCGAGCGCGGATCCGCAGACCAAGAACAATGAAGATCTGGGCGACTGACCGGTTCAGTGCGCCGGTGTCCCGGCGCTGATTGCGCCACCGCAAAAAGACCGCCGCCAGGATCGCATCGTTGCCCGCAGAGGCCGATGTGAGCGCCTGGCGGCGATTCCAAAACGGCGGCGTGTCGTGTCAGAACCGGTAGTCCGCCGTCAGCACATAGGCCCGGCCCAGCACGTCGGCGACGCTGGTCAGGTAGCCGCGGTAGGCGGTGTGGTTGGTCAGCGGCGGCTGCTTGTCGAGCAGGTTGCTGACGCCCAGCGACAGCTTGATGTTCTTGAAGCCGCTGTACTTCACCATCAGGTTGTACTGCGCATAGGACTCGACGTCGCGCGGCCCGGTCGTGCCGGCGCCGGTGGCGGCAGGCAGGTTCTGGTCCGCGATCTTGCTTTGGTAGCGCTGCGACAGCTGCACCATCCACTCCGGGGTCTGCCACGCCACCTGCGCCGTGTGGCGCCAGCGGTTGTTCAGGCCGCGCGTCGCGTTGGAGAGGCCGGCGTTGGGGTTCACCGGCACCACGTCGTTGTAGTAGCCCAGCGCGGAGACCCAGTCGCCGTTGTTGACGCCTTCGGAGCGTGCGTCCCAGCGGGTCAGGTAGGCGATGTCGATGCCGCCCGACAGCGTGCCCCAGCTCTGCTTGGGGGCGATGTACTTCAGGCTGGCGTCGATGCCGGCGCCGCGCAGTGAGCCGACGTTGGACGGCGTGTTGATGACGGCGTCGCGTGAGCCCGAGGCGGACAGCACGCCCAGCGTGCCGTCGCTGTTGCGCAGGAAGAGCTGTGGATAGGCGGCGGGGTTGGCCAGCAGGTAGTCGATGGCGCGGTTGCCGATGACGCTGTCGATCTGCGTGCGCCAGTAGTCCAGCGTCAGGGTCAGGTTCTTCATCGGCTCGAAGCCCGCGCCGAAGGTCAGGCTGCGCGAGGTCTCGGGTTTCACACCGGCGTTGTTGGGCACCTTGGTGATCTGGTTGTAGCCGGTCAGGCCGCAGACCAGCTCGGGCGCGAAACCGGCCTTGGCCGTGGCGACGCCGTTCACCGTGGGGCAGTTCAGCGGGTCGTTGAAGACGGGGATCAGCGTGCGCTCGGTCTCCTTGGTGTAGATCTCGGGCAGGGCAGGGGCACGGTAGCCGGTGTTGGCCGACGCGCGCAGCACGAGGTTGCTCATCGGCGTCCAGCGGGCGCTGAGCTTGGGGTTGACGGTGGTTTCGCGGAGGTCGCCGTACTTGTCGCCGCGCACCGAAGCGTTCAGCGTCACGTCGCGGCGCAACGGGGCATCGAGCTCCGCGTACAGCGAGGTGATGGTGCGGCCGATCTTGGTGCTGGTGGCGGAGGTGGCGCCGCTGGCGAGGTTGTCGCCGCCCAGCAGGTCGATCTGGCCATTCAACGCCGTCGACAGGTCGTTGGCGGCCTGGCCGATGGGCTGCCAGCTGTCGCGGCGCAGTTCGCCGCCGACGGCCAGCATCATGTCGCCGCCGGACAGCTTCATGACGCTGCGCGAGAAGGTGGCGTCCAGGCTGGCGTTCTCGGCCTTGTGCAGGCGCAGCGTCTGGCCGTCCAGCGAGGCGCCGTCCAGCAGTGCCTGGCCGGCGGCGTCCTGCAGGCCGAAGGGGTTGAGTTTGGGGTCGAGGAACAGCGTGCGTGACGTGGTGCCCTGCACCGTCGCGATGCCGGTCACCTTCAGCCAGCCCGAGCCGGCCTTGGTGTCGCGTTTTGAGCGGCCGTAGTTGAGGCCGGTGCGGTAGTCCCAGCTGCCCAGAGCGCCTTCGGCGGTCAGCACCAGGCGGTCGTTGCTGTGCACGTCATTGCGGATGCGCGCGCCGGCGTCGGCCACCGACCACAGCACGTCGATGGGCCGGCCGGCCAGGTTCAGCCCTGGCACCGCAGGCACCTTGCCGTTGCCCGGGTAGTAGGGGTGGGTGCTGGTCAACCGCACGGTGGGCGCGGCCGGGTTGTTGTACTGGTCGACCTCGAACTGGCTGTGGTTGAACTCGGCCGTGATCTGGTGGTCGCCCGGCAGCAGCAGCTTGCCCTGGGCGTAGAAGTTCAGGATGCCGTTCTTGTTGTTGAACGTCGTGTACTGCGTGTTCGCATCCAGGAAGCAGGTCTGTCGGCCGCCCGAAGTGCTGGGCACGGAGTACGGCGGCAGGCAGCCGCTGGCGTACATCGGGTTGTGGCGCACGGTGCGCAGCGCCGTGGTCGGGTTGGTGGGGTCGGTGAAGTTGCCCGGCGTGGCGTTGGCGCCCAGGCCCGGCGCGGTGCTGATGCCCAGGGCGGTGAGCGCCGAGCCGTCGGTCAGCTCGGGGCGGGCCGAGCGGGGCAGTTCCTCGCGCCTCTGGATGTCGAAGGCGGCGTAGACGTTCCAGCGGTCCTGGCCCAGGTCGCCGACACCGGCGATCAGGCCCAGCGAGCGCGTTGCGCCGCCGCCGGAACGCTCGGGCTGCATGGCCTCCACCTTGATGCCCACACCCTTGTAGGCGGGCAGCGTATAGAAGGCCTGCACGCCGCCCATCGCGTCGGAGCCGTAGCTGGACGAGGCGCCGTCGCGCAGGATGTCGACATGGCTCAGCGCCATGCGCGGCATGACGTTGACGCTGACGTACTGGTTGGTCAGCGGCTCCTTGGCCAGGCGGCGGCCGTTCAGCAGCGTCAGCGTGCGCATGGGCCCGAAGCCGCGCAGGCTGGTCATCGGCCCGGCCGTGCCGGCATTGGTGCCCAGCGAGTTCGCCTGCGGCAGCTCGAGCATCATGTCCTTGAGCTCGGTGTTGACGCGGGCGCTCAGCTCGGTGGCCTTGATCGACGTCACCGGCAGCGCGGCCTCGTCATTGATCGAGCGCCGGATGATGGAACCGGTGATCTCGACGCGCTCGATGACCTGGTTCTCCTGCGCCACGGCGAGCGAGTGGCTGCCGGCGAGGGCCAGCAGAGCCAGGGTGATGGCAGTCGGTCGGGCGCCCGACGGGCGACGGGGGTGTTGCATGCTTGTCTCCGGTGGTGGTGTCGGTATCGGTTCGGTATCGTTCGGGCAGGGGCGGCCCGGGCCTCTGCTGGGCCCGGTGGCGCGGCCAAGCTTCAGCGGCTGGCGTTCTTCATGCGTTCGCGGCTGTTGTTCAGGTGCATGAACATGGCGGCACGCGCGCCGGCGGCATCGCCGCGCCGGATGGCGTCCAGCACGGCCCAGTGCTCCTGGGCCGTGATCTCCTTGCCCGGGCGCAATTCGGGCGACGGCTCGCCGAACCGGGCGGGCTTGGCGCCGCTGCTGTTGCTGCTGTTGTTACGGCGCGCCGCCGCCTGGCGCGGGATGGTGGCGCTGCTGAGCGCGCGCAGCACATGCGAGAAATACTCGTTGCCGGTGGCTTGGGCCATCAACTCGTGAAAGCGGAAATCCGCCTCGGCGGTGGCCTCGCCGGTGCTGTGCTGGGTGTCGAAATCGTCCAGCGCGCGCTCCATGGCAGCGAGCTGGTCCGGCGTGCGCCGCTGGGCGGCAAGCGCGGCGGACTCGGGCTCCAGGCTCAGGCGCAGCTCCAGCATGGCCAGCTTCTGCTGCAGCTTCAACTCCGCAGCGGGCACCTGCTGGAACGAGGGCAGGTCGACCTTGGGCGCCAGCACGAAGCTGCCCACACCCTGCTGGGTGCGCAGCATGCCACTGGCCTGCAGCCGCGAGACCGCTTCGCGCACGACGCTGCGGCTGACGCCGAACTCCTGCATCAGCACCGGCTCGGTGGGCACGCGCTCGCCGGGCTTGAGTGCGCCGCTGGCGATGCGCTCGGAGATGCCGTCGACGACACGCTGCGACAGGCTGGGCGTGCGGTTGGACGGTGCTGAAGGGAGGCTGCTGCTCACGATGGATGGGTCGTTGAGTTATCGTCAAGTCATCGGACGACTGATGTCAGTATAGGCAAGTCATCTGATCTCTGCGCAAGCTGTTTCATTGAATTTCTCGTGGTTTACCCCAGTAATAGCTGCAATCCATCTCCTGCGACGTACACTCCAAGTCATCAGACGACTGATGAGATAAAGCGATGATCAAGATTGAAAGCGTGAACGCCGTCGAGTTCACCCACCCGACGCGCCGCTCGGTCGACGCGGCTGGCCATTCCCACCCTGGGCCTCTGGGCACGGCCCATCTGGCGCTGCTGAGTATCCGCAGCACCGATGGCGTCGAAGGCCACTGCTTTGCGCCGCCGCAGGTCGTGCGGCCGCATGTGCTGAACCAGTTCGTGCGCCGCGTGCTGGTGGGCGGCGAGGCGCTGCAGCGCGAGAAGCTGTGGTGCGAGCTGGAGCACTGGCAGCGCGGCAGCGCCGGCCAGCTGACCGACCGCGCGCTGGGCGCGGTGGACAGCGCGCTCTACGACCTGATCGGCCGCACGCTGGGCGTGCCGGTCCATCAACTGCTGGGCGGCTACCGCAGCAAGGTGCCGGCCTACGGCAGCACCATGTGCGGCGACGAACTGGCCGGTGGCCTGTCCACGCCCGAGGAATACGCCGACTTCGCGCTGAAGCTGGTGGCGCGTGGCTACAAGGCCATCAAGCTGCACACCTGGATGCCGCCGGTCTCCTTCGCGCCCAGCGTCGCGATGGACATCAAGGCCTGCACCGCCGTGCGCCAGGCCGTCGGCCCCGACATCGAGCTGATGCTGGACGGCTATCACGAGTACAGCCGCACCGACGCGCTGCGCATCGGCCGCGCGCTGGAGGAGCTGAACTTCTCATGGTTCGAGGAAATGATGAACGAGCAGAGCACGGCGTCCTATGCCTGGCTGGCCGGTCAGCTGGACGTGCCCATCCTTGGCCCCGAAAGCCTGTCGGGCAAGCACTACGCGCGGGCCGACTGGGTCAAGTCCGGCGCCAGCGACATCCTGCGTGCCGGCGTCACCGGCTGCGGCGGCATCGGCCCGACGATGAAGGTGGCCCACCTCGCCGAGTCCTTCGGCATGAACTGCGAGGTGCATGGCAATGGCGCACCCAACCTGGCGGTTTGCGGGGCTATCCGCAACTGTCGCTGGTACGAGCGCGGCCTGCTGCACCCCTTCCTCGACTACGACGAAGTGCCGGCCTACATGAATGCCATCGTCGACCCGATGGATGCGGACGGTTTCGTGGCTCTGCCGCAGGGGCCCGGCCTGGGCGAAGACATCAACTTCGACTACATCGCCAAGCACACCGTGGCCACTTACTGAGCGCCGCCATGTTCCCTGCATCTTCGTGGCCGCTGCGGCGCCGCCATCTCCCTGCGCTGCTTGCCGGAGCCTGGGGCGCAGCGCAAGCCGGCTCGCCCGACGACCAGCTGCTGATCGGCATGAGCATGAACAACCTGCTCTCGCTGGACCCCGCCGCCGCCACCGGCCTGGACGCGGCCACCGTGGCCTGCAACCTCTACGACAGCCTGCTCGAAGTGGACGCGGCCGACCCCACCCGGCTGCGCCCCAGCCTCGCCGAGAGCTGGCTGGTGGGCGAGGGCGGCCGGCGCATCACGCTGAAGCTGCGCGCCGGCCTGCGCTTTGCCAGCGGCCGGCCGCTGACGGCAGCGCACGCGGCCTGGTCGCTGCAGCGCGTGCTGACGCTCAACCTCGCCCTGGCCTCGGCCTGGAAGAGCTACGGCTACACGGCCGCCAACGCCGCCGCCAGCATCCGCGCCGAAGACGCCCAGACCCTGGTGCTGGACCTGCCCCAGCCCACCGACCCGACGCTGGTGCTGATGACACTGGCCACGTCCATGAGCGGCTATGTGATCGACCGCGAGGCCGTGCTGGCCCATGAGCAGCGCGGCGACCTCGGCCATGCCTGGCTGACCACGCATGCCGCCGGCTCGGGCGCCTTCGAGCTGGAGGAGTGGCGACCCAAGGAGCTGCTGACGATGCGCCGCTCGGCCAATTACTGGCAGGCCGCCGCCAAGCTGCGCCGCGTCGTCTTCCGCCACATGACCGAGTCGCAGACGCTGCGGCTGATGCTGATGCGCGGCGACCTGGATATCGCCGGCGGCATGTCGGCACCCGACGTGCGCGCGCTGGCCAAACGGCCCGACCTCGTCGTCGAGGAAGTGCGCCGCGCCACCCTGTATTACGTCGCCGTCAACGCCCGCCATCCGCGCTTTGCCGACGAGCGCGTGCGCCGCGCCGTGCTGCGTCATCTGATCGACTTCCAGGGCGTCGCCGGCGGCGTGCTGCCCTTCTACGGCGAGCTGCAGATGCGCCCCGTGCCGCCCGGCCTGCCGGCGTCGCTGCCCCAGCCCGGCTATGGCTTTGACCCCGCCGCGGCCCGCCGCCTGCTGGCCCAGGCCGGCCTGGCCGACGGCTTCGACACGACCATCCGCGTCATCGCCGAGGCGCCTTTCACCGGCATCGCCACCAGCCTGCAGGCCACGCTGGCCCAGGCCGGCATCCGCGCCAGCATCCTGCCGGGCACCGGCAACCAGGTCTATGGCTCGATGCGCGAGCGCAGCTTCGAGATCGTCGTCGGCCGCGGCGGCGGCGGCGGCGAGGCCCACCCGCACTCCAGCCTGCGCGCGCTGGTCTACAACCCCGACAACCGCGACAGCGCCCGGCTCAGCAACTTCCAGGGCTGGCGCACGGGCTATGCCGACGCCGAGCTGAACCGCCTCATCGAGCAGGCCCTGCTGACGCCGGACGCCACCGCGCAGGCGGCGCTCTACCGCCAGGCCCAGCTGCGTTTCGATGCGCAGGTCGGGGCCATCCAGCCCATCGCCCAGATGCTCGACACCCAGGTCCTGCGCCGCGCGGTGCACGGCTATCACGGCCATCCCAGCGGCGCCACGCGGCTGCGCGAGGTCTACAAGGAGGGTGGTGCATGACGTCAAGATTGATACGAGGAGGCACGAGCGCTGCGCTGGCCCTGCTCGGGCTCTTGCTGCTGACCTTCATGATCGGTCGCGTGATGCCGCTGGACCCGGTGCTGGCCATCGTCGGCCCCGACGCCGACCGCGCCACCTACGAGCAGGTCTACCGCCAGCTCGGCCTGGACCGGCCGCTGTGGACGCAGTTCGGCCGCTACCTGGCCGACCTGGCGCAGGGCGACCTGGGCCGATCCCTGCTGACCGGCCTGCCGGTCACGCAAGACCTGGCCCGTGTGCTGCCGGCCACGCTGGAGCTGGCGACGCTGGCCATCCTGCTCGGCGCGCTGCTGGGCGTGCCGCTGGGCGTCTGGGCGGCCACTCACCACAAGCGCTGGCCCGACCATGTCGCCCGCGTGCTGGGCCTGGCGGGCCACTCCACGCCGGTGTTCTGGTTCGGCATGATGGGCCTGCTGGTGTTCTATGCCTGGCTGGGCTGGGCCGGCGGCATCGGCCGCATCGCCCTGTCGTTTGAAGGCGAGATCCCGCGCGTGACCGGCCTGATGCTCGTCGACACGCTGCTGGCTGGCGACTGGGCCGCCTTTCGCAGCGCGCTGCGCCATCTGCTGCTGCCCGCCTGCGTGCTGGGCCTGCACTCCATGGCCTACCTCAGCCGCATGACGCGCAGCTTCATGCTGGCCCAGCTCAGCCAGGAATACATCACCACGGCGCGGGTCAAGGGGCTGAGCCAGCGCCAGGTGGTCTGGGGCCACGCCTTCCTGAACATCCGCGTGCAGCTGCTGACCATCCTGGCCCTGGCCTACGGCGGCCTGCTGGAGGGCGCCGTGCTCGTCGAGACCGTGTTTGGCTGGCCCGGCTTTGGCAGCTACCTGACCGGCAGCCTGCTGCTGGGCGACATGAACGCGGTGATGGGCTCGGTGCTCGTCATCGGCCTGCTCTTCGTCGCGCTGAACCTGACCGCCGACGCGCTCTACCGCGTGTTTGACCCGAGAGCCCGTTCATGACCGCATCCGCTTCCGTCGCTCCCCTTGGGGCCTGGCAGGCCTGGCGACTCGAGACCACCGCCACCGCGCGCAAGCTGCTGGCCAACCCGCTGACCGCCGTCGGCGTGGCCGTCATCGCGCTGCTGGTGGCCGTGGCCTTGTTCGCGCCCTGGGTCGCCAGCCACGACCCGCTGCGCCAGGACCTCGCCGCGGCGCTGCTGCCGCCCAGCCCGGCGCATTGGTTTGGCACCGACGAGTTCGGCCGCGACGTCTTCAGCCGCCTCGTCCACGGCACGCGCATCACGCTGTTCATCGTCGTGCTGGTGACCGTCGTCGTCGGCCCGCTGGGCATGGGCATAGGCGTCGTGTCCGGCTACTTCGGCGGGCGCGTCGACATGGTGTGCATGCGCGTGGCCGATGTCTTCCTGTCCTTCCCCAGTCTGGTGCTGGCGCTGGCCTTCGTCGCAGCGCTGGGCCCGGGCCTGGACCACGCGGTGCTGGCCATCGCGCTGACCGCCTGGCCGCCCATCGCCCGCCTGGCCCGCGCCGAGGCCATGACGCTGCGCAACGCCGACTTCATCGTTGCCGCGCAGCTGCAGGGTGCCTCGCATCTGCGCGTGCTGTGCCGGCACCTGGCGCCGCTGTGCCTGCCCTCGGTGCTGGTGCGGCTGACGATGAACATGGCCTCGGTCGTGCTGACTGCCGCCGGCCTGGGCTTCCTGGGCCTGGGCGCCCAACCGCCGCTGCCCGAGTGGGGATCGATGATCTCCGAGGGCCGCCGCTACATGCTGGACAGCTGGTGGACCGTGGCCGCGCCGGGCGCCGCCATCCTGGCCGTCAGCATGGCCTTCAACCTGCTGGGCGATGGCCTCAACGACGCGCTCGACCCGCGCCAAAGTTCATGACCACGTCTCCCTTGCTCCAAGTCGAGGGCCTGCAGGTGGCCTACGGCAGCCCGGCAGCGCCTGTGCCCGTGGTGCGCGGTGTCTCCTTCAACCTCGGCCGCGAGAAGCTGGCCGTCGTCGGCGAGTCCGGCTCCGGCAAGACCACCGTCGGCCGCGCGCTGCTCAAGCTGCTGCCGCGCCAGGCCCGCATCAGCGCCGAGCGCCTGCAGTTCGACGGCATCGACCTGTTGCAGGCCGGCGAGCGCGACATGGCCGCCCTGCGCGGCCGCCGCCTGTCCATGATCATGCAGGACCCGAAATACTCGCTGAACCCGGTCATGAGCATCGGCCGGCAGATCGGCGAGGCGGTGCAGCGCGGCAGCAAACTCTCGCGCGCCGAGTGCGACGAGCAGGTCGAGGCGCTGCTGGCGCGGGTGCGCATCCGCGAGCCCAGGCGCGTGGCCGCGCAGTACCCGCACGAGGTCTCGGGCGGCATGGGCCAACGCATCATGATCGCGATGATGCTGGCTCAGCGCCCGCAGCTGCTGATCGCCGACGAGCCGACCTCGGCGCTGGACGTGTCGGTGCGCCAGGAAGTGCTGGGCCTGCTCGACGAACTGGTGGCAGAGCAGGGCCTGGCGCTGCTCTTCATCAGCCACGACCTCAACCTGGTGCGGCGTTTCTGCGACCGCGTGCTGGTCATGTATGCCGGCCGCGTTGTCGAGACGCTGGCGGCGGCCGACCTGGCCCACGCGGCTCATCCCTACACGCAGGGCCTGATGGCGGCCCTGCCAAGCCTGCAGCAGCGTCGCGCCGTGCTGCCGGTGCTGCAACGTGACGCGGCCTGGAGCGTGGCATGACGGCGATGTTGTCGGTGCAGGGCCTGCACCTGTCCTTCGGCGAGGGCAACGAAGCGCGCGCGGTGCTGCATGGCGTCAGCTTCGAGGTGGCGCGCGGCGAGGCGTTCGGCCTGGTCGGCGAGTCGGGCTCGGGCAAGACCAGCGTGCTGCGTTGCCTGGCCGGGCAGTACCGCCACTGGCGCGGCGACGTGGCGCTGGCGGGGGAGGCCTACCGCGGCGAGCGCAGCCCGGCCCATGCGCGCCGTGCGCAGATGGTGTTCCAGGACCCCTACGGCTCCCTTCACCCCCGCCACACCGTGCGCACGGCCCTGGCCGAGCCGCTGCAGGTGCAGGGCCTGGACCGCATCGACGAACGCATCGACGAGGTCCTGCAGCAGGTGGGCCTGCCGCTGGCCTTCCGCTTTCGCTACCCCCACCAGATCTCCGGCGGCCAGCGCCAGCGCGTCGCCATTGCCCGCGCCCTGATCCTGAGGCCGCCGCTGCTGCTGCTGGACGAGCCGACCTCGGCGCTGGATGTGTCGGTGCAAGCCGAAGTGCTGAACCTGCTCGCCGACCTGCGCGCCCGGCATGGGCTGACCTATCTGCTGGTCAGCCACGACCTGGGCGTCGTGGCCCATCTGTGCGACCGTCTGGCCGTCATGCAGCAGGGCCGCATCGTCGAGACGCTGAGCCGGGACGCCCTCTGCCAGGGTGAGGCGCAGCACGACTACACGCGCATGCTGATCGCGGCGGCCGACGCCTGAGCCGCAGCCGTCAACCCAGGCCCAGCCCCGTCAGCCGCTGATAGCGCTTGCGCAGAAAGTCGGCGGCCAGGCGCGCATCGCCGCCGACGCGCTCGCCGATGTAGAGCTCCTGGCGGCGCTCCGCGATCTGGGCGCGCAGCCGCGCGGCCATGATGTCCAGCGGCTTCATGCCGCCGGCCTCCGCGCGCTCGATGGCGACGCGCAGCTGATGCATCTGCAAACCCTGCAGCACCAGCGTCTGCGCCTGCACGATACGGATGCGGCCCTGCACCATGTGTTCGCACAGGCCCAGCCAGGCGCGCACCGCATCGGCCGGGCCGCCGATGACCTTCTCGGGCAGCTCACCGGCCGCCAGCAGCAGCGTCTCCAGCTTGTAGCGGTCGGCGCGCTCGTAGGCGTCGTTGACGGCCATCATGCGTTGCTCGCAGACCTCGCGCTCCGGGCCTTGCGGCGCCATGTCGGGGTGAAAGCGCCTGGCCGCACGGCGGTACAGCGTCTTCAGCGTCGGCGGCGGCAGGTCGGTCAGCGGGCCGGTGGGTTCGGGCGGCAGAGGCGTGGCGGCGGGCAGGGCGGCCACCTCAGGCCAGGCCTTGGCGCGCGGCGAGGCGGGCAGGGGGGCTTCGACGCCCTGGCGCTTCAGCGCCTCGGACAGCAGCGAGGTGGCCTGCTGCAGCTGCGCCTCCAGCTCGTCGAGCTCGCGCATCAGCGGGCCTAACGCATCCAGATAGCGCAACCGGAAGCCCAGCAGCTTGGCGCGGGCGCCGTCGTGGTCGGCCTCCAGCACGGCGAGGTAGCGCTGCAAGTCCAGCAACTGCTCGCGTCGCCGCGTCAGTTCGTGTCTTGTGATCGCTGTGCTCGCCATGGGCAGGATTTTGCCGCGTGCCAGACGTGGAAACGGCCTGCAAGCAGGCCGTTTGAGCAGGTTTACGCCGCTTTATTGCGAGGCAGCAGAAGCGGGCAGTTCAGCCGGCAGTTCGGCCATGCTGGCTGCCGGTGCAGCCGGGGCAGTCACCACCGCCTGGGTAGGCGTGGGCGCGTGGCTGCCCACGGGCACGGGCAGCAGCGGCACGATCAGCAGGGCGACGATGTTGATGATCTTGATCAGCGGGTTCACGGCCGGGCCTGCGGTGTCCTTGTAGGGGTCGCCCACGGTGTCGCCGGTGACGGCGGCCTTGTGCGCCTCCGAGCCCTTCTTGTGCAGCACGCCATTGCTGTCGGTGAAACCTTCCTCGATCAGCTTCTTGGCGTTGTCCCAGGCGCCGCCGCCGGTGCACATCGAGATGCCGACGAACAGGCCGGTGACGATGGTGCCCATCAGCAGACCACCCAGCGCCGCCGGGCCGAGCACCAGGCCGACGATGATCGGCGCGGCCACGGGCAACAGCGACGGCACGATCATTTCCTTGATGGCCGCCGTGGTCAGCATGTCGACCGCGGCGCTGTAGTCGGGCTTGCGCTTGCCGGCCATGATGGCGCCGTCGGCGAACTGCTTGCGCACCTCGACGACGACGGCCCCGGCGGCACGGCCCACGGCTTCCATTGCCATCGCGGCGAACAGGAAGGGGATGAGACCGCCAAGGAAGAGACCCAGGATGACCTTGTGGTCTGACAGCGAGAACACCTCGTGCAGCCCGCGGGCTTCCAGCGCGTGGGTGTAGTCGGCAAACAGCACCAGCGCGGCCAGGCCGGCAGAGCCGATGGCATAGCCCTTGGTGACGGCCTTGGTGGTGTTGCCCACGGCGTCCAGCGGGTCCGTCACGTCACGCACTGACGCCGGCAGCTCGGCCATCTCGGCGATGCCGCCGGCGTTGTCGGTGATGGGGCCGTAGGCGTCCAGCGCGACGACGATGCCGGCCATGCTGAGCATGGACGTGGCCGCGACCGCAATGCCGTACAGGCCGGCCAGCGCGAAGGCTGAGTAGATGGCCGCGCAGACGAAGAGCACCGGCCAGGCGGTGGACTTCATCGATACGCCCAGGCCGGCGATGACGTTGGTGCCGTGGCCGGTGGTGGAGGCCTGGGCGACGTGCTGCACCGGGTGGTACTGCGTGCCGGTGTAGTACTCGGTGATCCAGACCATGGCCGCCGTCAGCACGAGGCCGACGACACAGGCGCCGAACAGCGCCATCGCGCTCGTCGTGCCGCCCGCCGTCAGCTCGATGGGGTCAGGGAACATTGCCCGGGTGACGAAGAAGAAGGCGATCAGGCTCAGCACGCCGGCCACGATCAGGCCCTTGTACAGCGCCGGCATCACGTTCTTCATGCCGGGGCTGGCCTTGACGAAGTAGCAGCCGACGATGGACGCGAGGATGGACACGCCGCCCAGCGCCAGCGGGTAGACGACGCCGGCCAGTGCGCTTGTGCCGGTGATCATCAACGCGCCGAGCGCCATGGCGGCGATCAGCGTCACCGCGTAGGTCTCGAACAGGTCGGCCGCCATGCCGGCGCAGTCGCCGACGTTGTCGCCCACGTTGTCGGCAATCACGGCCGGATTGCGCGGGTCGTCCTCCGGGATGCCGGCCTCGACCTTGCCCACCAGGTCGGCGCCGACGTCGGCGCCCTTGGTGAAGATGCCGCCGCCCAGGCGCGCAAAGATGGAGATCAGCGACGAGCCGAAGGCCAGGCCCAGCATGGGCTTGAGCGCCGTGCTGTCATGCCCGCCACCGATGGCGAGGTAGAAGCCGCCGACACCCAGCAGGCCCAGGCCCACGACCAGCATGCCGGTGATGGCGCCGCCCTTGAAGGCCACGTCCAGAGCCGGGCCGATGCCCTTGGAGGCGGCCTGTGCGGTACGCACGTTGGCGCGCACCGAGATGTTCATGCCGATGAAGCCGCAGATGCCTGACAGCACCGCGCCGATGACGAAGCCGACGGCCGTCGTCAGGCCCAGGCCGGGCACCACCGCAATCGCGATGGCGAGCACCACGCCGACGATGCCGATGGTGCGGTACTGCCGGCCGAGGTAGGCGGCGGCGCCCTGCTGGATCGCCGTGGCGATCTCCTGCATGCGGGCATTGCCCGCGTCTTGGCTCAGGATCCAGCTGCGTTGAATGAAGCCATAAAGAACGGCCGCGAGGCCGCAAGCCAGCGCGAAGTACAGCGCCATTTCCGTCGACATGTATGAGTCTCCTGTTCAGCGTGTGATTCATGACCCCGGGCGGGTTACGCCTGGGTACAGCGGATTGAGCTTACGGGCCGTGCTTGACACCGCAGTTGCGCGTTTACCAGCGATGTTGGGGAAATCTAGAATGCGGGTTTTCCAGCCCCCAAGAACGACGACCATGAGCCTGCACAACGTGACCCCCGGCGCCAAGGTGCCCGACGAGTTCAACGTGATCATCGAGATCCCGATGAATGCCGATCCGATCAAGTACGAGGTGGACAAGGAGAGTGGCGCGCTGTTCGTCGATCGCTTCCTGACGACGCCTATGTACTACCCGTGCAACTACGGGTACATCCCCAGGACGCTCGCCGACGACGGCGACCCGGTCGACGTGCTGGTCATCACGCCGTTTGCACTGACCCCTGGCGTCGTCGTGACCTGCCGCCCGCTGGGCGTTCTGATGATGGACGACGAAGCGGGTGGTGATGCCAAGCTGCTGGCCGTGCCGACCGACAAGATCCTGCCGATGTACAGCCACTGGCTGAGCGTGGACGACGTGAACCAGATGCGCCTGAAGGCCATCCAGCATTTCTTCGAGCACTACAAGGACCTGGAGCCGAACAAGTGGGTCAAGGTCAAGGGCTGGGAAGGCCCGGAGAAGGCCAAGTCCGAGATCATCGAAGGCATGGACAACTACGCCAAGTCGCTCGCGAAGTAAGCGCCAAGCCGCTGCTCAGAAAGACGCCGCATCTGCGGCGTCTTTTCCTTTGAAGGGCGTGTGTTCGCCCAGTTCATTGACGTAGCCTGCAATCGCCTGACCCTCGCGGGCCAGGAAGTCACCGACCGCATCCGCGAACGCCGGGTGCGCCAGCCAATGGCTCGACGCCGTCGGCGTTGGCATCAGCCCGCGCGCCATCTTGTGCTCGCCCTGGGCACCGCCCTCGAAGCGCCGGTAGCCGTTGGCGATGCACCAGGCGAGCGGCTGGTAGTAGCAGGCATCGAAGTGCAGGTTGGGGATGTGCTCGGTCGCGCCCCAGTAGCGGCCAAAGGCGGCGCGGCGCTCGGGGTCGAGCGCGATCAGCGACGTGGCGACGCGCTCTCCATTTCGCAGCGCGGTGAACATCAGCCAGTGCTCGGGCATCTCGCTTGCCATGCGGGCAAAGAAGTCGCGGCTGAGATAGGGCGTGCTGTGGTGTTCGCGGTAGGTTTGCTGGTAGCAGCGGTAGAAGAAGTCCCAATCCTCGGAGGCGATGTCGCGGCCGTGGCTGGCCTCGAAGACGACGCCGGCGTCGCGGACGCGGCGCTGCTCCTGCTGGATCTTCTTGCGCTTGTCGCGCTGCAGGCGGGCGAGGAAAGCGGTGAAGTCGGCGTCACCCTCGGCCGTCCAGTGGAACTGCACGCCGGCGCGCGCGGTGCAGCCGGTTTCAGCCAGCGCCGCCTGATCGGCCTCATCGCCGAACAGCACATGCAGCGACGAGACCTGGGTCTCCTGAGCCACCGCGCGCAACGCCTGCGCCAGCAAGGCACGCGCTTCGTCGTTCACCGCCAGCAGCCGGCTGCCCGCCACCGGCGTGAACGGCACGGCGACCAGCAGCTTGGGGTAGTAGGCAAGGCCGTGGCGCCGGTAGGCGTCGGCCCAGGCCCAGTCGAAGACGTATTCGCCGTAGCTGTGGGTCTTCAACCAGGCCGGGCAGGCCGCCACCAGTCGGTTGTCCAGCCAGATCGACACGAACTGCGGCTGCCAGCCGGTCTCCTCGGTCGCGCTGCCAGACTCGTGCATGGCACGCAGATAGGCCATGCGCATGAAAGGCGTCGGCCGCGCCTGTTGCGCGAGCAGCGCATCCCACGCATCCAGAGACAACGCCGCCGGGTCGGCATCGACCCGGATGACATAATTTTTTTCTGCCGTCGCCCCGTTTGAAATGAGTCCCATGCCCTTGCCGTCCGTCAAAGTCGCCCTCGCCCAGCTCAATGTCACAGTGGGTGATCTTGCGGGCAACGCGGACCGCATCATTGCCCAAGCGCGCCAGGCGCACGCGGCCGGGGTTGATCTGGTCGTCACGCCGGAGTTGGCGCTGTGCGGCTACCCCCCCGAGGACCTGCTGCTGCGCCCGGCCTTCCTGGCCGCCTGCGGCGTGCAGTTGCAGCGCATTGCCACCGAGCTGGCGGACCTTCCCGGCCTCCATGTCGTGGTGGGCCACCCGATGGCGCGCGAGGACGGCGTGGTGCGCGAGCGCAGCTGGTCGCTGCCGCCCTGCCTGAACGCCGCCTCGGTGCTCACCGGCGGTCGCATCACGCAGACCTACGCCAAGCGCGAACTGCCCAATTACCAGGTGTTCGACGAGCGCCGCTACTTCCGCTCCGGCCGCGATGCCGGTCTTGGCCCCGTCGTCTTCGACGTGAATGGCCTCAAGGTCGGCCTGCTGATCTGCGAGGACGCATGGTTCGACGAGCCCGCCGCCGCTGCTAAAGGAGCGGGCGCCGAAGCGCTGTGCGTCATCAACGCCTCGCCCTTCCACGTCGGCAAGGTCGCAGAGCGCGAGGAGCGCATGGCCGAGCGAGCCCGCGCCTCCGGCCTGCCGCTGTTCTATGCCCACCTCGTCGGCGGCCAGGACGAGGTCGTCTTCGATGGCGCGTCTTTCGCCGTGCAGGCCGACGGCACGCTGGCCGCCCGCGCGCCGCTGTTCGAGGAGGCGCTGGCCATCGTCGAGGTCGACCTGGCCACGAAGCGGCTCAGCGGCACCACCACCCCAGAGCCTGAGTTCGAGGCCCAGGTCTGGCAGGCGCTGGTGACAGGTGTGCGCGACTACCTCGGCAAGAACGGCTTCCCCGGCGCCCTCATCGGCCTCTCGGGCGGCATCGACTCCGCGCTGGTGCTGGCTATCGCCGTGGACGCGCTCGGCGCCGACAAGGTCCGCACAGTGATGATGCCGTCGCCCTACACGGCCGACATCTCCTGGATAGACGCGCGCGACATGGCCGAGCGCCTGGGCGTTCGCTACGACGAGAAGAGCATCGTGCCGGAGTTCGACGCCTTCCTCGCCACGCTGGCCGATGAGTTCAAGGGCCTGCCGCTGGACGCGACCGAGGAGAACATCCAGGCGCGCATCCGTGGCACGCTGCTGATGGCCCTGTCCAACAAGTTCGGCAGCATCGTGCTGACGACCGGCAACAAGAGCGAGATGGCGACCGGCTATTGCACGCTCTACGGCGACATGGCGGGCGGCTTCGCCGTCATCAAGGACGTGGCCAAGACGCTGGTGTTCCGCCTGGCCCGCTGGCGCAACGCGCAGGGCGCCGAGATCATCCCGGACCGCATCATCACGCGCCCGCCCTCGGCCGAGCTGCGCCCCGACCAGAAGGACGAGGACAGCCTGCCGCCGTATCCGGTGCTGGACGCCATCCTGGCCCTCTATATGGAGCAGGACCAGTCCATCGCCGAGATCGTGGCCGCCGGCTTCAAGCCCGAGGATGTCGAACGTGTCACGCGGCTCATCAAGATCAACGAGTACAAGCGCCGCCAGGCGCCGGTAGGCATACGCATCACCCACAGGGGCTTCGGTAGGGATTGGCGCTATCCCATCACGTCCAAGTTCCGTGCGTAAACTCAAGTCAATCTGAATAGGAGTCCGTCATGAAGCAGATCACCGCCATCATCAAGCCGTTCAAGCTGGACGAGGTCCGCGAGGCGCTGGCCGAGGTGGGCGCCTCGGGCCTGACGGTCACCGAGGTCAAGGGCTTCGGCCGGCAGAAGGGCCACACCGAGCTGTACCGTGGTGCCGAGTACGTCGTCGACTTTCTGCCCAAGGTCAAGGTCGAGGTCGTCGTGAAGGACGACGAGGTGGACCGCTGCATCGACGCTATCCTGAAGGCCGCCAAGACCGGCAAGATCGGCGACGGCAAGATCTTCGTGCTGCCGGTCGAGCAGGTCGTGCGCATCCGCACCGGCGAGACGGACGAAGCCGCTGTTTAAGGTGCCCCTCGCCCAGCTGCGCGGGCTGAACGCCGCGCATCTGGTCGGTCCCCAAGGGGACGGCGATGCTCGCGGCATTAAGCCGCTCGCACATCGCCAGACGGGCCGGCTTGGGAGCGGCCCGGCGCTCGGCCCAAAATATCTGAAGGCCTTCAGCGTTGCGTGAACGCCAGCTTTGCACCCAACGCCACGAAGGTGGCCGCAAAGCTGCGCCGCAGCCAGGCCATGGCCATCGGGCTGCCCAGCACCCGCTCGCGCATGCGTGAGGCGAAGGCGCCGTAGAGCGCAAAGACCGCAAAGGTCATGGCCATGAAGACAGCCGACAACTGCAGCATCGCGACCGTCGGGGCCGCTTCGTCGCCTGCGATGAACTGCGGCAGGAAGGCCAGGAAGAACATCGACAGCTTGGGATTGAGCAGGTTCACGAGCACGGCATGCCGTATGACCTGCCAGTCTGTTCGCTCGGCACCGTCGGCGTCGATGGTCAGCACGCCTCGCTCGCGCCAGGTCATCCAGGCAAGGTAGAGCAGGTAAGCCACGCCGGCGAACTTCACCGCCTCGAAGGCGAGGCTGCTGGCGTGCAGCAGCGCCGCTAGGCCCGTCACGGCCGCCAGCATGTGCGGCACGATGCCCAGCGTGCAGCCCAGCGCTGCAACGGCTGCCGTGCGTGCGCCGCGCGACAGGCCGGTGGCGATGGTCACCGCCGCACCGGTGCCAGGCGAGGCGACGACGAGCAGCGAGACGGTCAGGAATTCGAGGTTCATGCGGGCGCTCCTTGTTGAGGTGCCCATGCTGCGGCGACCTGCGCGGCGCGTCTTGAACGAAATTTCAGCGACGGATAAATGCGCCTGGCGTCAGCCGAAGCTGCGCGCGAAGCAGCGCGTCATGTGGCTTTGGTCCGCAAATCCGCTGGCCACTGCCGCCTCGGCCAGCGGCAAGCCGCTGCGCACGAGCCGCCGAGCCTGCTGCACGCGGCGCTGCAGCAGGTAGGCGTGGGGCGGCAGGCCGGTCAAGCGGGTGAACGCGCGCAGGAACTGGTAGCGGCTCAGGCCTGCGGTGGCGGCCAGGCCGGCCAGGGTCTGCGCTGCGGCGGGGTCGTCGTCAATGCATTCGCGTGCGGCGGAGACACCGCCGGTCACGGCCGGGCGCTCGGCGGGCGAGGGCTGAAGCAGCCGCGCGGTCAGCGCCAGCAGTGCAGCCTCGGATTGCAGCGCATCGCTTTCCGTCGCCGCGTCGAACAGCGCGCGAAAGCGGGCCACCAGCATCGCGTCGCGAATGACCGGCGCCGTGAACTCGAAGGATGCGCCCGGGATGACATCGGCTGCCGCAACCAGCAACCGGGCAGGGTCGACATAGAGCATGCGCCAGCGCCGCCCGGTCGCGTCGAAAGGCTTGCCGTCGTGCACTTCGCCGGGGTTGACCGTGATCAGGTCACCCGCGCCCGCCTCGACGACGCCGCGCCCGCTGGCCGACTTCTGCGCACCTCGCTCGATGAGACCGATGCCGAACTCGTCGTGCGTGTGCCGGCCGAAGGCCAGTGCCGAGTCGGCCAGGACCACCTCGACGCCGTCGACATGGCTGGGGATCAGCGTGAAACCGCGGGCCTTCATCGGCCCGACTTTGGCACGTTCAGCGCAGGTGCTGCCAGATGGCCGCGCCCCAGATGCCCGCCGCCAGCACCAGGGCCATCAGCACGGCGGCGCTGGCGATGTCCTTGGCGCGCTTGGACAGGTCATGCCGCTCGAAGGACACGCGGTCGACAACGGCCTCGATGGCAGAGTTCAGCAACTCGACGATGAGCAGCAGCAGCAGTGAGCCCAGCAGCAGCGCGGCTTGCTCCCAGGTCCTGGCCAGCCAGAACGACAAGGGGGCGGCGACGATGCAAAGCCAGGTCTCCTGGCGGAAGGCGCTCTCACCGGTGTAGGCGGCCTTGAGGCCGGCCCAGGAATAGCCGGCGGCGTGGACGATGCGGTCCAGGCCGGTGCGGCCCTTGTGCGGGTTGGTCATTGGAGCACCCTTCGCGCTACGCGCTGTCCCGCCGAGCGGGAGTGAGCTTGCTTGGGACGTCCCGGCGCGGCGCTCATGAACGCACGGGAAGTTGGGTAATGACGCGTGATCCGCAGAGGGCGTCGTGCAGCAATTGTCGCTGCGGGTGCAGGCGCGCCAGCAGCGTATAACTGACCATCCACGCCACCACGGCCAGCGTGAGCGTCCAGCCGCGCACGCCGAACGCCCACAGGCTCAAGCCAGGCAAGACCCACAGCCAGCTGAGAACGTAGCGAGCAAAAGCCCGGCCGACGCTCAGCGGCGCGCCGTGCGCATCCACGACGCGCAGATGCCAGGTTTTCAGGGCCAGCGTCTGGCCGGAGCGGGTCCAGAAGGTCACGAAGTACAGCGCCGGCACCGCGAAGGCGAAAACATAGCCGGGCAGCCCGAACAGCGCATCCTGCTGCCGGGTCAGAACGACGTAGACGAAGCAGGCGAAGAACAGCACGCCGAACAGCAGCACGCCTTCGTAGATGAAGGCCGCGAATCGTCTCGCCAGGCCGGGCGGCGTGGCGTTCAGCTCGGCCGGCGCCGTCATGAGCGCGGGGCGGACGCGGGCTGCTGCGCCTTCAATGATCTGGGCAGCAGGGTCTTGGGGTCGACCAGCGAGGGGTCGGCGACGACCTTGGTCTCGCCTGCGGAATTGTGGCTGGGACGTGTCCGGCCGCGCGTCATCAGCACCGTCGTCGCGCCGGGCTTGGCCTGGACGAGGCTGCCGGTGACCGGCGTTGGCGCCACCAGCTTGGGGGCGGCCGGGACGATGTTGGACTTCGCCTGGGCCGAGAGCGCATTGGGCGCGCGCACTGGCACGGCGGCCTGCGCCTGGCGCCGGGCGATTCCCTTGTCCGCCAGCGCCTGCCGCTCAGCGAGCGGCAAGGCCTGGTAGGCCTCCCAGCGTGCCTGCCGTTGCTCGGCCGTCACCTGCCTGGCGACCTGAAAGCCGATACGGGCATTCACGCGTTCGGAGACGCTCAGGCGCGTCCAGTCACGAATACGGTCATGCACGCGCTTGATTTCCTCGCCCGACATCGTCGCCAGCGTGGGCGTCGCGCTGAGCCATTTGCTGCGCTGCGAGTCGGAGATGTCGGCCCAGTCACGCTCCAGCGGCGCGAGCAGCGCCTGCTGCTTGGGTGTCAGGCCGCTCCATGTGCCAGGCGGCACACTGAGGGCCGCAGGCGCCACCGGCTTGGCCAGCGGCCGCGCCTTGTTGCCCTGCGCAGCAGGACTGATGGTCGCGCTTGCACCGGTTTCCGGTGCCGATGCAGCGTTCGTGGCCTGCGCAAAAGCAGAAAGCCCCGCTGCGCCAAGCAGCAGGGCTATCAGCGGGCGGAGCAGGCAGAAAGGCGTCGACGCGACCCGGGTCATGCACATCCGGTCATTCTTCCGCATCTCTGAGGAACTCCGCGAAGCCGGGGTCGCTGAACGCTGCGGGCGGCAAATTGTCGCTGAGCAGTTCCGTGTCAACCTCGGCGGTGGCGGCGATCTGCTCGTTGATCTGGCCTTGCTGCATCAGCAGCAGCCCGGCAAGCAGCAGGATCAGCGGCAGGGCGGACGCCAGCTTGGCCCACAGGCCGTTGTCGGCGCCGCGCGGGCCGCCAGTCAGGGCCAACGTGGCGCCACCCTGCGCCACGGTGGCGCTCGCCGGGCTGGTTGCCAGGCTCGCGGCCCGGGCCTGGGCGGCGCGCGCGAGGGCCTGCTCGCGGGCGAAACGCAGCCGCTCCGACACGTCATGCGGCAGTGCAGCGCTGCGCTCGGTCAGGCCAGAAGCAACGCGCAGGCCGAAGCGCGTCACGCTCGCGTCCAGTCGGGCGTCCAGTTCGGCAGACGGGGCGGAAAAATTTTGCGACTTCATAGCGTGATCCCCTTGGCCTTGAGCGACTTCGCCAATGAGTGAACTGCTCGAGAACAGTGCGTTTTGACACTGCCCTGTGAGCATCCCATCACGGAGGCGGTCTCGGCTACATCCAGTTCCTCCCAGTAACGCAACAGGAAGGCTTCTCGTTGACGCGCCGGCAGTTGTTCTACTTCGGCTTCGATACTTTGCAAGATCTGCGCCCGGCTGACCTCGTCGGCGGCGCTCAAGGCGCCCAAGGCACCTTCCTGGGATTCCAGGATTTCCAGGACGTCGAAGTCTTCATCCGAAGATGCGCCCTCGAAATCGGACATATTGGTCATGACCGCCCTGCGCACCTTCTGGCGACGGAAATGGTCCATCGTCGCGTTCGAGAGGATGCGCTGGAACAGCAACGGCAGTTCGGCTGCAGGACGGTCGAAATACTTCTCGGCCAGCTTGATCATGGCTTCCTGCACGATGTCCAGAGCTGCATCGTCGTCGCGGACGACGTAGGCCGTGCGCTTGAAGGCGCGGCGGTCCACGGTACGCAGGAAGTCGTTGAGTTCTTTGTCGGTGGCCAAGGCGTGGGCGAAGGGTCCAGGCAGCGGCGGATTATGGCATTCGCCTGATACGAAGGCTCAGCCGTTTTCGCCCGGCATAATGCGGTTTCGCAATAGCGTCATCTGGTCTCTCGGTGGCTGCCCGACTCGGGCCCCACCTGTTGATCGCGCAGGTTCCGAATCCACCTCATGAGGGTGCGAAGAGGAGCACCAATGGTTTTTCGTTAGAGAAATTCACAAAGGTTCTAAAAATGGACATGTCTGCCGCGGAAATCAAGCGCGCCTCCCAGGCGCAGCCGCATTCCTCCCCCTCCCAAACACCCACGGAGCTCAATGGCTCCGAGATCCTCGTTCGCTGCCTGCAGGCCGAAGGGGTGCGCCATCTCTGGGGTTACCCCGGTGGCGCGGTGCTCTACATCTACGACGCGCTCTACAAGCAGGACAGCATTCAGCACGTGCTGGTGCGCCACGAGCAGGCCGCTGTTCACGCCGCTGACGGCTTTGCCCGGGCGAGCGGTGAAGTCGGTGTCGCGCTGGTCACTTCGGGCCCGGGCGTCACCAATGCCGTGACCGGCATCGCGACGGCCTACATGGACTCGATCCCGATGGTCATCATCACGGGTCAAGTCCCCACGCCGGCGATCGGCCTGGACGCCTTCCAGGAGTGCGACACGGTCGGCATCACGCGCCCCATCGTCAAGCACAACTTCCTGGTGAAGGATGTGCGCGACCTGGCGCTGACGCTGAAGAAGGCCTTCCACATCGCCCGCACCGGCCGCCCTGGCCCGGTCGTCGTGGACATCCCCAAGGATGTGTCGCTGGCCAGGACGACGTTCTCCTACCCGGAGCGCATCGAGATGCGTTCCTACAACCCGGCAAAGAAGGGCCACAGCGGCCAGATCCGCAAGGCCGTGCAGTTGCTGCTGCAGGCCAAGCGGCCCTATATCTACACGGGCGGCGGCGTCATCCTGGGCGAGGCGAGCGCCGAGCTGCGTCAACTGGTCGACCTGCTCGGTTTCCCGTGCACGAACACGCTGATGGGCTTGGGCGCCATGCCCGGCACCGATCCGCGTTTCCTGGGCATGCTGGGCATGCACGGCACGTATGAAGCCAACATGACCATGCAGCACTGCGACGTGCTGCTGGCGGTGGGCGCGCGCTTCGATGACCGCGTCATCGGCAATCCCAAGCATTTCGGTTCGGTCGAACGCAAGATCATCCACGTCGACATCGATCCCTCGTCGATTTCCAAGCGGGTGCGCGTCGACATTCCCATCGTCGGCGACGTGAAGGACGTGCTGCAGGAGCTGATCGCCCAACTGAAGGAAGCGCAGGCCAAGCCCGATGCGGGCGCCGTCAGTGCGTGGTGGAACCAGATCAACGAATGGCGCCGCAAGGACTGCCTGGTCTTCAAGGACTCGGACGAGGTCATCAAGCCGCAGATGGTGGTCGACACCCTCTGGAAGCTCACCCGCGACCGCGACACCTACATCACCAGCGACGTCGGCCAGCACCAGATGTGGGCCGCGCAGTACTACAAGTTCGACGAGCCGCGCCGCTGGATCAACTCCGGCGGCCTGGGCACGATGGGGGTTGGCCTGCCTTATGCGATGGGCATCAAGCTGGCCAAGCCGGAGGCGGACGTGTTCTGCATCACCGGCGAGGGCAGCATCCAGATGTGCATCCAGGAGCTGTCGACCTGCTTCCAGTACAAGACGCCGGTCAAGATCGTCTCGCTGAACAACCGCTACCTGGGCATGGTGCGCCAGTGGCAGCAGCTGGACTACGGCGGCCGCTACTCGCACAGCTACATGGACGCGCTGCCCGACTTCGTGAAACTGGCCGAGGCCTATGGCCACGTGGGCATCCTGGTCGAGAAGCCGTCGGATGTGGAGCCGGCGCTGAAGGAGGCGATGCGCCTCACCGATCGCACGGTGTTCCTCGACATCCGCACCGATCCGACCGAGAACGTCTGGCCCATGGTCAAGGCGGGCAAGGGCATTTCGGAAATGCTGCTGGGGTCGGAAGACCTGTGAGCGCCTGAAGCCGCGGGCTTTGGCGAGGGTTACCGCCCTCGTTGAGACCGGTGGCGGATGCCGAGCACAGCCGACTCAAGCAATCCCCTCAACGATTCGAACCCGCTGCCAAGGCTCGCTGGTTACCGCCAGCGGCGCTGAAGAGCAGCAAGGACGAGATCCGCATGAAACACATCATTGCCTTGCTCCTCGAGAACGAGCCCGGTGCGCTGTCGCGCGTCGTCGGCCTGTTCTCCGCCCGTGGCTACAACATCGAGAGCCTGACCGTCGCGCCGACCGAGGACGCGTCCCTGTCGCGCATGACCATCGTGACGACGGGCAGCGACGAGATCATCGAGCAGATCACCAAGCACCTGAACCGCCTCATCGAGGTCGTCAAGGTCGTCGACCTGACCGAGGGCAACTACACCGAGCGTGAGCTGATGCTCATCAAGGTGCGCGCCGTCGGCAAGGAGCGTGAAGAGATGAAGCGCACCGCCGACATCTTCCGCGGCCGCGTCATCGACGTGACCGAGAAGACCTACACCATCGAGCTGACCGGCGATGCCGGCAAGCTCGACGCCTTCATCGACGCGATCGACCGCGCGGCGATTCTGGAAACCGTCCGAACCGGCGCCAGCGGCATCGGCCGCGGCGAGCGCATCCTGCGCGTCTGATCCGTCTTCAACCCCAACACCAACCGATTTTTCCTGGAGCGACTCATCATGAACGTCTACTACGACAAGGACGCCGATCTCAGCCTCATCAAGGGCAAGAACGTCACCATCATCGGCTACGGCTCACAAGGCCACGCCCACGCGCAGAACCTGAACGACAGCGGCTGCAAGGTCACCGTCGCGCTGCGCAAGAGCGGCGCGTCCTGGGGCAAGGCCGAAGGCGCTGGCCTGAAGGTCGCCGAGATCGCCGACGCCGTGAAGACGGCCGACGTCGTCATGATCCTGCTGCCGGACGAGCAGATCGCCGAGGTCTACAAGAACGAAGTCGAGCCCAACATCAAGGAAGGCGCGTCGCTGGCCTTTGCGCACGGCTTCAACGTGCACTACGGCCAGGTCACGCCGCGTGCCGACCTGGACGTCTGGATGGTCGCTCCCAAGGCCCCCGGTCACACCGTGCGCGGCACCTACCGCCAGGGTGGCGGCGTGCCTCACCTCATCGCCGTCTACGCCGACAAGTCCGGCAAGGCCCGCGACCTGGCGCTGAGCTACGCCGCAGCAAACGGCGGCGGCAAGGCCGGCATCATCGAGACCAACTTCCGTGAAGAAACCGAGACCGACCTGTTCGGCGAGCAAGCGGTTTTGTGCGGCGGCGCGGTCGAGCTGATCAAGGCCGGTTTCGAGACGCTGACCGAAGCCGGTTACGCGCCCGAGATGGCCTACTTCGAGTGCTTGCATGAGCTCAAGCTCATCGTCGACCTGATCTATGAAGGCGGCATCGCCAACATGAACTACTCGATCTCGAACAACGCCGAATACGGTGAGTATGTGACCGGCCCGAAGGTCGTCACGTCCGCCACCAAGGAAGCGATGCGCCAATGCCTGAAGGACATCCAGACCGGTGACTACGCGAAGAGCTTCATCCTGGAGAACAAGGCCGGCGCCCCGACGCTGCTGAGCCGCCGTCGCCTGAACGCCGAGCACCCCATCGAGATCGTTGGCGAGAAGCTGCGCGAGATGATGCCGTGGATCAAGGCCAACAAGCTGGTCGACAAGGCCAAGAACTAAATCGTCGCGTTCATGCGATGAAGGGCCGGTGCCGCGAGGCGCCGGCCTTTTTTGCTTTCAAGTGGCGACGCGGATGAACTCCATGCGCCAGTTGGTCTCCCAACTCGCGCCGGCGTCGGGCGAGAAGGCCTGCTCCCAGCGCGGATGGCCGTTCGACTGGATGGACCAGGTGAAGCGCACACGGATGGGCTGGCCGTCGAGTTGATCGTCCGCGTAGAAGTGGCCCACGCCGTTCTCGAAGCTGCCGCGCACCGGCACGTCCAGCGTGTGGGGCGAGCGGCCGTCCAGCCACCAGATGGCCCACAGGCCGGTCGCTTTGTCGAATGAGCGCATCGCCGCGGCGCGGTAGGAGCCCCCTAACTCATGCGGCAGATGCAACAGGTTGTCCTCGATATTCCCCCAGCCGCCGAGCAGCTTTCGCGTCGACGTCTGGCCTTCGAAGCGCGTCCATTCCGTGCTGCCGACGAGGCGCGCATTGAGCCGCTCGTGCAGCACGCGCCAGTCGCCAATGATGAAGTCGAAGTCGGCGGGCGCGGTGGGGTCGAAGTTTGATGGCATGGGAAGCTTTCATGGTTTCGGCGCATGCTAGGTTTGGCACCGGCCGAGACTTGTCAGCAGGGCCCCCTGCGCTATCCTGCCAATCATGACTCCTGATCCCATCGAGGACGACGAGCCCAGCGTCGTCGTCCGCCCCCGCCGCAAGGGCATCTACGCGCTGCCCAACGCCATCACGCTGGCCGCGCTGTTCAGCGCCTTCTACGCCATCATCATGGCGATGAACGGCCGCTTCGAAGTCGCGTGCGTCGCCATCTTTGCCGCCGCCATCCTCGACAGCCTGGACGGTCGCGTCGCTCGCATGACCAACACGCAGTCGGCCTTCGGCGAGCAGATGGACAGCCTGTCCGACATGGTCGCCTTCGGTGCCGCGCCCGCCCTCATCGTCTACATGTGGGCGCTCAAGGACATGGGCAAGCCCGGCTGGATTCCGGCCTTCGTCTACATCGCTGGTGCCGCGCTGCGGCTGGCACGTTTCAACGTCAATATCGGCGTCGTCGACAAGCGCTTCTTCCAGGGCCTGCCCAGCCCTGCGGCTGCGGCCATCGTCATGGGGCTGATCTGGTGCGCAGTCGACGCGCCCTGGTACAGCGGCGTGGACAACATGGCGTGGCTGCGCTGGACGGCGTTTGGCGTGACCTTGTTCGCCGGGCTTTCGATGGTCACGAATGCGCCCTTCTACAGCTTCAAAGTCTTCGACCGCCGACGCAGCGTGCCCTTCATCGTGCTGGTGGCCATCATGCTGGCCATCGGCCTCATCGCGCTGGACCCGCCTACGGTGTTGTTCGTGATCTTCTGCGTCTACGGGCTGTCCGGTTATGTCATCTACGGCTGGCGGAAGTCCAAGGGCAAGCCGGTCAGTGTGATCTCCACCAGCACCGACGAGCCCGATGAACGTGGCTTGCACCAATAGGCTTTCGTGCTAGATTTCGCCCCTATGAATTTCGCGATCGGCATGCTGCTACTAGCCCTAGAGGAACCACGGGTTCGCTAGTCAGTCACGCCTTCGCACTTCTGACCCCAACGGCCCGTATGCAACCGCAGCGGGCCGTTCGTGTTTTCAAAGGCTGCCGGTTGCACCACCCCACCCACGGATGGAAACCATGTTGAAGCAACCGCAGCTCAAGTACCGCTCCTTCGCCCCGATCGCATTGCCGGATCGCACCTGGCCCGACGCCGTGCTGACCCGCGCGCCGATCTGGCTGAGCACCGACCTGCGCGACGGCAACCAGGCGCTGATCGAGCCCATGGACATCGCCCGCAAGCTGCGCATGTTCCAGCAACTGGTGAAGATCGGCTTCAAGGAGATCGAGGTCGGCTTTCCGTCGGCGTCGCAGACCGAGTTCGACTTCATCCGCCTGCTCATCGAGGGCGGTCACATCCCCGATGACGTGACCATCCAGGTGCTGACGCAGGCGCGCTCGCACCTGATCGAGCGCACCTTCGAGGCGCTGGACGGCGCCCAGCGCGTCATCGTCCACGTCTATAACGCCGTTGCGCCCGTCATGCGCCGCGTTGTGCTGGGGCAGGATGAAGACGGCATCGTCGAGCTGGCCGCCTCGCACGCCCGGCAGATCAAGGAGCTGGCCGCTGCTCGGCCGGGTGTCGATTGGCGCTTCGAGTACTCGCCCGAAATGTTCTCCGGCACCGAGCTGGCCTTCAGCAAGCGGGTGGTCGATGCGGTCACCGCCATGTGGGCGCCGACACCGGAGCGCAAGTGCATCGTCAACCTGCCGGCCACGGTCGAGCACAGCACGCCCAACATCTTCGCGGACATGATCGAGTGGATGCATCGCCACCTCGAACGCCGCGACAGCATCGTGCTGTCCGTCCATCCGCACAACGACCGCGGCACGGGCACGGCGGCCGGCGAGTTTGCGCTGATGGCCGGCGCTGATCGCGTCGAGGGCTGCCTGTTCGGCAACGGCGAGCGCACCGGCAACGTCGACCTCGTCAACATCGCGTTGAACCTGTACACGCAGGGCATCGACCCGCAGCTCGATTTCTCCGACATCGACGAGGTGCGTCGCTGCGTCGAGCACTGCACGCAGATCCCCGTGCATCCGCGCCACCCCTACGTCGGCGACCTGGTCTACACGTCCTTCTCCGGCTCGCACCAGGACGCCATCAAGAAGGCCTTCTCGGCGCGCAAGGCCGGCGACATCTGGGACATGCCCTATCTGCCCATCGACCCCAAGGACCTGGGTCGCAGCTATGACGCCGTCATCCGCGTGAACAGCCAGTCGGGCAAGGGCGGCATCTCTTACCTGCTCGAAGCCGAGTACGGCCTGGAACTGCCGCGCCGCCTGCAGATCGAGTTCAGCCAGGTCGTGCAGCGCGTCATGGACGACGTCGGCAAGGAGCTGACGGCGGCCGACATCTACGCCATCTTCGAGCGCGAATACGGCATCGGCAATGCGGGCGCGACCGTCGTGCAGCCGCAGATGACCGAGGTCGCGGGTGGCGCCATGCGGCTGTCGGCCGAGGTCGTGCTGGGCGGCTGGATGGGCCATGTGCAGGGCGAGGGCAACGGCCCTATCGACGCCTTCGTCAACGCGCTGTCGACCCGCCTGGGTCAGGAGGTGCGGGTGCTGGACTATCACGAACACTCCATCGGCAGCGGTGCCGATGCCCGCGCGGTGGCCTACCTGGAACTGCGCGTCGGCAACGAGACGCGCCACGGCGTGGGCATTGATGGCAGCATCGTGCGTGCGTCCATGCAGGCCATCCTGTCCGGCCTGTCGCGCGCTCAGCTGACCGTGCCCCAATCCAGAGAGGAGAACGTGCGATGACCGACAAGCTCATCATCTTCGACACCACGCTGCGCGACGGCGAGCAGTCGCCCGGCGCGTCGATGACGCGTGAAGAGAAGCTGCGCATCGCCCGCCAGTTGGAGCGCATGAAGGTCGACATCATCGAGGCCGGTTTCGCGGCTTCGAGCAACGGCGACTTCGAGGCCGTGAAGGCCATTGCGGCGGCGGTGAGGGACAGCACCATCTGCTCGCTGGCCCGCGCCAATGACCGCGACATCTCGCGTGCCGCCGAGGCACTGGCCGGTGCGAACCGCGCGCGCATCCACACCTTCATCGCCACCAGCGAACTTCACATGGAGAAGAAGCTGCGCATGACGCGCGAACAGGTGCTGGACCAGGCGACGCTGGCCGTGCGCTTTGCGCGCAACCTGTGCGGCGACATCGAGTTCTCGCCCGAGGACGGCTACCGCTCCGACATCGACTTCCTGGCCCGCGTCTGCGAGGCGGTCATCAAGGAAGGTGCCGGCACCATCAACATCCCGGACACCGTCGGCTACGGCATCCCAGAGCTGTACGGCGACTTCATCCGCCGACTGCGCGAAAAGGTCCCCAACTCCGACCGGGTGATCTGGAGCGTGCACTGCCACAACGACCTCGGCATGGCCGTTGCCAACTCGCTGGCCGGCGTGAAGATCGGCGGCGCGCGGCAGATCGAATGCACGATCAACGGCCTGGGCGAGCGGGCCGGCAACTGTTCGCTCGAAGAAGTCGTCATGGCCGTCAAGACGCGGCGTGACTACTTTGGCCTGGATGTCGGCATTGACGCTACGCAGATCGTGCCCGCTTCGAGGCTGGTGTCGCAGACCACCGGCTTCGTCGTGCAGCCCAACAAGGCCGTCGTCGGCGCGAATGCGTTTGCGCACGCCAGCGGCATCCACCAGGACGGCGTGCTCAAGGCGCGCGACACCTACGAGATCATGCGCGCCGAGGACGTGGGCTGGGCCGCCAACAAGATCGTGCTGGGCAAGCTGTCGGGCCGCAATGCCTTCAAGGCGCGCCTCCAGGAGTTGGGTATCCAACTGGAAAGCGAGACCGAGGTCAACGCGGCCTTCGTGCGCTTCAAGGACCTGGCCGACCGCAAGAACGAGATCTTCGACGAGGACATCCTCGCCCTCGTCATGGACGAGTCCGTGACGGCCGAGCAGGAGCACTTCCGGCTGCTGTCGCTGTCCCAGCGCAGCGAAACCGGCGAGCGCCCGCATGCGGCCATCGTCTTCTCGGTCGGCCACCAGGAGCACAGTGTCGAGAGCGACGGCAACGGCCCGGTGGACGCGACGCTGCGCGCCATCGAGTCTGTCGTCGAGTCGGGCGCAGAGATGCTGCTGTATTCGGTAAACGCCATCACCAGCGGCAGCACGGAGTCGCAGGGTGAGGTGACGGTGCGGCTGCAGCACGCCGGCCGCGTCGTCAATGGCGTCGGCGCCGATCCCGACATCGTCGTCGCCTCCGCCAAGGCTTATCTGAGCGCGCTGAACAAGCTGCAGAGCAAGGTCGAGCGGGTCGCCGCTCAGGGCTGATGCCTTTTTAGGCGGTGGTAACCGGCGTGACCCGCGTCACGCCGGGCGCAATCGTTACCAAGCCGCGTGGAATCTGGCGCGTAAACGCCCCGGTGCTCACGGCGCAGACGGCCCTTGTCACCCTCAGAATCGAGCCCAAGGTCACCGCAGGTAGCGTGCGGAACCGGCTGGCAAGTGGATTTGGGGGTGATCCCGATTCCCGTTGCCTGTCGGCCGAGGCCTACTTGGGTGCGTTGGAGCAACTGCAACAAAACGGAGCGTAGGCGAGACCTCACTTGAGGTATCAGGCCTAAGTTCTTATCTTGTCAGTGCTTTTGACGTCACGTACACTGCCCTCCTGCTGTTGGGGAACCCGTTGAAGACTTCATTCGCCGCCGCACTCCTGAGCTTCAGCCTCTTGTCCTTCACGGGCACTGCCGAGGCCGCCGTCAGCAAATCCACCAAAGCCAGCAAGGCCAAGGCCACCACGACGCAGGTCCGCAAGGCCAGATCCGTCGTGCTGCGCAGGCCGGTGGCTTTCGTTCCCGCCGTGGCCACCTTCGGCATGGCCGCGGGCCTGCACGCAGCCGATGACCCACTGGCTCTGAAATCCAGCGTTGCTTACGTGATGGATCAGGACACCAACGAGGTGCTCTTCTCCAAGAACCCGCAGGCGGTGCTGCCGATTGCTTCCATCACCAAGCTGATGACGGCGCTGGTCGTTGTCGAGTCCGGTCTGTCGATGGACGAAAAGCTGACGGTGACCGATGAGGACAAGGACACCGAGAAGGGCACCGGTTCGCGCCTGGCCTTCGGTACCACGCTGACGCGCGGCGAGATGCTGCACCTGGCCTTGATGTCCAGCGAAAACCGCGCCGCCCATGCGTTGGGGCGCAACTATCCAGGTGGGCTGAACGCATTTGTCGCCGCGATGAACGCCAAGGCCATCAGCCTCGGCATGACGGATACGCACTACGTCGAACCCACCGGCCTGTCCAGCCGCAACCAGAGCAGCGCGGCCGATCTGGCCAAACTCGTCAACGTCACCAGTCAGGTGCCGCTGCTGCGCGACCTGTCTACGTCGCGCGAGGCGCGCGTGGCGCTGGGCAAGCGCCTGGTGCAGTTCCGCTCCACCAACGGCCTGCTGTCCAACCCGCTGTGGGACATCGGCTTGCAGAAGACCGGCTTCATCAACGAGGCCGGCAGGTGTCTCGTGATGCAGGCCAGCATGGCCGGCCGCAAGCTCATCATGGTGTTCCTGGATTCCAGCGGCAAGGCGTCGCGGATTGCCGACGCCGAGCGCATGCGCAAGTGGCTGGCGACACAGCCCGGCGACGCGACGGTGGCTGCGAAGCTCTGAGCTTCTGAACCCTGATGCAAAGCGGCGCCTCGGCGCCGCTTTTTTATTTTGCGGGCTAGGCCCGGTGTCCGAGCGACGACGAAATCTGCGCCGCCGTCTCCTTCAGCCTCACCACCCAGCTCTCCTCCAGCCGGTCGGCCGGGGCTGAGATGGACAGGCCGGCCACCAGCTTGGCCTGGTCGTCGTAGATACCGGCGGCCATGCAGCGCACGCCGAGTTCCAGTTCCTCGTCGTCGCGGGCGATGCCGCGCTGGCGCACGGTGGCCAGCTCGCGCTCCAGGGCGCCCACTTCGGTGAGGCTGTTGCGCGTGTGGCCGGCCAGGCCGGTGCGCGCCGCATAGGCCCGCACGCGGGGGCTGTCGTCACTGGCCAGGAAAAGTTTGCCGACCGACGTGAGGTGCAAGGGCGCCCGGCCGCCGACGGCCCGCACGACCTGCATGCCCGAACGCTCGGAGTAGGTGCGCTCGATGTAGACGATCTCGTCGCCCTGGCGCACGGAGAGGTTGACCGGCTGGTGGGTGAACTTGTGCAGCTCGCGCATGGCGGGCAGGGCGGCATCACGAACGTCCAGCCGTGCCTTGACGAGGTTGCCCATCTCCAGCATCCGCATGCCCAGGCGATAGCTGCCGGCTTCGGGGCGGTCGACGTAACGGCCCAGCGTCAGGTCATTGAGAATGCGGTGCGCCGTGGAAGGGTGCAGCCCTGTGGCCTCGGACAGGGCCTTCAGCGAGACCGGGTCCTGGTGGCTGGCGAGCACGTCCAGCAGCGAGAACATGCGCTCCAGCACCTGGATGGCCGGGGTCTGCTGCGCCTCTTTGGATTTCATGGCTTCATTGTGGAGGAAATTGCCTGTGTTTTGTATGGCGAGATCGGTGTTCAGCACGTGGCAAGCTCTAGCAATATTGCTTTGCCTGTGGTCTGCGGCGGCCCAGGCGGCGGAGCCGGTGACGGCGGCGCGCTGGAGTCGCATGCCCAAGCTCTACGGGCGCATCACGGCCAATGAGCTCGGCCTCGTCATCAACACGGCCGATCCCTATTCCGTCACTGTGGGCGAGCACTACGCCCGGCGCCGCGGCATCCCGGAGGCCCAGATCGTTCGTGTGCAGTTGCCGCAGCGCGCCAGCCTGACGCGCGAGGAGTTCAGCGCGCTCGACCAGGCCATCCGCACCCAGATGCCCGAGCACGTCAACGGCCTGGCGCTGGCCTGGGTGCAGCCTTATGCGGTGGACTGCAATTCGCTGACCAGCGCGTTGGGCATGGGCCTGCAGGCCGATGTCTGCGCCCACAGTTGCGCGGCGACGCGCGTCAGCCCCTACACGGGTTATTTCGGCGCCAGGCCCTGGATCGTGCTGGGCCTGCGCCCCGCCATGCAACTGGCGGCGCGGTCGGTGCCGGCCGCGTTGGCCATGATCGAGCGAGGCATCGCGTCCGACCACACGCTGGCTGCCGGTGCGTCCGAACCGGCCATGGCCTACCTGGCTGCGACGCCCGATGCCAACCGCAATGTGCGCGAGCGGCTGTTCCCGCCGGCCGGGCCGGTGCCCGGGGTGGCCGGCTTCGAGGTCGCGCGTGTGCGCAGCGACGCCTTGCCGGCCATGCGCCGCACGTTGGTCTACGAGACCGGCCTGGCGCGTGTGCCTGCGCCCTTGGGCGGCGAATGGCTGCCTGGCGCGCTGGCCGATCACCTGACGTCATATGGCGGTCAGCTCGACAAGCCGGTCGGCGACGGGCAGATGAACATCCTCGACTGGATAGACGCGGGTGCTACGGCCAGCTACGGCACGGTCAGCGAGCCCTGCAACCATGTCCAGAAGTTCCCGCACCCGCAGGTGCTGATCCAGGCCTATGCCCAGGGCGTCAGCGCGCTGGAGGCCTACTGGCACAGCGTCGCCTGGCCGGCTCAGGGCGTGTTTGTGGGCGAGCCCTTGGCCGCGCCGTTTGCGCCGGTACCGTCGCCATTGCCCGTGCCGGCGCCCTGAGCGGCCGCCATGCCTGAGCGCACGGCGCCTTCCAGCGTGGCGGGGTAGGGCCCGGCGATGTAATCGCCGGCCGCCCACAGGCCGGGCGCGATGAAGGCGGACGGCCGGGCGAGGTTGGGCGTGCAGGCAAAGGTGGCACGCTTTTCGGTGAGCACCCTGTCAATGACGGGAGGCGTGGCCCAGTGCAGTTCGCGGGTCGCCTGCGCCAGGACGGCCTCGGCACAGCCGCCGCGCTCGACCCAGCTCGCAGCGCCGCTGACGACGAAGGCGAAGCGGCCCGGGGCGCCGCCGAGCGCGCCGTGGTCGAAGACGAACTGGGCCGGGGCGTCCGGCCCTTCGCGCAGCGCCAGCATGGGCGAGGGCAGGGCGCTGCCTGGGCTGTGCAGGTAGACGGTGATGATGGGCTCGAAGCCCAGGCCGTGCGCGATGGCCGACCAGGCAGGGGCGATGCCGGCCGTCAGCCGCGCGGCTTCGACGCTGGTGCAGGCAAGCACGACAGCGTCGAAGGCCTCGCCGTCGACGCGCGAGCCGGGCTCGATGGCCTGCACGCGGTGGCCCAGGCGAAGGCGATCACCTAACCACACCGTCGCCGGCCCGGCCAGCAGCTCGGACAGCGGCCGGCGTGGCAGCAGCAGGTCGGCGCTGCCGGCACCACTGAACAGCGCATCCTTCAACACCCGCAGGAAGACGCGGGCGCTGGCCTGCGGGGCGGGCGTGTTCAGCGCGGCGACGCACAGCGGCTCGACGAGGTCGCGCTTCACCGCGGCAGGCAGGCCGGCGCACAGCTCGGCGACGCTCAGCGCTGGGTCGCAGCGAAAGCCGCGCGCGAGCCAGCCGCCGGCTGCCGTCAGCAGACCGATCCGCGCACTCAACGACCAGCCGCTGTTGGCCAGCACGCCGCGCATGAAGGCGATCAGCGGCGGCCCTGGCGGCAGGCGCAGCCCGGACTCGCCGGGGTAAGGCAGGGTGAGCGGCAGGCGTTTGAGCGCCTGCTCAGCGTCGATGCCGAGGCGGCGCATCAGCGCCAGGCTGTCGCGGTAGGCGCCGATGAGGATGTGCTGGCCGTTGTCGTAGGGCGGCTCGCCGGCGACGCTGCGCGCCCGGCCGCCGAGCTGCGGCGCCATCTCGAAGACGGCGATGTCATGGCCCGCATCATCGAGCGAAACCGCTGCCGCGATGCCAGCCCAACCGCCGCCAATGACGGCGACCTTCACCTGCCGCGCCAGTTCGTCTTCATCGCGATCCAGAGCTTGCGCAGCGGCGTCAACGCGATCCGCTGGTGCAGCACCTGGAAGTCCTCGCGCTCGATCTCGACGAGCAGCGCGCGGTAGATGTTGGCCATCATCAGCCCGGGCTTTTGCGCGCTGCGGTCGCTCTCGGCGAGTAGCGCGGTGGCCTCGTCGTAGAGGCGGTGCGCGCGCTCTGCCTGGAACTTCATCAGCGCCGTGAAGCGATCACTGTAGCCCCAGGGCTTGCTGCGCAGCAGGATGTCGCTCGCCTTGACGCCGAACTGCTGCAGCTCGTTCACCGGCAGATAGATGCGCCCGCGCCGCGCATCGTCGCCGACGTCACGGATGATGTTGGTCAGCTGCATGGCCAGGCCCAGCTTGTGAGCGTACTCAACCGTCTGCGGCTGGGTGCGGCCGAAGATGCCGCTGGCCACTTCACCGACGACGCCCGCCACCAGGTGGCAGTAGCGCTGCAGGCCCGGGAAGTCGAGGTAGCGCGTCTGCTGCAGGTCCATCTCGCAGCCTTCGATGACGGCGAGCAGGTGGTCCAGTCGAATGTCGTAGGCCTGCACATGCGGCATCAGCGCCTTCATGGCGGGGTGGCTGGGCTGGCCGGCAAAGGAGCTCGCAGCCTCCTTGCGCCACCAGGCCAGCTTGGTCGCGGCGACACCGGCGTCCTGCGTTTCGTCGACGACGTCGTCCACCTCGCGGCAGAAGGCGTAGAAAGCCGTGATGGCGGCGCGCCGGGGCGGCGGCAGGAAGAGGAAGGCGTAGTAGAAGCTGGAGCCGCTGGCGGCGGCTTTTTCCTGGACGTACTGTTCGGGCGTCACGGCTCTGGACTCATGATGTGGCGCGCATTGTCAGTGCACGCCAGGCCAGTCGCGGCGCATCCCATGCCGTGACCGCAGGGCGGCGCAGCAGGCTGTCGTGGCCCCTGGCGGCAATCTTGTCGAGGATGAGCAGGCCGCCCTGTACAACCAGGCGCAGCTCCCACCCCGCCCGGCCGCGCAGCGTCAGGGCCAGCGGCGCGCCCTCCAGCATCAGCGCGCGCGCCCAGCCGCACAGATCGCGGATCAGTGCGCGTGCGGCCGGGCTGTCCTGGCAGGCCAGCACGTCTTCGGCAAGCACGCCGTGGCGGTCCAGGTCGGCCTGTGGCACGTAGAGACGGGCGTTGGGTCCGTCGCGCGTGAAGTCCTGCCAGAAGTTGATGAGCTGCAGCGCCGAGCAGATGGCGTCCGAGCGGCGCAGCGAGGTCGCATCATTCACGCCGTACAGGCCCAGCAGCAGCCGCCCGACCGGGTTGGCGGAGCGGCGGCAATAGTCCAGCAGCTGGGTGCGGTCGCGGTAGCGAGGCGGGGTCAGGTCCTGCTCGAAGGCGTCGAGCAGGTCATGCAGCAGGGCGGGTTGCAGGCGGTGCATCTCTCGCGCCAGTGGCGTGAACACGCGTGGCCAGCGGGAAGATGGCGCTTGGCCGGCGACGGTGGCGGCCAGGTCGGCGCGGTAGTCGCGCAGCGCCTGCAGGCGCTCGGCGGTGGTTGCATCGCCTTCGTCCGCGAGGTCGTCCGCCGTGCGTGCGAAGTGATAAACGGCTACGACGGCCGGCCGCAGCGAGGGCGGACACAGCAGCGAGGCGACGGGAAAGTTTTCGTAGTGGTCGACGCTCAAGCTATTTCTCAAGTTCCGCTTGCAAAGCCGCGCTGTTCAAGCGAAATTCCGCGAGTTTGACAGTTGCCATGAGGCCTGCATACATTACTGACCCGCCGGTCATTAAAGTTTTGGGCCGGCGGTTCCATTCTGCCGAGGTCTGCATGTCCCATCTGCCGCGTCTGTCGCGTCTTGCGCTGCCCCTGTCGGGGCTGGCACTGCTCACGGCCCTGATGACGGGTTGCAGCAAGCAGGCCGCCGCTCCGGAGCCGGAGCGCGCCGTGCGCACCCAGCTCGTCAGCACGGGCACCGCGAGCGCGAGCCATGAGTATGCGGGCGAGGTGAAGCCGCGCACCGAGTCGCGCCTGTCCTTCCGCGTCAACGGCAAGCTGCTGAGCCGGTCGGTGAACCTGGGCGATACGGTCAAGGCTGGCCAGGTGCTGGCCCGAATCGATGCGCAGGACTTGAAGCTGGCCGAGGCAGCCGCCACCGCCGGTGTGGCCGCGGCGCGCACCAACCGCGACCAGATGGGCGCCGATTACAAGCGCTTCGTCGACCTGCAGCGCCAGGGCTTCATCAGCACGGCCGAACTGGAGCGACGTGACTCGGCTTTCAAGGCCGCGCAGGCACAGCTGGATCAGGCCAAGGCCCAGGCCGACGTGCAAGGCAATCAATCCGGTTATGCGCAGCTGGTGGCTGATGGCGCGGGTGTCGTGACCGGCGTGGATGCCGAGCCCGGCCAGGTGCTGGCCGCCGGCACGCCGGTCGTGCGCCTCGCGATGGACGGACCGCGCGACATCGTCTTCTCGGTGCCGGAGGACCAGATCGGCCGCGTCAAGGCCGCCGCTGGCCGTGCCGGCGCGCTCAAGGTGCGCCTGTGGGGCACGCAGCAGACCTATCCGCTGACGCTGCGCGAGGTGTCTGCTGCTGCCGACCCGGTCACGCGCACCTTCCTCATCAAGGCTGACGCCGGCAAGCTTGACGTGAAGCTCGGCCAGTCCGCCACCGTCGTGCTCGATCTGCCCCAGACGGCTAGCGTCATCAAGCTGCCGCTGTCGGCCGTGCTTCAGCAGGCAGGCAAGACCTCGGTCTGGGTGCTGGACGGCGCGTCCATGACCGTCAAGCCGGTGCCCGTGCAGGTGGGTGGTGCCGACGGCAACGACGTCGTCATCGCTGGCGGGCTGAGCGCTGGCCAGGAGGTGGTGGTTGCCGGCGTCCATGTGTTGTCTCCGGGCCAGAAGGTCAAGCGCTACGTGCCGCCTCGGACGACGGCCGCTCCCGCCGCTCCTGCAGCCTCTCGTTGAGTCGGGAGCGCGCATGAACACTCCCCCGAACAACGACGCGCTGGGCGGAGGCTTCAATGTCTCGCGCTGGGCGCTTGAGCATCCGGCGCTGACGCGCTACCTGATGGTGGTGCTGATGCTGATGGGCTTTGCCGCCTACTTCCAGCTCGGCCAGGACGAAGACCCGCCGTTCACCTTCCGGATCATGGTCGTGCAGGCCTTCTGGCCGGGCGCCACGGCTCAGCAGATGGCCGACCAGGTCACTGACAAGATAGAGAAGACCCTGCAGGAGGTGAACCATGCGGACAAGATCCGCTCGTACACCAAGCCCGGTGAGTCGCTGACGCTATTCCAGCTGAAGGACAACGCACCGCCCAAGGACGTGCCCGACGTCTTCTATCAGGTGCGCAAGAAGATCGGCGACATGCGCGCGACGCTGCCGCAAGGCGTGCTCGGCCCGCTGCTCAACGACGAGTTCGGCGACGTCTACGGTTCCATCTACGCACTGTCTGCCGACGGTTTCAGCCGGGAGGAGCTGCGTGAGCACGCTGACCGCATGCGCCACACGCTACTGCAGGTCAAGGACGTGGCCAAGGTCGAGATCTTCGGCGTGCAGCCGGAGAAGCTTTTTATCGAGGTCTCTCAGAAGCGCCTGGCCCAGCTCGGCCTGGACTTCACCCAGGTCATCAACCAGATCGGCGCGCAGAACGCCGTCGAAGGCGCAGGCGTGCTGAATGCCGGCAGCGCCAACTTCCAGGTGCGCGTGCAGGGTCAGTTCACGTCGGCGCAGGCGCTGGCCGAGGTGCCCATTCGCGCCGTCAATCCGCAGACAGGCGCTGCCAGCCAGATGCGCCTGGGCGACATCGCCGAGATCAGGCGCGACTATGTCGATCCGCCCGCCACCAAGGTGCGCCACCAGGGCAAGGAAGTGCTGGCGCTGGGCATTTCCATGGCCAAGGGCGGCGACATCATCGCGATGGGCAAGGCCTTGAATGCCGCGCTCAAAACTGTCGAGCGCGAACTGCCGGCCGGCATGCTGCTGGAGCAGATCCAGGACCAACCCAAGGCGGTCACCACCTCGGTCGGCGAGTTCGTCCATGTGCTCATTGAGGCGGTTGTCATCGTTCTGGCCGTCAGCTTCATCGCGCTCGGCCTGCACACGCGGCCGCTGCGTCTGGACATCTGGCCGGGCCTGGTCGTCGGCATCACCATCCCGCTGGTGCTGGCCATCACTTTCGTGGCGATGTTTTATTGGGGCGTCGGCCTGCACAAGATTTCGCTCGGGTCGCTGATCATCGCGCTCGGCCTGCTGGTGGATGACGCCATCATTGCGGTCGAGATGATGGTTCGCAAGCTCGAAGAGGGCTACGACAAGATGCACGCCGCCACATACGCCTACGACGTGACGGCCATGCCCATGCTGACCGGCACGCTGATCACAGCGGTGGGCTTCCTGCCCATCGGCCTGGCGAAGTCGACCGTGGGCGAGTACACCTTCGCCATCTTTGCGGTGACGGCCGCATCGCTGGTCATCTCCTGGGCGGTGTCGGTCTACTTCGTGCCCTACCTGGGCGCGCTTCTGCTGAAGACCAAGCACGCGAATGAAGGCGAGGTGCACGACCTCTTCGACACGCCTTTCTACAACCGCTTCCGCAGCGTGGTGCGCTGGTGCGTCGAGCACCGCTGGAAGACCATCGGTATCACCTTGCTCGTGTTCGCATTGGGCATCGTCGGCATGGGCCGCGTGCAGCAGCAGTTCTTCCCGGACTCCAGCCGCCCTGAGGTGCTGGTAGACCTGTGGCTTCCGGAGGGCTCCACCATTCAGGAGACCGAGGCGCTGGCCAAGCGTTTCGAGGCCCGAATGCTGAAGGAACCGTCGATCTCGACCGTAACCAGCTGGATTGGCGCCGGCGTTCCGCGCTTCTACCTGCCGCTGGACCAGATCTTTCCGCAGGCCAACGTCACGCAGTCCATTCTGGTGCCGAAAAGCCTGACCGAACGCGAAGAGCTGCGCAAGCGGCTTCCGGCACTGCTGGCCGAGGAGTTCCCCGAGGCCCGCGGTCGCGTGAAGCTGCTGCCCAACGGCCCGCCCGTTCCCTACCCGGTGCAATTCCGAGTCACCGGCGCGGACCCAAAGATCGTGCGCGACTGGGCCGACAAGGCCAAGGACATCCTGCGCAGCAACGCCAACATGCGCGGCGTTAATGACAACTGGAACGAGAACGTCAAGACGCTGAAGCTCAACATCGATCAGGACAAGGCGCGGGCCCTGGGCGTCACGAGCCAGAGCCTGGCCCAATCCGCTCGCACGCTGCTGTCAGGCAGCGTCATCGGCCAGTACCGCGAGGCCGACAAGCTCATCGACATCGTGCTGCGCCAGCCGGAGGAAGAGCGCTCGGTCATCACCGACATCGCCAACGCCTACGTGCCGACCGCCACCGGCCGTGCCATCCCGTTGGCGCAGATCGCCAAGATCGAATTCGCCTGGGAGCCCGGCGTCATGTGGCGCGAGGGTCGGCTGTATGCCGTCACGGTGCAGGGCGATGTCGCCGAAGGCCTGCAGGGCGCGACGGTGACCAAGGAGGTCTGGCCCACGCTCGACGAACTGCAAAAGCAGATGCCCACCGGCTACAGCATCCAGATCGCTGGTGCGGTGGAAGAGAGCAGCAAGGGCCAGGGCTCGATTGCGGCGGGCGTGCCCATCATGCTGTTCATCACCTTCACGTTACTGATGCTGCAACTGCACAGCTTCAGCCGGGCGATGCTGGTCTTCCTTACCGGGCCACTGGGCATCGCCGGTGTGGCTGCCGCGCTGCTGCTGCTGAATCGGCCGTTTGGCTTCGTCGCACTCCTCGGCGTCATCGCGTTGATGGGCATGATCATGCGCAACTCGGTCATCCTCATCGACCAGATCGAGCAGGACCGCGCCCGGGGCGTGCCGGACTGGTCGGCCATCGTCGAGTCTGCAGTGCGGCGCTTCCGCCCCATCGTTTTGACGGCAGCGGCGGCGGTGCTGGCCATGATCCCGTTGTCGCGCAGCGTGTTCTGGGGGCCGATGGCAGTGGCCATCATGGGCGGCCTCATCGTCGCCACGGTACTCACGTTGCTGGCCCTGCCGGCCATGTACGCGGCCTGGTTCCGCGTCGTGCGGCCGCAAGAGGAGGAGCACAGCCGCATGCACAGCCAGTTGCCTACAGAGCCCGGTGAGGCGTTCTAGCGGCGGTCAGGGTTTTGCCGCCCCGTGGACCGGGCCGGCCGGCAGCCGGCGCGGCATCGCTACAATCGCCGGTTTGCCGAATCGCCTACGGGGTTGCCAGGTCATCTAACGGTGCATGGGCAGCCCAACCCAAGAATCGCGCGGGTGGCGAAATTGGTAGACGCACCAGGTTTAGGTCCTGACGCCTTCACGGGCGTGCCGGTTCGAGTCCGGCCCCGCGCACCACACTGTCCTTCAACTGTTCCCGAGTCCATCATGGCCGTCACTGTCGAAACCCTCGAAAAGCTGGAACGCCGCATCACCCTGCACGTGGCGGCCACTGACATCAACAGCGAAGTCGAAGCTCGCCTGAAGAAGCTGGCGCGGACCGTCAAGGCCGACGGCTTCCGCCCCGGCAAGGTGCCGATGAGCGTTGTCGCTCAGCGCTATGGCTACTCGGTGCAATACGAGGTCGTCAACGACAAGCTCGGCGCTGCCTTCAACAACGCAGCCAACGAAGCCCAGTTGCGCGTTGCCGGCGCTCCGCGCATCGAGCAGAAGGAGCAGGCGCCCGAAGGCCAGATGGCCTTCGATGCCACCTTCGAGATCTACCCCGAAGTCAAGATCGGCGACCTGGGCGCCGCCGAAGTCGAGCGCGTCACCAGCGACGTGACCGAGGAAGCCATCGACAAGACCGTCGAGATCCTGCGCAAGCAGCGCCGCAGCTTCGCGCAGCGTCCCGCTGCCGACGTCGCAGAAGCCGGTGACCGTGTCACCATCGATTTCGAAGGCAAGATCGACGGCGAGCCCTTCCAGGGCGGCAAGGCCGAGGGCTTCCAGTTCCTGATCGGCGAAGGCCAGATGCTGGAGCAGTTCGACGCCGCGGTGCGCGGCATGAAGGCTGGCGAGAGCAAGACCTTCCCGTTGCAGTTCCCCGAGGACTATCACGGCAAGGACGTGGCCGGCAAGGAAGCCGACTTCCTCGTCACCGTCAAGAAGATCGAAGCCCAGCACCTGCCCGAAGTGAACGAGGCCTTCGCCAAGGCCCTGGGCATCAAGGATGCTTCCGTCGAAGCCCTGCGCGCCGACATCAAGAAGAACCTTGAGCGTGAAGTGAAGTTCCGCGTGCTGGCCCGCAACAAGGGCGCCGTGATGGACGCGCTGGTGGCTGCTTCCGAACTGGACGTGCCTAACGCCCTGGTGCAGGGTGAGGCCGAGCGCATGGTTGGCCAGGCCCGCGAGGACCTGAAGAAGCGCGGCGTCAAGGACGCCGACAAGGCCGAGATCCCCGCCGACATCTTCAAGCCGCAGGCCGAGCGCCGTGTGCGCCTGGGCCTGGTAGTCGCCGAGCTGGTGCGCTCGAACAACTTGCAGGCCAAGCCGGCCCAGCTGCAGGCGCACATCGAAGAGCTGTCGCAAAGCTACGAGAAGCCGGCCGAAGTCATGCGCTGGTACCTGAGCGACCGCGAGCGCATGGCCGAGGTTGAGGCCGTCGTCGTCGAGAACAATGTCACGGAATTCGTGCTGGCAAGCGCCAAGGTCAGCGACAAGGCCCTGCCTTTCGACGAGCTGATGGCCACCGGCAACTGAGAGCCCTTCGCCTCATGAAGGCGCCGTGCCGCAAGGCCGGCGCCTTTTTACTTGCGTGGCCATAATCTGCCCCCATAACAGCTGCTATTGCTTAGTCTTCAAGGAACTGAATGAGCGCTCTCGACACCAGCAATCTCGGCCTCGTGCCCATGGTCATCGAACAGTCCGGTCGGGGCGAGCGCGCCTACGACATCTACTCGCGCCTGCTGCGCGAGCGCATCATCTTTCTGGTCGGCCCGGTCAACGATGGCGTGGCCAACCTCGTGGTCGCCCAGATGCTGTTCCTGGAGAGCGAGAACCCCGACAAGGAAATCTCGCTTTACATCAACAGCCCGGGCGGCAGCGTGTCGGCCGGCATGTCCATCTTCGACACGATGAACTTCATCAAGCCCGAGGTTTCGACGCTGTGCATGGGCATGGCTGCCAGCATGGGTGCCTTCCTGTTGGCAGCGGGCGCCAAGGGCAAGCGCTTCTCGCTGCCCAACGCCAAGATCATGATCCACCAGCCGCTGGGCGGCGCGCAGGGCCAGGCGACCGACATTGAAATCCATGCGCGTGAAATCCTGAAGACGCGCGACGCTCTCAATCGCATCCTGGCCGAGCGCACCGGTCAGAGCCTTGAGAAAATCCAGGCGGACACCGAGCGCGACTATTTCATGTCCGCCTCCGAGGCGCAGGGCTACGGCCTGATCGACCAAGTGCTGGAACACCGCCCCTGACGCGACATCGAGTCGTGAGGGGCTGTAACCGGCCCCCGGATTCGCGGCGGAATCGGGGCCCTTATCCCCACAAGGGCCCCGAGATCGTTTGGACTATCATCATTCAGGCACCCGCCTGATCACTGGCATCCCGAGCAGACCCATGGCCGACAAAAAAGGCACCTCCAGCGAAAAAGTTTTGTACTGCTCGTTCTGCGGCAAGAGCCAGCACGAGGTGAAGAAGCTGATTGCCGGCCCGTCCGTCTTCATCTGCGACGAGTGCATCGAGCTCTGCAACGACATCGTCCGCGACGAGATCCCCGCTCCGGCTCCGGCTGCCCGCGCCGGCAAGTCCGACCTGCCCGTGCCGAGCGAGATCAAGTCCAGCCTTGACCAATACGTCATCGGCCAGGACGTCGCCAAGCGCACCCTCGCCGTCGCCGTCTACAACCACTACAAGCGCCTGCGGCACATGGCGACGAGCAAGGACTCGGTCGAGCTGTCCAAGAGCAACATCCTGCTGATCGGCCCGACTGGCTCCGGCAAGACGCTGCTGGCGCAGACGTTGGCGCGCCTGCTGAACGTGCCCTTCGTGATCGCCGACGCGACGACGCTGACCGAAGCCGGCTACGTCGGCGAGGACGTCGAAAACATCATCCAGAAGCTGCTGCAGAACTGCAATTACGACGTCGAGCGTGCGCAGCGCGGCATCGTCTACATCGACGAAATCGACAAGATCTCGCGCAAGGCTGATAACCCCTCCATCACGCGGGACGTGTCCGGCGAAGGTGTGCAGCAGGCCCTGCTCAAGCTCGTCGAAGGCACGATGGCTTCGGTGCCGCCGCAGGGCGGCCGCAAGCACCCGAACCAGGACTTCCTGCAGATCGACACGACCAACATCCTGTTCATCTGCGGAGGCGCTTTCGATGGCCTCGAAAAGGTCATTCAGAACCGCAGCGAGAAGTCAGGCATCGGTTTCGGCGCGACCGTGAAGAGCAAGTCCGACAAGCGCGTCGGCGAGGTCTTCCGTGAGTGCGAGCCCGAGGACATCATCAAGTTCGGCCTTATCCCCGAACTGGTCGGCCGCCTGCCCGTCGTTGCCACGCTTGGCGAGCTGACCGAAGAAGCGCTCGTGCAGATCCTCACCGAGCCCAAGAACGCGCTGCTCAAGCAATACCAGCAGCTGTTCGGAATGGACGGTGTCGAGCTTGAAATCCGCAAGCCAGCGCTCGTGGCCATCGCCCGCAAGGCGCTGGCGCGCAAGACCGGCGCCCGCGGCCTGCGTTCCATCATGGAGCAGTCGCTGATCGACACGATGTTCGACCTGCCTGCCCTCGATGGCGTCGAGAAGGTCGTGCTGGACGAGCACAACATCGAGGACACCTCGGCACGTCCCTTGCTGGTCTATCGCGAGCAAAAGGCCAGCGCCTGAGCCTCCACTAAGCCCTCAACTTGCAATTGCCCCCTCAGGCCGCACATCGGCCTGAGAAAGAGAGGTCTTCATGTCCGGACATCCCATCCTCCCCGCCGACCCGATCACGCTGCCGCTGCTGCCGCTGCGCGACGTCGTCGTCTTCCCGCACATGGTCATCCCGCTGTTCGTCGGGCGCCCCAAGTCGATCAAGGCGCTTGAAGCCGCGATGGAAGCGGGCCGCCAGATCATGCTGGTCGCCCAGAAGGCCGCCGGCAAGGACGAGCCCAAGCCCGAAGACATGTTCGAGGTCGGCTGCGTCTCCAGCATCCTGCAGATGCTGAAGCTGCCCGACGGCACCGTGAAGGTGCTGGTCGAAGGCCTGCAGCGCGCCACGACCCTGTCGATCACCGAGCCCGGTGAGCACTTCGTTGCCGAAGTGACGCCCATTCCGCCGGAGACCGAGCACGCGCCCGAAGTCGAGGCCCTGCGCCGCGCCGTCACGCAGCAGTTCGACCAGTACGTCAAGCTCAACAAGAAGATCCCGCCTGAGATCCTCACGTCCATCGGCGGCATCGACGATCCGGGTCGCCTGGCCGACACGATCGCTGCCCATCTGCCGCTCAAGCTCGACGCGAAGCAGGCCGTGCTTGACCTGGCCGAAGTGGCCAAGCGCCTTGAAAAACTGCTCGATCTCCTCGAGCATGAGGTCGACATCCTTCAGGTCGAAAAGCGCATCCGTGGTCGCGTCAAGCGCCAGATGGAGAAGAGCCAGCGCGAGTACTACCTGAACGAGCAGGTCAAGGCCATCCAGAAGGAACTCGGCGACGGCGAAGAAGGCGCCGACATGGAGGAGCTCGAGAAGAAGATCCTCGCCGCCAAGATGCCCAAGGAGGCACGCAAGAAGGCCGACGCCGAGCTCAAGAAGCTCAAGCTGATGTCGCCCATGTCCGCCGAAGCGACGGTGGTGCGCAACTACATCGACACGCTGGTCAACCTGCCCTGGAGCAAGAAGACCAAGATCAAACACGACCTCAAGAACGCTGAGGACGTGCTGAACGAGGACCACTACGGCCTCGAGAAGGTCAAGGACCGCATCCTTGAATATCTCGCGGTGCAGCAGCGCGTCGAGAAGGTCAAGGCGCCGATCCTGTGCCTGGTTGGCCCTCCGGGTGTCGGCAAGACCTCGCTCGGCCAGAGCGTGGCCCGCGCCACCGGCCGCAAGTTCATCCGCATGGCCCTGGGCGGCGTGCGCGATGAGGCCGAGATTCGCGGTCACCGCCGCACCTACATCGGCTCCATGCCGGGCAAGGTGCTGCAGAGCCTGTCCAAGATCGGCACGCGCAACCCGCTGTTCCTGCTCGATGAGATCGACAAGCTGGGCATGGACTTCCGCGGCGACCCGTCTTCGGCGTTGCTGGAGGTTCTGGATCCTGAGCAGAACCACACCTTCGGCGACCACTATGTCGAGGTCGACTTCGACCTGTCCGACGTGATGTTCGTGGCCACATCCAACTCGATGAACATCCCGCCAGCGCTGCTGGACCGGATGGAAGTGATCCGCCTGTCGGGCTACACCGAGGACGAGAAGGTCAATATCGCGCAGACCTATCTGCTGCCCAAGCAACGCAAGAACAACGGCGTGCTGGATGCGGAACTCGACGTCACCGAATCGGCCGTGCGTGGCGTGATCCGCTACTACACCCGTGAAGCCGGCGTGCGCTCGCTCGAGCGCGAGATGTCCAAGATCTGCCGCAAGGTCGTGAAGGGCATCCAGCTCAAGACCTATGAGGGCAAGGTCACTGTGACCGAGGACAACCTCAACGACTTCCTGGGCGTGCGGAAGTACGACTTCGGTCGTGCCGAGAAGAAGAATCAGGTCGGTCAGGTCGTCGGCCTCGCTTGGACCGAAGTGGGCGGTGATCTGCTGACCATCGAGGCGACCGCAATGCCGGGCAAGGGCAACATCATCCGCACTGGCTCGCTGGGCGACGTGATGAAGGAGTCCGTCGAGGCCGCACGCACGGTGGTGCGTTCGCGCGCCCGCCGCTTGGGCATCAAGGACGAGGTCTTCGAGAAGCGCGACGTTCACGTCCATGTGCCCGATGGCGCGACGCCCAAGGATGGCCCGAGCGCGGGTGCGGCGATGACGACGGCCTTCGTGTCGGCGCTGACCGGCATCCCGGTGCGCGCTGACGTCGCCATGACCGGTGAAATCACGCTGCGCGGCGAGGTCACGGCCATTGGTGGCCTGAAGGAGAAGCTGCTCGCGGCCCACCGTGGCGGCATCAAGACCGTGATGATTCCGGAAGACAACGTCAAGGACCTGCAGGACATCCCTGAGAACGTGAAGAACCATCTGGAAATCGTTCCGGTTCGTTGGATCGAGCGCGTCCTTGAGGTGGCTCTTGAGACCATGCCTTTGCCGCTGCCGGACGAGGAGGTCGCTGTCGCCGCGGCCAAGCCGGAAGAGGCTGCGGCCAAGAGCACGGTCGTGCCCCACTGAGCGTGACCGGCTTGTCATCCGGCTAAAAATCGGGTTACACTGCCGGCTTCGCTGAACAGGCAACTGTTCAACAAATGCGGGATTAGCTCAGTTGGTAGAGCGATACCTTGCCAAGGTATAGGTCGAGAGTTCGAGTCTCTTATCCCGCTCC
>NZ_CEEDEB010000004.1:363147-388246 GCF_979253795.1 Roseateles sp. AC306
TGCGGGATTAGCTCAGTTGGTAGAGCGATACCTTGCCAAGGTATAGGTCGAGAGTTCGAGTCTCTTATCCCGCTCCACTCCTTACGGGAGATTCGATGTTCGAATCTCCCGTTTTCATTTGTGCGGCTGGATAATCCGGCGCGCTGCGCGGGTGGCGAAATCGGTAAACGCAGCGGACTTAAAATCCGCCGCCCTCAACAGGCGTACGGGTTCAAGTCCCGTCCCGCGCACCACTGTCGAAAGCGCTCAAAAGGTCAGCGGCTGCAGGCCGTTTTTGTTTTCGGGTTGCCAAGCGTGGACGTTCCTGCCGTGCCAGCCAAGCACCTGCTCGACCCAGCCTTGCAGCGCGACTGGGTTGCCGCTGGTCTCGATGTCCAGCGTGGGTTGTTCTCCCGGTGTGGGCGTCCAGAGGTCGACAGCGCGGCGTGCCACGGCGGTTTCGATGCGCAGCAGCTTCACGTCCGTTCCAAGCGCCGCCTGCCACAACGGCTCGATCAGCGGGTAGTGCGTGCAGCCCAGCAGGGCCGTGTCGACACCGCTCGCTCGCAGCGGCTCGCAGTAGCGCTCGACCAGGGCGCGCAAGGAGGCGCTCGTGAGATCACCCGCCTCGATGCGGTCGACAACACCAGCGCAGCCCTGAACGACGACCTCGCGGCCACCCGCGTGACGTTCGATCAACGCTCGCAGGCGCGCGCTCGCGGCGGTGGCGGGCGTGGCCAGCAGACCGATGCGGCCATTGCGTGTCGCGCTGACGGCCGGCTTGATGCCGGGCTCGGTGCCGACGAATGGCAGGCCGGGCCAGCGGTTGCGCAGCGCTTCGATGGCGTACGCGGTGGCCGTGTTGCAGGCGACGACGATCAGCCCGGCCCCTTGCGCAATCAGGTGCTCGCTGATCGCCAGGCTGCGTGCGCGGATGTCCTCGGGGCTGCGGTTGCCGTAGGGTGCATAGGCCGTGTCGGCCAGGTAGCGCAGCGGGGCGGTCGGCAGCAGTGTGCGCAGTTCGCGCAGCACGGTGAAGCCACCGACGCCGGAGTCAAAAACGCCGATGTTTGCGCCGACGTCGCGGCGCGGGGAGGAGTCGGTCTGCATGGGCGAAAGCAGTCTAGCGTCTCGATTCGAGAGGCCTCCTCAAAAAGACTTTCACCGGCGCCTTACGGTGTATCGCTAGAATAGAACGATCGTGCTTTTTTGCGCCAGGCCCCGTACAGGCTGCCTCGTAGAATCAACTTAACGTACACGTCAATTCAAGCTGGAGTTTTCGATGAAAGTCTTGGTCCCGGTAAAGCGCGTCGTCGACTACAACGTCAAGGTGCGCGTGAAGAGTGATGGCACGGGTGTCGACATTGCCAATGTGAAGATGTCGATGAACCCCTTTGACGAGATTGCCGTCGAAGAAGCCGTGCGCCTGAAGGAGAAGGGCGTCGTCACCGAGGTGATCGCCGTGTCCTGCGGTGTCACGCAGTGCCAGGAAACGCTGCGCACGGCGATGGCCATTGGCGCCGATCGGGCCATCCTCGTCGAGACGACGGAAGAGCTGCAGCCGCTGGCCGTGGCCAAGCTGCTGAAGGCGCTGGTGGACAAGGAAGGCCCGAGCCTGGTCATCCTCGGCAAGCAGGCCATCGACGACGATTGCAACCAGACCGGCCAGATGCTGGCGGCTCTGAGCGGCATGCCTCAGGGCACGTTCGCGAGCAAGGTTGAAGTGAGCGGCGACAAGGTCAACGTGACCCGCGAGGTCGACGGCGGCCTGGAAACGGTGTCCCTGAGCCTGCCGGCCGTCATCACGACCGACCTGCGTCTGAACGAGCCGCGCTATGTGACGCTGCCCAACATCATGAAGGCGAAGAAAAAGCAGCTCGACATCCTCAAGCCCGCCGACCTGGGCGTTGACGTGACGCCGCGCATCAAGACGCTCAAGGTCAGCGAGCCGCCCAAACGCGGCGCTGGCGTGAAGGTGGCCGACGTGGCCGCGCTGGTGAACAAATTGAAGACTGAAGCGAAGGTGATCTGATGACTGCGCTCGTTATTGCTGAACACGACAACGCCTCAATCAAGGGCGCGACTCTGAACACCGTCACGGCTGCCGTGGCCACCGGTGGCGAAGTGCATGTGCTGGTCGCCGGCCACAACGCCGCCGCTGCTGCCGCCGCTGCCGCTCTGATCGCTGGCGTCACCAAGGTGTTGCACGCCGACTCAGCCGCTTTGGCTGAAGGTCTGGCCGAGAACGTCGCCGCCCAGGTGATCGCCGTGGCCTCGGGCTACAGCCATCTGCTGTTCCCGTCGACCGCCTCGGGCAAGAACGTTGCGCCGCGAGTCGCCGCGCTGCTGGATGTGGCCCAACTGAGCGATGTGACCAAGGTCATCAGCGCCGATACCTTCGAGCGCCCCATCTACGCCGGCAACGCGATTGCAACGGTGCAGAGCAGCGACGCAACCAAGGTGCTGACCGTGCGCACGACGGGTTTCGACCCGGCGGCTGCCGCGGGCGGTTCGGGCGCCGTGGAGACCGTGGCAGCCGCTGCCGACAGCGGCAAGAGCAGCTTCGTCGGCCGTGAGGTGACCAAGAGCGACCGCCCTGAACTGACCGCCGCCAAGATCATCGTGTCGGGTGGCCGCGCGCTGGGCTCGAACGAGAAGTTCATGGAAGTGCTGACGCCGCTGGCCGACAAGCTGGGCGCGGCCCTCGGTGCTTCGCGCGCTGCCGTCGACGCGGGCTATGCGCCCAATGACTGGCAGGTCGGCCAGACCGGCAAGATCGTCGCGCCTCAGCTCTACATCGCCGCCGGCATCTCGGGCGCCATCCAGCATCTGGCCGGCATGAAGGACTCCAAGGTCATCGTCGCGATCAACAAGGACGCGGAAGCGCCGATCTTCTCGGTGGCCGACTACGGCCTGGAAGCCGACCTGTTCACGGCTGTGCCTGAACTCGTCGCCGCGCTGTAAACCGACGCCGATCACTGCCGGGCGCCCCGACCGTCGTCGCGGCGCCCTTTTTGTTTCCGCCAGGAGGAACAAATGAGTTACCAAGCTCCCGTCAAGGACATGCTCTTCAACATCCAGCACCTCGCCGGGCTGGAGACGCTCACGGAGCAAGTCCCTGCCTTCGCCGACTTCGGCATGGAAACCGCTGCCGCCGTGCTGGAAGAGTGCGCCAAGCTGACGCAGGACGTCATCGCGCCGCTGAACTTCGAGGGCGACAAGAACCCGTCGGCGTGGAAGGACGGCGTGGTCACGACGACGCCGGGTTTCAAGCATGCCTTCCGTGCCTATGCCGAAGGCGGCTGGCAGGGGCTGGTGCACCCGCCCGAGTTCGGCGGCCAGGGCGCGCCCAAGACGATTGCTGCGGCCTGCAACGAGATGCTGCAGGCGGCCAACATGAGCTTTGCGCTCTGCCCGCTGCTGACCGACGGCGCCGTCGAGGCGCTGCTGACCGCCGGCACCGACGAGCAGCGTGCCGTCTACATCCCCAAGCTGCTGGACGGCTCGTGGACCGGCACGATGAACCTGACCGAGCCGCAGGCCGGCTCGGACCTGGCGTTGGTGCGCACGCGTGCCGAGCCGCAAGGCGACGGCACTTACAAGGTCTTCGGCACCAAGATCTTCATCACCTACGGTGAGCACGACATGGCGGAAAACATCGCCCATCTCGTGCTGGCCCGGGTCGTCGGCGCGCCCGAGGGCGTCAAGGGCATCAGCCTGTTCCTGGTGCCCAAGTTCCTGGTCAATGCGGACGGGACGTTAGGCGAACGCAACGACGTGCATTGCGTCTCCATCGAACACAAGATGGGCATCAAGGCCAGCCCGACGGCCGTGCTGCAGTTCGGCGATCACGGCGGCGCCGTCGGCACGCTGATCGGCCAGGAGAACCGCGGCCTGGAGTACATGTTCATCATGATGAACGCGGCCCGCTATGGCGTGGGTCTGCAGGGCATCGCCATCGCCGACCGTGCCTATCAAAAGGCAGTGGGTTACGCGAAAGACCGCGTGCAGTCCCGCCCCGTGGACGGCTCGGTGGCCGGCAGCGCCGCCATCATTCATCACCCCGATGTGCGCCGCATGCTGATGACGATGCGCGCGCTGACCGAGGGTTGCCGCGCGATGGCGAGCACGGCGGCGGCGGCGTTCGATGCGGCCCATCACCACCCGGACGCCGACGCACGCAAGCAGAACCAGGCCTTCTACGAGTTCATGGTGCCGTTGGTGAAGGGCTACAGCACCGAGATGAGCCTGGAGGTCACATCGCTCGGCGTTCAGGTCCACGGCGGCATGGGCTTCATCGAGGAGACCGGCGCGGCGCAGTACTACCGCGATGCCAAGATCCTGACCATCTACGAGGGCACGACCGCCATCCAGGCCAACGACCTGGTCGGCCGCAAGACGGCGCGCGACGGCGGCCAGCTGGCGCGTGCAGTGGCGGGACAGATCGAAGTGACCGAAGCAGCGCTGGCCAAGCGCGACAGCGTCGCCGCCCGTGCCGTGTTGAAGGCCTTGCGTGCGTCCCGCGAGGACTACCTCGCCGCCGTCGACTTCATCGCCGGTTCTGCAAAGGGCAACCCGAACGCGGCCTATGCCGGTTCGGTGCCCTATCTGATGCTGGCCGGCAACCTCGTGGCCGGCTGGCAACTCGCCCGCGCGCTGCTGGCGGCGGAAGACGCGTTGGCGACTGACAAGGAATTCATGGGCGCCAAGATCGTGACGGCGCGCTTCTACGCCGAACACATCCTGCCGCGCACCGCGTCCTTGCGCTCGGCCATCGTCGACGGCGCCGACAGCGTCACGGCGCTGGCGCTGGAATCTTTCTGACGGAGTTGAGATTGGCCCTGCCTCCCATCCTGCAAAACCTGCCGCTGCCCATCATCGGCTCGCCGCTCTTCATCATCAGCAACCCCAAGCTCGTCATCGAGCAGTGCAAGGCGGGCGTCGTCGGTTCCATGCCGGCGCTGAATGCCCGCCCGGCAGAACTGCTGGACGAATGGCTCAACGAGATCACGATCGAGCTGGCCGCCTACAACCGCGCCAACCCGGACAAGCCGGCCGCGCCCTTTGCCATCAACCAGATCGTGCACAAGAGCAACGAGCGCCTGGAGCACGACATGCAGGTCTGCGCCAAGTACAGGGTGCCCATCATCATCACGAGCCTGGGTGCGCGCGAGGACGTGAACGCGGCCGTGCATGGCTGGGGCGGCATCGTGCTGCACGACATCATCAACAACAAGTTCGCTCGCAAGGCCATCGAGAAGGGCGCTGACGGCCTCATCGCCGTGGCCGCAGGGGCTGGGGGCCATGCGGGCGTGAAGAGCCCGTTCGCGCTCATTCAGGAGATCCGCGAATGGTTCGACGGCCCGGTGGCGCTGTCGGGCGCCATTGCCAGCGGCGACGCGGTGCTGGCTGCGCAGGCCATGGGTGCCGACCTGGCCTACATCGGCTCCGCTTTCATCGCGACGGATGAGGCGCGCGCCAGCGAGGCCTACAAGCAGATGATCGTTGCCAGCAACAGCGACGACATCGTCTACAGCAACCTCTTCACCGGTGTGCACGGCAACTACCTGCGCGGCTCCATCGTCGCGGCCGGCATGGATCCGGACAAGCTGCCCGAGAGCGACCCAAGCGCGATGAACTTCGGCGGCAGCGCGGCCAAGGCCTGGAAGGAGATCTGGGGCAGCGGCCAGGGCATAGGCGCCGTGCGCGAGGTGCTGCCGGCGGCGCAGCTGGTGGCGCGGCTCGGGCGCGAATACCGGGCGGCGCGGGAGCGTCTGGCGCTGGGCTGATCAACCGCCTTGGGCCACAGCAGGCAGCCAGGCCATGGGCGCTGTCAAGTTGATGAGCTCGATGTTGTAGATCTCGTGGCCCGGTCGGACTTGATAGTTCTCGTGCACCCATTCGCCGCCAGCGTAGTAGCGCGCACCGTGCAGAAAGCGCTCGCGCTCGATGCCGCCCAGCAGCCACATCCGCCGCTCGGCAATTTCATAGGTCATGAAGAAATAGTGATCAATGGGCTCTGCCGCGTGGCGGGCCGTGATCTGGGCCGTGTAGTCGATGCGCGGCCGCACTTTGCGCTTGACGGTCTTGACCCCGATCCGAACGCCCTCCGCAGTCACGAAATCGGGTTCGCCGGCGGCGTCGTCGAGGACCCAGGTGAAGCCCTGGATGCCTTCATGCTTCAACCATGACTTGAAGACCTTCTCGCCCAAGTCACCCACCCAGCGTTCGTCAGTCTCGGCCTCGGCGTAGATGTTCCCGTAATGGCGATCGCGCTCGGCCCGGAACTGCTTCGCGCCCTCCTCGTGTTCAGCACCGACCAGAAGTGATATCCACCCGCTGGGGTGAAGCTGGCTGTTCGTCATGCCGGCGACCTCAGCGTTTGTGGATGCGCCAGGCCGGCAGCGTCCAGCCCGTCCAGAGCGCCAGCGCGCGCAACAGCACTGCCGTGGCGGCCGCAGCCGTGATGGCGGCCCACTGCGGTGCGTTCATCTGCACCGCCGCCACCAGCACCCAGGCGCCGACGAAGCTGCACAGCGCATACGGCCGGTGGTCGTGGAAGGCAGCCGGGATCTCGTTGCAGACGATGTCGCGCAACACGCCGCCAAAGGTGGCCGTGACGACGCCCATCAGCACGGCGACGATGGTCGGCTGGCCCAGGTCCAGCGCGATCAGCGTGCCATTGGCGGTGAAGAGGCCCAGGCCCAGCGCATCGGGCCACTGGATCGCCTTCTCCGTCAGCGCCAGATGGCGACGGCGCAGCAAAAGCATCGCGGCAAAGGACAGGCCCATCAGCCCCCACAGCCAGTCGGCATGCTCGACCCAGAAGAAGGGGCGCCGGTCCAGCAGCACGTCGCGGAGCGTGCCGCCACCGAAAGCGGACAGCCCCGCAATGATGCAAAGGCCGACGACATCGAGCTGCTTGCGTGCGCCGGCCAGCAGGCCGGACAGCGCGAAGGCGAGAGTGGCGGTGATCTCGACGACGGACTGGATCGTCGAGAAGTTGACGACGGGTGGCTTCACGCCGGCATCATTTCACCATTCACTTCACTGTTGCCCAGCGCGCCTGCGGTGCGTCATTGGCGGAGTGCGGGATGCTGACGCCGGCCTTCATCGCCCACGGTCGCACCTGGTGGTGGATGGGGATGAAGAGGTACTCGTCGCGGGTGCGCTTCAGCGCCTCCTGCATCAGGGCCAGGCGCTTGGGTACGTCGGTCTCGACCTTCATCTGCTGCACGAGCGCGTCCACCTTGGCATCGCTGACGCGCGAGTAGTTGCCCTTGCCGTCGGCGCCGCTGGTCTTGGTGTGGACGATGTCCTGCAGCGTGTACTGCGCATCGAAGGTCGTCACGCCCCAGCCGTACATGTAGAGCGGCAGCTCGAAGCGCTGCAGCGCGGCGGAGTGCTGGGTCATGGGCTGGGTCGTCAGCTTGGCCTTGATGCCAATGCGCGCCCACATCGACACGACGGCCTGGCAGATCTCCTCGTCGTTGACGTAGCGGTCGTTCGGGCAGGCCAGCGGCGTCTCGAAGCCGTCGGCATAGCCGGCGTCAGTCATCAGCTGCTTGGCGCGCGCGACGTCGGGCTTCTGCACCACATCCAGTTCCGCCGAATGACCATAGGCCACCGGCGCCACCATCAGGGCCGCCGGGATGGACAGGCCGCGCATCAAGCTGCGCTTGATGGCCTCGCGGTCGATGGCCAGCGACATGGCCTCGCGCACACGCCTGTCCTTGAAGGGGTTCTTGCCCTTCACGCTCGCGCCCTTGATCTCGTCGCTGGCCGCGTCGATGGCGAAGAAGATAGTGCGGTTCTCGGGGCCTTCCACGACCTTGAGGCGGGGGTCGGCCTTGAGCTTGGCGACATCCTGCGGCGGCAGGTCGGTCAGCAGGTCCAGGTCGCCCGACAGCAGCGCGGCGACGCGTGTGGCGTCCGACTTGATCGGCAGATACGTCACCTCGGCGATGTTGCCCTTGGGCTTGTCCCACCAGTCCTTGTTGGCCACCATCGTGACCCGCTGGTCTGGCGTCCAGCCGGTGATCCTGAACGGCCCCGTGCCCATCGCGTTGCGCGCGGCGTAGGTGTCCTCCTTGGCCTTGAAATCCTGTGGGTTCTCGGAGCGGTTCTTGGTCGCCCAGGCCTTGCTGACGATGCGCACGAAGGTCAGGTTGCGCAGCAGCACGGGGCTGGGGCCTTCCAGCACCAGGTCCACCGTGTGGCTGTCGATCTTCCTGACCTCCTTGATGCCCGACACGTAGATGACCATGTTGCTGGCCGGGTGCCTGATGCGCTGCAGGCTAAAGACCACGTCGTCTGCCGTGAACGGCGTGCCGTCATGGAACTTGACGCCCCGGCGCAGTTCGAAGCGCACCTGGGTCGGCGTCGTGTAGGTCCATTTCGCGGCCAGCGCGGGCTCGACGTCGAAGGTCTCGGTGTAGCGCGTCAGCCCTTCATACGCATAGCCCTGGATGGTTGTCGTCGCGGAGTGGTTCTGCGAATGCGGGTCCAGCGTCTGGATGTCGTTCTGCGCCGCCCAGCGCAGCGTGTTGGCGCCAGCCAGGTGGGTGGCCAGCAGCAGGGCGGCAAGTGTGGCGAGTTGCTTCATTTGACGGTGGTGTAGCGAGCTTCGAAGTAGTCGTTGGACCGGTGGGTGGTGTCCACGCCCGGCTTCATCGCCCAGGGTCGGATCTGGTGATGGATGGGAATGAAGAGGGCCTCATCGCGAATGCGCAGCAGCGCCTCCTTGATCAGCGCATTGCGCTTCGGCACATCGGGCTCGAACTTGATCTTCTGGATCAGGCCGTCAAGCGTCGCGTCGCTGACCTTGCCGAAGTTGAAGTTGCCGTCGGCGCCCTGGGTGCGCGTGTGGCCCCAGGCCTGCATGGCGTACAGCGAGTCGTAGGTCGACACGCCCCAGCCCAGCATGAAGAAAGGTGACTCACCGCGCTGAAAGGTCTGGCTGTGCGTGGCGAACGGAGCGGCGACGAGGCGCGTCTTGACGCCGATCTTGGCCCACATCGACACCGCCGCCTGGCAGACCTGCTCGTCGTTGACATAGCGGTTGTTGGGGCAGTGCAGCGGCACGTCGAAGCCTTGCGGATAGCCGGCCTCGGCCAGCAGCTTGCGGGCCTTGTCGAGGTCTGGCTTGACTGGCGTGTCCAGCGCCGCGTCATAGCCATTCACGCCCGGCGGCACCATCAACGCGCCCGGTACCGACAAGCCGCGCATGATGCTGCGCTTGATCGCCTCGCGGTCCAGCGCCAGGTTCATGGCCTCGCGCACGCGCTTGTCCTTGAACGGGTTCTTGCCCTTCACGCTGGACTCGCGCAACTCGTCGCTGCCCTGGTCCATGACGAAGAAGATGGTGCGGATCTCCGCGCCCTCCAGCAGCTTGACCTTGCCGTCTTCCTTGAGCTTGAAGAAGTCCTGCGGCGGCAGGTCGGTGACGAGGTCCACGTCGCCCGACAGCAGCGCCGCCACCCGCGTGGGCGGCGACTTGATCGGCAGATAGCTCAACTCGGTCACATTGCCCGGGTTCTTGTCCCACCAGTCCTTGTTGGCCACCATCTTCACGGCCTGGTCGGGTTGCCAGATCACCAGCTTGTAGGGCCCGGTGCCGTTGGCGTTGCGCGAGGCGTAGTTCTCTTCCTTGGCCTTGTAGTCCTGCGTGTTGGTCGTGTTGTTCTTGGTTGCCCACGCCTTGCTCATGATGGGGAAGCTGATGATGTTCTGCAGCAGCATCGGCGTGGGCGCTTCCAGCAGCAGGTCGACGGTGTGGTCGTCGATCTTCCTGATCTCCTTGATGCCCGACACGTAGGTCTGCTTGGTGCCCTGCGGCTGCGTGATGCGGCCGAAGCTGAAGACGACGTCGTCCGCCGTGAACGGCGCGCCGTCGTGGAACTTGACGCCCTTGCGCAACTCGAAGCGCACCTGAGTCTGGGTCAGATAGGTCCACTTGGTGGCCAGCGACGGCTCGGGCCGGTAGTCCCTGCCCAGCCGCGTCAGGCCCTCGTAGATGTGGGTGCCGATGGCGTTGGAGGTGTTGTGGTCCTGCGAGTGCGGGTCCAACGTCAGGATGTCGTTCTGCGCGGCCCAGCGCAGTGGGGCGGCGGTCGCGCTGCCCAGGGTCAGGGCGAGCAGCAGGGGCAGGAGACGAAAGGTGGCATTCATGCGGCTTCCTTGTGGGACGGCAGAAGCCAAAAAATGTAGCGGCAGTGGCAGGCGCTCCGGCTAGGGCTTGCCCGCTACTTCTAGGGAGCAATCGCAACCGCTGCCGGATGAAATCCAGCGCTTCACCAGCCAGCCGCCGATCCTGCCAACCAAGCCGCTCGATTGCGCCGTCAGCGCCCCGCACACATAGCGTGCACCGTCCCAACGCAGGGCGACGCATGCACCCTTGAGGCGCCGGCTCAGGATCGCGCCGAGCGGGCAGGGCTCGGCCAGGCAGCAGACGCCGCAGCCGTTGCAGGGTTCCCCGAGCGCCGGCTTGGGCGGCGCGTCGGGGTGGATGGCGATGACCCGCTGAGTCAGGTTTTCACGCCCAGCTCGCGCAGGCGCTCATCGAGGTAGCTGTTGGCCGTGTAGCGATCCGACAAGACCACGTCGTCGCGCGGATGAAGGAACAGCGGCAGCGACACGCGGCTCTTCTTGGCGCCTTCGCCGGTCGGGTTGACGACGCGGTGCTGGGTCGACGGGTAATAGCCCTCGGAGGCTTCCTGCAGCATGTCGCCGATGTTGATGGTCAGCGTGCCGAAGTCGCAGGGCACGTCGTGCCAGGCGTTGTCGGTGCCCAGCACCTGCAGGCCGGGCTCGTTGGCGGCGGGCAGGATGGTCAGCAGGTTGATGTCGCCGTGGGCCGCCGCGCGGATGGAACCGGCCGGCTCGTCGCCCGTCAGCGGCGGGTAGCGCAGCACGCGCAGCAGCGTCTTGCTGCTGCCTTTGATCATGTTGGACAGCGGCTCCCGGTACCTGGCGGCGATCTCGGGCGGCGTGTAGCGCTCCACCCAGCCCAGCAGTTCCTCCGCCAGTGCGTTGGCCTCGCGGTAGTAGGTGAGGGCGTCTTGCTTCAACTGCTCGGGGATGCGACCCCAGGGGTAGACGTGGAAGTACTCCTTGATGTCCTTCTGTTTGGAGCCCTTCGCGGTTTCGGAAATCGCGGTGGAGAAATAGCCGTCCTGCGTTTCCTTGGAAAACGCAAACCCGTGCTTGGCCTCGCTGTTGAAGAAGGCCAGCCAATCGGCATAGATCTTCTCCACAAGTGCCTGTCGGATCGGATGGTTGGTCAGCACGCCGAAACCGGTCTCGTGCAGGGAGCGGGTGAACTTCTCGGCCGCGTCGGGTGCGCGGTAGTCGACGACCTGAACTTGCATGGGATCTCCTCAATGTCCCTCGCCAGCAGCCATTCAATCGCGGGGCTGAAGCGGGCGCAAGTTTACGAGTCAGTCAACTTTTAGGCGTGCTGCCGCGTGAAGTTTGTCGCACCCTCAACCACGGCTCGGGCAAACCCGCAGTGCTAGAGTCCGTCCCCTGAAAGTTTTATTCCTTCCCGTCCCTTTTGCTGGAAACAGTGAAGGTGGGTCGCAATCCGCAAATCGGTCGAGCCGTGTCGCGGAAGGTTCTTCAACCAGCCAACTCCCTGGAAACCGGGGCATGAGGTGAGCGAAAGATGATGCAGCAATACAGGTCCAACTCCTACCTGTTCGGCGGTAACGCGCCCTATGTGGAGGAGATGTACGAGGCCTACCTCGACAACCCCGGTTCCGTCCCCGACAACTGGCGCGCCTATTTCGACGCGTTGCAGCACGTCCCGGCGGTCGATGGCAGCGAGGCCCGTGATGTGGCCCATGCCCCGGTGGTCGAATCCTTTGCCCAGCGCGCCAAGGCCAACGCCTTCGCCAGCAAGGCCAGCAGTGCCGATCTGGCCGTCGCCCGCAAGCAGGTCCACGTCCAGTCGCTGATCGCGGCCTACCGCTTCCTCGGGAATCGCTGGGCGGAGCTGGACCCCCTCAAGCGCGCCGAGCGCCCCAAGATTCCCGAACTCGACCCCGCGTTCTACGACCTGACCGAGTCCGACATGGACATCTCGTTCAGCGCCGTGAACAGCTATTTCGGCGGCGAGACGATGACGCTGCGCCAGATCGTGCAGGCCCTGCGCGAGACCTACTGCGGCAGCATCGGTTCCGAATTCATGCACGGCTCCGACCCGGCCGAGAAGCGATGGTGGCAGGAGCGCCTGGAGAAGGCGCGCGGCAAGCCCAGCTTCAGCGCCGAAGAGAAGAAGCACATCCTCGACCGCCTGACCGCGGCCGAAGGCCTGGAGCGCTACCTGCACACCCGTTACGTCGGCCAGAAGCGCTTCTCGCTGGAAGGCGGCGAGAGCTTCATCGCGGCGATGGACGAAGTGATCCAGCGCGGCGGCGAGCGCGGCGTGCAGGAAATCGTCATCGGCATGGCCCACCGCGGCCGTCTGAACGTGCTGGTCAACACGCTGGGCAAGATGCCCGCCGACCTGTTCGCCGAATTCGAGCACAAGGCTGCCGAAGACCTGCCGGCGGGCGACGTCAAGTACCACCAGGGCTTCAGCTCGGACGTGTCCACGCCTGGCGGCCCGGTGCACTTGAGCCTCGCCTTCAACCCGTCCCACCTAGAGATCGTCAACCCGGTCGTCGAAGGCAGCGTGCGCGCCCGCCAGGACCGCCGCGGCGACAGCGAAGGCGCCCAGGTGCTGCCGGTGCTGGTGCACGGTGATGCAGCCTTCGGTGGCCAGGGCGTTGTCCAGGAAACGCTGGCGATGGCCCAGACCCGGGGCTACCGCACCGGCGGCACGGTGCACATCGTCATCAACAACCAGATCGGCTTCACCACCAGCGACCCGCGCGACCTGCGCTCGACCTGGTACTGCTCGGACGTCGTCAAGATGATCGAGGCGCCGGTGCTGCACGTGAATGGCGACGACCCCGAGGCGGTCGTCTGGGCCACGCAGCTGTGCATGGACTACCGCGCCGAGTTCAAGAAGGACGTGGTGCTGGACATCGTCTGCTTCCGCAAGCTGGGCCACAACGAGCAGGACACGCCGGCTCTGACCCAGCCGATGATGTACAAGAAGATCGCCGCCCACCCCGGCACGCGCAAGGTCTACGGCGACAAGCTGGTGGCGCAGAACGTGTTGCCGGCCGAAGGCCCGGACGACATGGTCAAGGCCTACCGCGCCGCCATGGACGAAGGCCGCCACACGGTCGACCCGGTGCTGACCAACTTCAAGAGCAAGTTCGCCACCGACTGGTCGCCCTTCCTCGGCAAGAAGTGGACGGACAACTGCGACACGGCGATCCCCGTGGCCGAGTGGAAGCGCCTGGCCGAAAAGCTGACGACGCTGCCCAAGGACTTCGCCCCGCACAACCTCGTCGCCAAGCTCTACGCGGACCGCGCCACGATGGGCCGTGGCGAGGTCAACATCGACTGGGGCATGGGCGAGTCCATGGCCTTCGCGTCGCTGGTGGCCTCGGGCTACCCGGTGCGCCTGTCCGGTGAGGACAGCGGCCGCGGCACCTTCACCCACCGCCACGCCGTGCTGCATGACCAGAACCGTGCCAACTGGGACGCCGGCACCTATATCCCGTTGCAGAACGTGGCTGACGGCCAGGCACCGTTCACCGTCATCGACTCCATCCTGTCCGAAGAAGCCGTGCTGGGCTTCGAATACGGCTATGCCGCTGCCGAGCCGAACACGCTGACGATCTGGGAAGCCCAGTTCGGCGACTTCGTCAACGGCGCCCAGGTCGTCATCGACCAGTTCATCGCCTCCGGCGAAGTGAAGTGGGGCCGCTCCAACGGCCTGACGATGATGCTGCCGCACGGCTACGAAGGCCAGGGCCCCGAGCACAGCTCGGCGCGCCTGGAGCGCTTCATGCAGCTGGCCGCGGACAACAACATGCAGATCGTGCAGCCCACCAACGCCGCGCAGATCTTCCACGTGCTGCGCCGCCAGATGCTGCGCATGTTCCGCAAGCCGCTGGTCATCATGACGCCCAAGAGCCTGCTGCGGGCCAAGGACGCGACCTCGCCGCTGGTCGAATTCACCAAGGGCGAGTTCAAGACCATCATCGGCGAGCAGGACGCGACGGTGAGCGCAGAGAAGGTCAAGCGCGTCATCGTCTGCTCAGGCAAGGTGTACTACGACCTGGTGCGCGCGCGTGCCGAGAAGAAGTCTGCCGACGTGGCCATCGTGCGCGTCGAACAGCTCTACCCCTTCCCGCACAAGGCCTTCGCGGCGGAGCTCAAGAAGTACCCGAACGCGACGGACATCGTCTGGTGCCAGGATGAACCGCAGAACCAGGGCGCCTGGTTCTTCGTGCAGCACTATGTGCACGAGAACATGAGCGAAGGCCAGAAGCTCGGCTACGCCGGCCGCCCGGCCAGCGCCAGCCCGGCCTGCGGCTATGCGCACCTGCACCAGGAGCAGCAGAAGGCGCTGCTCGATCAGGCCTTCGCCAAGCTCAAGGGCTTCATCCTCACCAAATAAGACTGCGTTGCGCGGCGCCTGCTCAGGCGCTGCGTTCGCTTGCGCCTGCGCACATCACACCCAAATAAGACACGGAGCCTCCCACCATGGCCATCGTTGACGTTCAAGTCCCCCAGTTTTCCGAATCCGTTTCCGAGGGCACGCTGCTGACCTGGAAGAAGAAGCCCGGCGAGGCCGTCACCATCGACGAAACCCTCGTCGAGATTGAGACCGACAAGGTCGTGCTCGAAGTGCCCGCACCGGCCTCCGGCGTGCTGAGCGACGTCCTGGTCGCTGACGGCAGCACCGTCACCAGCCAGCAACTGCTCGCCAAGATCGACAGCGAAGGCAAGGCAGGCGCTGCGGCTCCTGCGCCTGCTGCTGCGGCTCCCGCTGCTGCACCCGCCGCGGCTGCTGCGCCTGCCGCCGCCACCGGCGGCAGCAAGGGCGACGTGGCCATGCCCGCCGCTGCCAAGATCCTGGCCGAGAAGGGTCTGGCCGCGACCGACGTCGCCGGCTCCGGCAAGGACGGCCGTGTGACCAAGGGCGACGCTCTCGGCGCCTCTGCCAAGCCTGCCGCTGTCGCTGCCCCGCTGGTCGTGCCCGCCTCGCCCGCCGTCGCCAAGCCGCTGCCGGCCGTGGCCGCACCGGCTCAGCAGAACCTGGGCGACCGCCCCGAGCAGCGCGTCCCCATGACCCGCCTGCGCGCCCGCATCGCCGAGCGCCTGGTGCAGTCGCAGTCCACCAACGCGATCCTGACCACCTTCAACGAAGTCAACATGGCCCCGGTCATAGAGATGCGCAAGAAGTTCCAGGAGAAGTTCGAGAAGGAGCACGGCGTCAAGCTCGGCTTCATGAGCTTCTTCGTCAAGGCGGCCGTCGCGGCGCTGAAGAAGTACCCGATCATCAACGCGTCGGTCGACGGCAACGACATCGTCTATCACGGCTACTTCGACATCGGCATCGCCGTCGGCTCGCCTCGCGGCCTCGTCGTGCCGGTGCTGCGCAATGTCGACCAGATGAGCTTTGCCGACATCGAGAAGAAGATCGCCGAGTTTGGCCAGAAGGCCAAGGACGGCAAGCTGTCCATCGACGACCTGACCGGCGGCACGTTCTCCATCTCGAACGGCGGCACCTTCGGCTCGATGCTGTCCACGCCCATCATCAACCCGCCGCAATCGGCCATCCTGGGCGTGCACGCCACCAAGGACCGCGCCGTGGTCGAGAACGGTCAGGTCGTCGTGCGCCCGATCAACTACCTCGCCATGTCCTATGACCACCGCATCATCGACGGCCGCGAAGCCGTGCTGGGGCTGGTCACGATGAAGGAAGCGCTCGAGGATCCCGCTCGCCTGCTGTTCGACATCTAAGACAAGGAACGATCAGCATGAGCACCAAGCAATTCGACGTCGTCGTCATCGGCGGCGGCCCCGGCGGCTACATCGCCGCCATCCGCGCGGCCCAGCTGGGCATGAACGTGGCCTGCATCGACGAGTGGAAAAACGACAAGGGCGGCCCCGCCCTGGGCGGCACCTGCACCAACGTCGGCTGCATCCCGTCCAAGGCGCTGTTGCAGTCCAGCGAGCACTACGAGCAGCTGAACCACCACTTTGCCGACCACGGCATCACGGCCGACAACGTCAAGATGGACGTCGCCAAGATGCTGGCCCGCAAGGACCAGGTCGTGAAGCAGAACAACGACGGCATCGTCTACCTGTTCAAGAAGAACAAGGTCACGTTCTTCCACGGTCGCGGCTCGTTCGTTGCCGCCAAGGATGGCGGTTATGAACTCAAGGCCGGCGAGGAAGTCATCCAGGCCAAGCAGGTAATCGTCGCCACCGGCTCGAACGCCCGTGCGCTGCCCGGCGTGCCCTTCGACGAAGAAAACATCCTCTCCAACGACGGCGCCTTGCGCGTCGGCGCGACGCCCAAGAAGCTGGGCCTGATCGGCGCTGGCGTCATCGGCCTGGAGATGGGCTCGGTCTGGCGCCGCCTGGGCGCTGAAGTCACCGTGCTGGAAGGCCTGCCGGCCTTCCTCGGTGCGGTGGACGAGAGCGTCGCCAAGGAGGCCGCCAAGGTCTTCAAGAAGCAGGGGCTGGACATCCAGCTCGGTGTGAAGGTCGGCGAAGTCAAGTCGGGCGAAAAGGGTGTCAGCGTCGCCTACACCGATGCCAAGGGCGAGGCGAAGACGCTGGAGGTCGACAAGCTGATCGTCTCCATCGGCCGCGTGCCAAATACGATCGGCCTTGGGGCCGAGACCATCGGCCTCAAGCTGGACGAGCGCGGCGCCATCGTCGTCGACGACGATTGCAAGACCAACCTGCCCGGCGTCTGGGCCATCGGCGACGTCGTGCGCGGCCCGATGCTCGCGCACAAGGCCGAGGAAGAGGGCGTGGCCGTTGCCGAGCGCATGGCTGGCCAGCACGGTCACGTCAACTTCAACACCGTGCCCTGGGTCATTTACACCAGCCCCGAGATCGCCTGGGTCGGCAGGACCGAACAGCAGCTCAAGGCCGACGGCGTGGCCTACAAGGCCGGGCAGTTCCCCTTCCTGGCCAACGGCCGCGCGCGCGCGCTGGGCGACACCACCGGCTTCGTCAAGTTCCTGGCCGATGCCAAGACCGACGAGATCCTGGGCGTGCACATCATTGGTCCGTTCGCATCGGAGCTGATCTCCGAGGCCGTCGTCGCCATGGAGTTCAAGGCCTCGGCCGAGGACATCGCACGCATCTGCCATGCGCACCCGTCGCTGAGCGAGGCGACGAAGGAAGCGGCGCTGGCCATCGACAAGCGCACGCTGAACTTCTGATCGCGCGCAGCGAATCGAAAGGGGCGGCCAGACAGTCGCCCCTTTTTTTGCGATGACCTCAGTCACTGATCTCTACCAGCAGACCCTCACCGAGCGTGGCTACCAAGCCGACGCGGCGCAGCTGCGCGCGGTCGAAGCCTTGCAGCGCTGCCAGGACGAATGGGCCAGCTACAAGGCCCGCCGCGCCAACGCCGTCACCAAGCTGCTGGTGCGCCCGCCCATCCCGCGTGGCGTCTACATGTACGGCGGCGTGGGGCGGGGCAAGAGCTTCCTGATGGACTGCTTCTTCCAGGCCGTGCCGCTGACGCGCAAGACGCGCCTGCACTTCCACGAGTTCATGCGCGAGGTGCACCGCGAGCTGCAGGAGCTCAAGGGCATCGCCGATCCGCTGGACGAGCTGGGCAAGCGCATCGCGCGCCGCTTTAGGCTGATCTGCTTCGACGAATTCCACGTCTCCGACGTGACCGACGCGATGATCCTGCACCGGCTGCTGGACGCGCTGTTCCGCAACCGCGTGTCCATCATCACGACGTCCAACTTCCACCCGGACGGCCTCTATCCCAACGGCCTGCACCGCGACCGCATCCTGCCGGCCATCGAGCTGCTGAAGGCCAATCTCGAGGTCATCAACGTTGACGCCGGCACCGACTACCGGCGCCGCACGCTGGAGGACATGAACCTCTACCTGACGCCGATCAACGACGCGAACGAAGCGGCGCTCACGCAGGCCTTCGAGTCCCTCGCCGAAGCCCAGGACGAGGACCGCAAGTTGATGATCGAGCACCGCGCCATCCTCGCCCGCCGGCGCGCCGGCGGCGTCGTCTGGTTCGACTTCCAGACCTTGTGCGGCGGCCCGCGCTCGCAGAACGACTACCTGGAGCTGGCCAGCCAGTTCCACACCGTCATCCTGTCCGACGTGCCCGAGATGCCAGTGCGCCTGGCCAGCGAGGCGCGCCGCTTCACCTGGCTGGTGGACGTGCTCTACGACCGTCGCGTCAAGCTCATCATCTCGGCCGCCGTGCCGGCCGATCAGCTCTATACCGAGGGCCCGCTGGCCCACGAATTCCCGCGCACCGTGTCGCGCTTGCAGGAAATGCGCTCGGCGGAGTACCTTGCACTGGCCCGCCGTGAAGTCGATACCTCACTGACCTGATGAGTCTCCTGCTGATCCTCATTGCTGCCGCCGCCGCGTCAGCGCCGCCCCAGCCCGCCACGCGCGCCGAGGTCGCCGCCCAGCGCGTGGCCGTGGAGCAGCGCTTTGCGCGCGAGAAGCTCGAATGCGAGCAGCGCTTTGCCGTCAGCCCCTGCCTCGAGGAGCTGCGCAAGCGCCGCCAGGACGCGCTGGCACCGTTGGTCCGCCATGAGCACCAACTCGCTGCCGAAGAGCGCCGCGCCCGCGCCGCCGCCCAGACGCAGCGCGTGAAGGAGCGCGAACTGGCTGCCGCCCAGGACGAGGGCCAACGCCGCGAGCGGCTGCTGGCCGCGCCACAGTCATCGCCACCGGCGACCCCCGCGTCCCGTCCGACCAGGAGCCGCAGCCCCGAGGCGGCCGAACGCGAGCAGCGCCAGGCCCTCAGCAAGGCTGAAGCTGAGGCGGCTCAGCGCCGCGAACGGGCGCAGCAGCGGGAGGAGCGCATGCGCCAGCGCATCGCCGACAACGAGGCCAAGCTGAAGTCGCGCGGGAAGCCGGCCGCGCCTCTGCCCTTGCCGCCGCGCTTGCCTGCATCGGGCGCGTCTGCGCCCAAGTGATCAGTCGAGGTTCTCGAGCTTGACGATGGCAACCGAGAGGTTGTCGCCGCCGCCCCGGGCCCGCTGGCGCGCCTTGCTGACCAACAGCTCGGCCGCCTCGCGCGGCGGCAGGCTGTACAGCACGCTGCCCAGCTCCTGGGCGGTGAAGTAGTGCCACAGGCCATCGCTGCAGCACATCAGCGTGTCGCCCACTTCCAGGCCCTCGAAGCGCTCCGACGTCGACGTCGGGTCCTGCACCGTGCCCAGGCAGGCCGTCAGCAGATTGCTCTGCGGATGCGAGCTGGCCTCGGCCTCGGTCAGCTGGCCTTCGTCGACCAGGCGCTGCACATAGGAATGGTCCATCGAGCGCTTCACCAAGCGGGCGCCGCGGAACCAGTAGATGCGCGAGTCGCCGGAATGGATCCAGTGCACGCAGCGGTCGCTGCTGACGACGAAACCCGCGATGGTGCTGTGCGGCTCCTCCTCTGCGGAGATGGCCGTCAGCTTGATCATCAAGTGGGCCTCGGACGTGATCTGGCCCAGCAGTTCGGCGGGCGATTCGTCGTCGGGGGAGTAGCGCTCGAAGAGCTGGCGCGCGGTCAGGATGACCTGGTCAGCCGCCTTGCGGCCGCCGCTCTTGCCGCCCATGCCGTCGGCCACGATGCCCATCACGCAGCCCTCGATGCGAGGGTGGGCGACGACGGCCACCTGGTCCTGCTGATAGGCGCGATCCCCGCGATGGGTGCCGGTGGCGGCGTTGAGTCGGAATCCGACGGCGGAGGAGGAGGCCATGCCGAAAACTATACTGGCCCGTTCGCTTTGGCCCGTCGCGACCTTCCCTTGCAACCCCCCGGAATGGATGAACAACTTCACTCGTTGACCCGGCGGTTGATCGAGTTGCGCATGGAGCATGCCGACCTCAACGCAATGATCGACCGGCTGGTCGAACAGCCACCGTTGGACGAACTGGCGCTGCAGCGTCTGAAGAAGCGCCGCCTGGCGCTGCGCGACATGATGGCCCGGCTGGAGGCCGCAACGGAGCCCGATGACCTCGCCTGACCTAGACGACTGGCTCGACGCGCTCGATCAGGCCACCCCTGCCGCACCTCCTGCCGCCGACGAACTGGAACAGTCCGTGCTGGCCGCCTTCGACATGGATGGCCCGCTGGCGCGGCTGGACAAGGGCTACAAGCCGCGCGAGCAACAGTTGCAGATGAGCCGGGCCGTCGCCCGCGCGCTGGCACGCCGCCACGCGCTGGTCGTCGAGGCCGGCACCGGCGTCGGCAAGACCTTTGCCTACCTCGTGCCCACGCTGCTGGCCGGCAGCCGGGCCCTCATCAGCACGGCCACCAAGAGCCTGCAGGACCAGCTCTTTCTGCGCGACCTGCCGAGGCTGACCAAGGCGCTGAACATGCCGGTACGGCTGGCCCTGCTGAAAGGCCGCAGCAGCTACCTGTGTCTGCACCGCATGAAGGAAGCGCGCGTGTCCGGCGAGTTCCCGGACCGCCGCACGGCGCTGTCGCTGGCGCGCATCGAGCGCTGGGCACTGGGCACGACGACGGGTGACTTCGCCGAGATAGACGGCCTGGACGAGCGCTCGCCCATCATCCCCATCGTCAGCTCCAGCCGCGAGAACTGCCTGGGTCAGGAGTGCCCGGACTGGAAGGCCTGCTACGTGGTCAAAGCGCGGCGCGAGGCGATGGATGCGGACGTCGTCGTCGTCAACCATCACCTGTTCTTTGCCGACATGACGCTGCGCGACACGGGCGTGGCGGAGCTGCTGCCCAGCGTCGAGATCGCCGTTTTCGACGAGGCCCACCAGCTCGCCGAGGCCGGCGTGCAGTTCCTCGGCACGCTGCTGGGCACGGCCGCGCTGATCGACTTCGCCCGCGACACGCTGGCCCAGGGCCTGGCCCATGCCCGCGGTGTGCACGACTGGCAGGCCTTGCATGCGGCCGTCGAGAAGGCGGCGCGCGAGTTGCGCCTGGCCGCCGCCGGGGCGCTTGCCACGGCTGGCCGCGAGCTGCGCGGGACGCTCAAGCTGGGCTGGAAGGAGCGCGCCAGCCAGCCGGCCTTCGGCGCGGCCCTGCTGGGTGTCGAGACGGCCTGCGCGCAGGCGCTCGAAGCGCTGACAGCCGTGCGCGAGGCCGCCCCCGACTTCGCCCGCCTGTGCGAGCGAGCGCAGGAGCTGCGCGACCTCGCCAAGCGCTTCGCCGCCGACCCGGACCCGGGCGATGTGCGCTGGATCGACATCAGCCCGCATGCGGCCCGCCTGGTCGAGTCGCCGCTGGACATCCGCGAGGCCATGCAGGCACAGCTCGAGGGGCCGCCCAAGGCCTGGGTGTTCACGTCGGCCACGCTTGGCGACGACGACGGCCTGACCTGGTTCACCGAGCCCGCCGGCCTGACCGGTGCCGAGGTGCTGCGCGTAGGCAGCCCCTTCGACTACCCAGCCAATGCGCGCCTGTACGTGCCGCGTGGCTTCCCCAAGCCCAGCGAACCCGCCCACCCGGCCAGCGTCGCGCTGCTGGCCTCGCGTCTGGCCCAGGCCCTGGGCGGCCGCACCTTTGTGCTGACAACGACGCTGCGCAACCTGCAGACCGTGGCCGATGCACTGCGCGAGCGCTTCGAGGAAACGGGTGCCGCCATCGCCGTGCTGCAGCAGGGCGCCCTCCCGAAGCGCGTGCTGCTGCAGCGTTTCATCGACAACCCGGCGTCCGTGCTGGTCGGCTCGGCCAGCTTCTGGGAGGGCATCGACGTGCCGGGCGACGCGCTGCAATGCGTCGTCATCGACAAGCTGCCCTTCCCGCCGCCCAACGACCCGCTCGTGGAGGCGCGCGTGCAGCGCCTGGAGGCGCAGGGGCGCAATGCGTTTTCGGAGTATTTCGTCGCTGAGGCGGCGATTGCGTTGAAGCAGGGCGCCGGGCGCCTGATCCGCACCGAGACCGACCGTGGCCTGCTGGTGGTGTGCGATCCGCGCATGGCCGGCATGAACTACGGCCGCCGCCTGCGCGCCGCGCTGCCACCGATGACGGCAGTGGCCAATGAGGCCGAGGCGCTGGCCTGGCTCCAGCTCCTCAATGCAGAACGGGCCTGACGGCCCGTTCAATCCAGTTCAGCGGCGCCGCGCGCTCACCAAAGCTTCCACCAGGGCTTCTTGTTCTTGGCGCCGCCGGTGGCGTAGGCGCTGTCGGGGAAGTTCTTGTCCAGCACGCGGCGGGCGTCGTCGCGCAGCTGGGTCAGGCCGAGCTTGTCGTAGCTCTCGCCCATGATGTAGAGCGCTTCCTCGATACCGGGCGCGTACTGGAACTCGGCCACGGCCGTCTGGGCGCGGTTGGCTGCGGCGACATAGGCCTTGCGGTTGAAGTAGTAGCGCGCGACGTGCACCTCGTAGGCCGCCAGCGTGTTGGAGATGAAGTTGGCGCGCGCCGTCGCGTCGGGCGTGTAGCGAGACTCGGGGAATTGCTCGGCGAGCTGGCGGAAGGCCAGCAGCGCCTCGCGCGAGGCCTGCTGGTCGCGCTCGGAAACGTCCTGGCCGGCCAGGCGACCGAACAGGCCCAGGTCTTCGTTGAAGTTGACCAGGCCCTTCATGTAGAGGGCGTAGTCCATCGCCGGGCTGGACGGGTTGAGCTTGATGAAGCGGTCCAGCGTCGTGACTGCTTGCGCACGCTCGGCGGTCTTGTAGTAGGCCCAGGCCAGATCGAGCGTCGCCTGCTGGCCCATCGGCGTGCCGGCGGCGCGGCCTTCGATCTTCTCCAGCGTCTTGATCGCGCGGTCATAACTGCCGGCATTCAGATCGTCTTTTGCGTCTGAATACAATTTGTCGAGGGCGGCCTGGGAGTTCGGGTCGTCCTTGCCCATGGAGCCGCAGCCGCTCATGCCGAGCGCGAGCGCCATCAGGACGGCGCCGGCGACGATGCGACCGGCCTTGAATTTCTCAACAAACATGTCTGAAGTCGGGGCTTAGCTGCCGGCCGGTCACACTGAACAATGGACGCGGAGTATAGGGTGGGGGGTCAAGACGATTTCGAGCAAGACGCAGAGGACAGCAGCGACGCGGAAAGGCGCGTGGCCGACGTTGACGCCGCCGGCCATGGCGAACGCCTGGACCGCTGGCTGACGACCCAGGCGCCGGAGTTCTCGCGCAACCACCTGCAGGTCCTCATCGAGCGAGGCTGCGTCGCCGCGGACGGCAAGCCGATCACCAAGCCGGCCCACAAACTGCGCGCGGGCCAGCGCATCGAGATCGAGCTGCAGCCGACCGACGAAAGCCGCGCCTTCCGCGCCGAGGCGATGGCGCTGGACTTCGTCTTCGAGGACGAGCACCTGCTGGTCGTCAACAAGCCCGCCGGCCTGGTCGTGCACCCTGCCGCTGGCAACTGGTCGGGCACGCTGATGAACGGCCTGCTTGCCCACCACGCGGCCGCCGCCACGCTGCCGCGCGCTGGCATCGTGCACCGGCTGGACAAGGACACCAGCGGCCTGATGATCGTCGGCAAGACAACGGAAGCTGTCACGGCGCTGAGCCGCCAGATCGGCGCGCGCGAGGTGCACCGCGAATACCTGGCCCTGGCCTGGGGCCGCGCCGACGAGGCCTTCGTCGTCGACAAGCCGCTGCGCCGCGACCCGATTTCGCGCGTGAAGATGGCAGTGGCGCCGGCCAACATGGGCAAGCCGGCGCGCACCGATGTCTTCCCGCTCGGCGTGGGTGAGGTGGAGGTCGGTATTCAGAGCCGGCCTGTCAGCGCCGTGCACTGCGTGCTGCACTCCGGGCGCACCCACCAGATTCGCGTCCACCTCATGCACAGCGGCCACCCGCTGGTGGCGGACACGCTGTACGGCGGCTTGCAGGCCTTGGGCCTGACGCGCCAGGCCCTGCATGCGGCGCGGCTGTCGTTCACGCACCCGGCTACCGGCGAGACCCTCGTGCTGAGCGCGCCGCCCCCCGCCGACCTGGCCGCCGCGTGGGCCGAAATCGGCGCCGCCGGGCTGCCTGAGGATTGAAGTGCGCCCACGCTCGCGCTGCCCGCTGCCTCCGCGAAGGGGGGCGTTCTCGGCTTCGGACGGCCGGGCGCTGCTGACGTGGCTACAATGCGCTTCGGTTGTCATGCCTGAGCGCTGCCCGATTTGGATGCAGCCCGTAGCGGGATCGCAGTCACCCGAAGCTGCCAACCACCTCGATGGCGCACCCGGCCCTTGAAGGCCAGGGCCGCGCCCGATGCAAGCCAGACCGCCCCAGCCGCCTGACGAACGCTTAATTGAAAGCGTCCAGACGCCGGGGCCCACCGCCAGAGCTCTACCCATTGAGGGTGCGAAGTTGAGTTCATGAACACACAGGATGCCAAGCGCGTCCTCGAAACCGCGCTGATCTGTGCCTCGCAACCGCTGACGCTGCGCGAGATGCGCAGTCTGTTTGCCGACGAGCTGGGTGCCGACAGCGTGCGCAGCCTGCTCGACGATCTTTCCCGTGACTGGGAAGGCAAGGGCGTCGAACTGGTCGCGCTGGCCTCGGGCTGGCGCTTCCAGAGCCGCCCCGAGCTGCGCGAATACCTCGACCGGCTGCACCCCGAGAAGCCGCCGCGCTACTCGCGTGCCGTGCTGGAAACGCTGGCCATCATTGCCTACCGACAGCCGGTCACGCGCGGCGACATCGAAGACATCCGTGGTGTTGTCGTCGCGACCCAGATCGTCAAGCAGCTCGAAGACCGCGGCTGGATCGAAGCCATCGGCCACCGCGAGACGCCCGGCCGGCCGGCGCTGTACGCAACCACCAAGTCCTTCCTCGACGACCTGGGGCTGGCCAGCCTGGAACAACTGCCGGCCCTCGAAGCCGGTGGCGAGCCGCCGGCCTTCGAGGCGCTGCAAGGCCAGTTGCTGAACGACGCCGAAGATGCGCCGGCAGTGATGCCCGACGAGGCGCCCGAAGAAGCATTCGCACCGATGCCTGAGCAAGCGCCAGAAGCAGCGCCAGAAGCAGCGCCTGCCGAAACGCCAGAGGCGCCCGTGTTGTCGCGTAGCCTTTTTGGCGACGACGGCACGCCCGCACTGCCGAACCCCGACCCTTCCGACCCCACCCCCACGCC